>JAMCWK010000110.1 GCA_023481105.1 Acidobacteriota bacterium | reverse complement strand
TCACATTGACCGCGCACTGGAGCGGCTCTCTTCGCGCGAGCGCATGGTGTTCGAGTTGAAGCACCATCACGGGATGAAGCTGCGCGCCATCGGCGACATTCTGGGGACGTCGGAAGAGACGGTGAAGAATTCGTTGTTTCGCGCCACGCAGAAATTGCGGACGCAATTGGCAGGCTTGCGATGAACAAAAATATTTCCGTGCAGTGCAACGATGTCGAACGATTGGCGGTTTTCTACGCGTGTGGCGAACTCACGCCGGAAGAGCGGCTGGCGATCGAAGAACATGCGGCAACCTGCGCGGCGTGCGCGGCGTCGCTGGCGCGCGAGCAGCAGCTCATCGCGGCCGTAGTTGCGCGGCAGGCTCCGGAACCCTCGGCCACGCTGGTTGCGCAGTGCCGCGGGGATTTGGGCGATGCGCTGGACGATGCCGCGCAACACGGTTGGAGACAGCGGATGCTGGCGTGGCTGCGTCCCGGCGCGTGGTTCACCGTGCGCCCGGCATGGAGCGCCGCGCTGCTGATCATCCTTGGTGTCGCGCTTGGACTCACGCTCCCGCGGTGGCTCGAAAATCGCGAAACGCTTTCGCCGGAGGCGCTGAACGCCAGCGCGATGGTCGTGCGTCCGGAGAGCACGCTTTCCGGGCAGGATTTGCGCAACGTGAGCAGCATCAGCTTTGTGCCCGGCGCCGGAGCAGACCAGTCCGGCGTGCAGGTGTATTACGTGGGAGAAGAGTCTCGCGTGCGCACCGGCACGCCGGACGATAGCGACGTACGGCGGGCACTGCTCTATGTGCTGCAGAATAACCTGCAATTTGATTCCGGGCTGCGCTTGGATTCCCTGGAAGCTTTGCGGTCGCGCAGCGGCGACGCGGACGTGCGCGGCGCCTTCTGCTTTGCGGCGCGCAACGACCGCAACCCCGGCGTGCGCCTGAAGGCGCTGGAAGCGCTGCGCGGATTCGAGCAGGAGGCCGCGGTGCGCAAGACGTTCATGGATGCGCTGCTGCGCGACGACAATCCGGGCGTGCGCATCGAGGCCATCAATGCGCTGCGCGCCATGGCCGATCGGCCCGCGCTGGCGGGCGCGGCGGACGCCGAGCTGCTCAAGGTGCTGCGCGATCGTATGCAGAACGATTCCAACTCCTATGTTCGCCTGCAAAGCGCGGCCGCGGTGCGGCAGCTGGGCACGCGCGCGCAGTATTGAAGCTGGAGAGCTCTCAGCAAATTTGATTGCGATGAAGACACGATTCCAAGTCGGGTGGCTGCTAGCGTTGGTGGCGGCGCTGGGCGCGAATTCGCCCGCCGCACTGGCGCAGGCGCGCGAAGCACAAGCTCCCGCGAAAAGTGCGCGCATCTCTGAGGAAAAGTCCGGCTCGTTCGCCGTGCGCGATGGCCAGCGGTTGCGGCTGGTGTCGGACATTGGAAACGTCCGTGTGCGCACGGAAAATTCGGGGCAGGTAAGCTATCGCGTGCGCGTGGAGGCCGATGCGAGCCAGCCCAACGCGAAAATGTATGTGTCGCGGTTTGTCGTTTCCGCGCGCACCATGCCGGACGGAGTGTTTATCGGTGCGCGCGTGCCCTGGCGTGAATTCCGCGGCCACCTGTGGGTGACCTTTGAAGTAAGTGTGCCGCGCAATTTTCAGCTGGATATCAACCTGCAGTCCGGCAACATCGAAACGGAAAGCATTGACGGGCAGATTTCTCTCGTGACCGGAGGCGGCAACATCACCGCGGCGGGGGTGGGTGGCCCGGCGCGGCTGGAGACCCAGGGCGGGCACATCACCGTGCAGGACGTGGCCGCCGATCTCAGCGCCATTTCTGCAGGCGGGCATATCACTGTGGGAAACGTGCAGGGCGACGCGGTGATTCGGACCGCGGGCGGACACATTCACGCGGCTTCGGTGCAGGGAACCGCGCAACTGGAATCCGGTGGCGGCAATATTTCACTGGAACGCGCCGGCGAAGGCATCATCGCGCATACCGTCGGCGGGCGCATTGATTTGGGAGAAGCGTCCGGCAGCATCCGCGCGTCCACCGGTGGCGGCAACATTGGAGTGCTCAAGGTCATCGGCCCGACGCAACTGGATTCCGGCGGCGGCAGCATATTCCTGACGAAAGTGCAGGGCGCCATCCATGCTTCCACCGCGTCGGGCACGATTACGGCGTGGTTCATCCCCGAGGGCAAACTGCTCGGCCCGTCGAAGTTGGAGTCCGGCGCGGGCGACATCCTCGTGTACATCCCGCGGGAGCTGGCGATTTCGATTGACGCCACTGTCGAATCTCCGCCGGAGGGTTCGGCTTCAGAACGCTCGATCAGAAAGGCAACGCGCATTGACGCCGATCCCGGCATCCCTTTGAAGATGACGTACGCCGATGCGGGTCCCGCGGGCCGGACGGTGCGGGCGGAAGCGGCGCTGAACGGCGGGGGCGAGGTTTTGCATCTGAAGACGGCCACAGGCAACATCCGGCTGCGCTACAGCGGCTCACCGCGCTTGAGCGTTGAGCCCAGCCTCGATGTGCTTCGGCGGCAGATCGAATTCCGCCTGAAGATGTCCAAGGAAGAAATTGGGCGGCAGCTCGCGATGCAGACGCAACTGGTCGAGCAGCACGAGAAAATGGCGGCCCATGCTCAGGCCGAGGCGAAAAATGCCGCGCGCGAGATGAGCCGCTTGCAGGCATGGCAGCGGAGGTTCGTGGGATTCTGGTCCGGGCGCGTGCGCGTGGATGCCGCCGAACAAAAGAGGCGACTCATCCAATCCGTTTCCCCCGGCTATCCGTTCCTTGCGAGGCAACAGCGGATCGAAGGCCCGGTGCGGCTGGATGTGTACGTTTCGGCGGAAGGTGTGGTCGAGGACGTGCGAATTCTCAGCGGCCCTGAGGTGCTGGCGCGAGCCGCGGCGGACGCGGTAAAGCAATGGCGCTACACGCCGCTCACCGTGGATGGCAAGCCCATGGCAGTAGTCGCCAACGTGGATTTGAGTTTCCGGTTGAACTGACCGGCCCTCAAGGGGCCGATACCTGGGGTCCGCAAATCTGTTCGCGAGGGGGAAGCATGCGAAGAATGAACCGCTGCCTGCGGCTGGCGGTCGTGCTGGGAATAGCCTTTTGGTGCGCCTCGGCGGCGCGCGCCGAGGCGGGGCCCGCGAACGATGAGTTCGTGCGCAGCCTGCCGCTGCGCAGCGGGGGCGCGTTCGCCATCTCCAATGTGAACGGCTCCGTCGAAGTCAGCGCCTGGGACAAGGAAACCGTCGAAATCCGCGCGCGGAAATTCACGAAGGGAAATTCCGCCGACCTTAATCGCGTGCAGATTGTGGTGGACAACCAGCCGGGCGAAGTAGCGGTGCGCACGCTGTATCCCGAGAGCGAGGGCATTGACGTCAGCGTGGAATATCACATTCGTGTTCCCGCGCGCGTCATCCTGCGACGCGTGGAGACGATTAACGGCTCCGTGAGCGTGCGCGGCGTGGCCGGCTCCGGCCTGCTGCGCACGGTGAACGGCAATGTGGAACTGCTCGAAGGCGCCGGCCGCTTTGATGCGCGATCCACCAACGGCAATGTGCAAATCGAGCTGCAAGAGCTCCCGCCCGGCTCACCAATTTCGATTGAAACCGTCAATGGGTCTGTATTGCTGGCGCTGCCGGCCAATGCCGATGCCGAGCTGGACATTCTCAGCATGAACGGCGACTTCCGTTCCGAGCTCCCGGTCATGCTCAACGGCAAACTCAGCTCGCATGATTTTCACGGGCGCCTCGGGCGCGGCGGAGCCGCAGTGAAAGTGCGGACGGTGAATGGTGGCATACGAGTGATCGAAGCGCGGCCGACGGTTTGAGCCAGCCGCACGAGACAAGACGCATTCGGAGCAGGAGGAAGAAGCCATGAAGACAAGATTTGTTATTTTGTTGAGCGCGGTGGCGCTGCTGGCGTTTTCGTTGGGGACCGGGTTTGCATCCGGAGCACAAGCGCCGACACCAGAAGCCACGACCGTCTACTCGCTGCAGGCGGAGCAAGTTCAGCGCGAAGTGCAGGCGGAACTTGCCAAAGCGCAGGCGGAAATCGAGCGCGCCATGCAGGAAGTGAAATCCAAGGTCAACGCCAAAGTGCAAAAGCAGCTGGCCGCAAAGCTCGCCGCCAGCCGTACGGCTCTGCTCGCCGACATGAAACTGCGCCAGGCCGAACTGGCAGCGCTGGCACAGGAGAAGGCAGCTCGCGTGATCGCCGAGCCGCGGATCGCTCTGGAGCAAGAACTTTCCGAGGGCGGCTGGCTGGGGGTGCAGATTGCCAACGTGGACGCGGAGAAGGTGAAACAGTTGAAGCTCCCGGCGGAGCGCGGCGTGCTCATCACGGAAGTGGAAAAGGAAAGCCCCGCAGCCAAGGCCGGCCTGAAAGCCAACGACGTGGTCACCGAATTCAACGGGCAGCGCGTCGAGAGCACCACGCAGTTCCGCCGCCTGATCCGCGAATCGCTGGCCGGGCGCTCCGCGCAATTGACGGTGTGGCGCGAGGGGCGCGCGCAGAACATCAGCGTCACGCTGGGCAGCAACAGCGACCGCATGAGGGGAACGTTTACGTTTGCCGGCCCGCGCGATTTCAACTTTGACGGAAACATGTTCCGGTTTGACATGCCCAATATCGTCGTTGCTTCGCGCACACCCACGCTGGGTATCAGCGCGGAAGACATCAGCGGGCAGCTCGGAGCTTATTTCGGCGCGCCCGGCGGGGAAGGCATTCTCGTACGCGAAGTGAATTCCGGTTCTCCGGCGGAAAAGGCGGGAATGAAGGCGGGCGACGTGATTACCAAGATTGACGGGGACAAGGTGCGCTCGCTCTCCGAAATGCGCGAGAAACTACGCGCAAAACGCGAACAAAAAGCCATAAGCGTCGGCGTCATCCGCAAGGGCGGGGAAGTCACGCTCAATGTGGAGATGGAACAGCCGAAACCACCCGAGCGGCGCCGCATTACTCGCCGCACCGCGCTCTAGCCAACCTCATCGGCAAAAGGAAAAGACCCGGTCCCGCAATGCAGGGCCGGGTTTTTTTGTCGTTTCTGCTTCCGGGGCGGACGTCGCGATGCTTATTCTCTTCGGATTTCCGCCTTGGAAATCGGCACCGCCATCTGAAGGAGCTTTCCGGCGCTCACGTACAATTCAATCTCCAGGTCGGAGCTGCGCACGCGCAGCAGCTCCGCTTTGACCCCGTCCAGATCGCGCGGCCCAGCCCACTCCACGGTCACCTTGCCGGCGGCCAGGTCTTGGGGGCTCAACACGGTAAAGGTCTGCACTCCTTTAGCGTTCCAGTCGTAGACGCGCGCCAGCAAACCGTAGTGGTGGTAACAATTGTTGTCGAGAATCACCACGCGGGCTGCATCCAGCAAAAACTCCTGCGTGAAGGGCTGCTGGCCCTCCGTTTTCAATTCCATGTCCGCGGAGCCTTCTTTGAAGACGATGGTGCCGGAAACTTTCTTGTCTCCCAGCCCGGTCCACTGGTAGCCGAGCGGCCTGCCGTCCGGAGAGAGTCGCAACTCGGCGGTAACTTTGGAGCTTCCCGCGGCCGGCGTTTTGATTTCCACGCTGGATTTGGAAAGCCATTCCGTGCCGTTTCGGGCAATGGAAAATTCTTCCGTGCCCACCTGCTGCCCGCTGATGAGGATGCGGAATTTTCCGCGCTCCGCCGCCAGCAGCGCAGGCGCCACCGGGGCCGGCTTGTCTTTCTGCTCCGGCTCTTTTTGTCCGGCGGCGCTTCCGAAGCCCAACAAAAGCGCGCAGGCCGCTGCCGCAAGTTTCATTGCCTTCATGGGATCACCTTTTCGAATTGTCCGAGAGCCACGATTTGCTCCACTACGCGCCGCGGCTCCGGCGTGCCGTCCACGCGGAAGTCCGCCTGTTCATAGAAGGGCAGCCGCTGCTCATATAATTTCCGAAAGCTGGCCGCGTCGCGAAACAACGGGCGGTTGGTGATGACGGCGCACCGCGACAGAAGGTTTTCGATCGGACACTGAAGCCAGATGACCGCGCACCCCGTGCCGCGCAGAAGCGCGAAGCACTGCGGCTGCGCAAACGTCCCACCGCCCAGCGCCACCACGGTGGGCCTCTGGCGCCCGGCCGCCTCGCCCAGTGTCCGCTGGAGTACTTCCTGCTCCAACTCGCGGAACCCGGGCTCGCCCATACGTTCGAAGATGGCCGGGATGCTCAAGCCAGCGCGCTCCTCAATCGCCGTATCCAGGTCCACGAAATGCCAGCCCATCTGCCGGGCCAACAACTGGCCCACAGTGGTTTTCCCGCTGCCCATGAAACCTGCCAGGCAAATCAGTTTTCGGTTTTGTATTTCGCCGGCAGGCGGCATTTCGCTCGATCGTCTCTGGATTTGTTGGCTCAGCGCTTGCGGATGGAGATTGTACCACTGAATGAAGTCAGTTCGACACGCGCCGCTCCGGAGTTGTACGTGCCGAACAAGCTGTTGGAAACCCCCGGGGCGATGCGCCGCTCGTGTGCGGGCGGCTTCAGCCGCAGCGACGGCTCCTGGTCCACTTTGCCGTAAATGGACGTGGCGCGCAGGTCGAAGGAATCACTGTCTGTGTATTTAACCTCGATGGGCCCGCGGTGGTTCTTCAGCACGTACACGCCCCCCGGTTGAAAATCTCCGTCGAAGAAGATGCTGCCGGAATACGTTTGCGCTTTCACGTTCGGGCTGATGGGCTGAATCAAGCGCACATTTCCGCTGATGGAATTCACTTCAATGCGCCCCGCGCACAGCACGCACTTGAGCGATCCGCTCACCGTTTTGACGACCAGGTAGCCCGCGACCTCTTCCAGATTGACATCCGCCATCACCGTCTCAAAGGTCATATCGCCGGAAACGCGGACCACGGCAATGGTGCCGGTATCATTTTTGATTTGCAGCTCGGTTTCTTCCGGCACGCTGATCTCGAAGTCGGCCTTCAGCTCGTCGGAGGTCACGCTCTGGTTCAACACATGCGTGGTGATGTCAATGCGGTTGCCGCGCTGATCGGCGTCCACTTCCACCTTGTCGCTGGCGTGGTTGGCGACCACCAAGACTTCGTTTTTTTGCCACGACTTCACACTGATGAGTCCGTTGTCGTTGCGCACGGAGACGACCGGGCGCGTGGTCACTTGAAAAGTTTTCTCAACGCGGTGTGCAGAGGCCGCCGGCGCAGTGGCCAGCAGCAGTCCGCCCACGGCGCACAGCGCGGTTCGGGTCAGCCAGTTCTTGGATTCACTTCCGGCGTTCATTCGTCGCCTCCCGTTGCGCGCTCCGTCATCGACGCCAGAAGTTCCGCCTTCTGCTGGTAAGCAGAATAGAGATACTCGCGTGCCATCTGGTTTCGGGGTTCTTCGCGTACCGTTTTTTCACACAGCACAATGAACTTGTCAACAATTTCCAGGTTATCGCGGTAGCTAGCGGTCACTGCCGGGTCGTGGCGGTGCAGCTTGACCATTTCCTGCTGCTCGGCCTGGGCAAACTGCGGCTGCAGCATTAGGCCCGGAGCCAATGCGCGCTGCGAATCCGTTGCCTCTTGCACCGACGTCATGGAAATGCTGCCCAGCACCAGCGCCGCCAGCAGCACGGCGACGTAAGCGCCGGCCAGCGCAGGCCGTGGTAAGGCGGCAAAGACGTCCGCGAACCATGCGCCCAACCCGCGCTGCCGGATCAGGCCTTCGGATTCCAGTTGCGCGCGCAGCGCCGTCCATACTCGCTCGGAAGGTTCGGGCGTTTCGGCGGCCAGTCCGGCGGCCGCCTGCGCGATCGCTTCCATCTCCGCGATCAGCCCGCGGCAACGCGCGCACTCCTGCACGTGCGCGGCCGCAGCCGGCATCCGCCCGCCTTCCATCCATTCATCGGAATACATCAAAAACTCACTGCACTTCATGGTCTTCTTCCTTCTGCATCACCGGCCCCGCCGTCCTGCTAGTCTGCGTCGGCTGGCGGCCCCGGCTCTGTCGAATCCTGTTCCTGCTTCGCGGCTTCGCGCTTCTCGCGCGCCTTGGCGCGCTCCGCTTCGTGCAACAATTCCCGCAACCGCATGCGCGCCTTGTGCAATTGCGACTTGGAATTCCCGATCGAGCATTTCATGATCCCGGCGATTTCGTTGTGCTCGTAGCCTTGCACATCGTGCAGCACGAACACTGTCTTGTACCCCGGAGGCAGTTGCTCGATGGCGCGGCCCAGATTCACCCGGTCAATCGACCCTGTCAGCAACTGATCCAGCGCCCCGATATCCTTCCGCGGACCGCCGCTCTCCTCGTCCGGTTCCGTAATCTCTTCCAGCGACGTCTCCGGCAGGCTCTTCTTCCGCAACTTCATCAACACGACGTTAACGGCCAGCCGGTGCAGCCACGTGGAAAACGCTGACTCGCCGCGGAACGTTTGAATTTTTCGGAAAAGCTGGAGGAACGCTTCCTGCGTCAGATCTTCCGCTTCCGCCGTATTGCTCACCATCCGCAAGCACAACGAGTACACGCGGCGGTTGTGCAACCGGTACAACCGTTCAAACGCTGCGGCGTCGCCACGCTGCGCCAGGCGAATGGCCTCCGCTTCCGTCAGCTCGCCGGCATCGTTTCGTCTCGTTCGGGCCACGGTCCCGTTCGGGACGCATCCGTCTACTGGGATGCCTCCCATGCTCCTGAAGTTGTCCCTGCTCCGCGCGGATGTCCCGCCTCGGCAAGTCGTTTGCGCATACCCCGCCATGCGCAAGAAATTCCCTGTCCGGCGGCTTCCAAATTGTCCTGGTGCCGGGACACGGCTGCCTATTGTCGCCGGAATCGTCCTGTGCGTCTATTGTCTTGCGGGAGTTTTCTGAAAAAAATGCCCCGGCTGGACACGACCGGGAAGGCTGCGGGCGGGCGTTCGCTATCGCGGCGGGAAGGGGGTAATCAGCTGCGCCACCAGGTTCTGAGCGCTCTTCGAGCCAATCAGCCTGGCGGCCTGCTCTTCGGCAGGAGTCTTGGGAATCCCGCGCAATTGCTGCTGAAATACGGCAAACAAATCGTCGGGCATGCCGCGCAGGAAACACTTTAAGGTGACGATGGCTTCGCGCAGGCAGGTGTTCAGATCGTAATGCAAGTAATCCAGCTCCTGCCACGCGGCGGAGGGCTCGACGCTCTGATTCTCAGAAATCTCCCGAGCCGTGGCATTGAATTTGCGCGCAAGTCCCTGCACGGAGGTTCGCAGCACGCGCAGCTTGTGGAAAAAGCGCAGGCGCACGCTGGGCATGAGCTTGTGCAGGATCCATTCGAGCCCCGCCGCCAGGCGCGCTTCGGAGTGCCGGAAGTTGGAAGAGGTCAGCGGCAGCACCACCGGCCAGGCGGTCATGTTTTCGCCGTGCCTCTTCATGCCCTGGAGCAGGATGCCGACCTTGCGCGCCAGCCGCTCGCCGAGCTCCCCGCACACGCCGGCCTGCGCGCGCGCTTGCACCAATTGTCCCTTGGCGCGCAGCACCATGGCCTCGTTCAAGGCCACGCTCATCATGGTGTAGGTTGCTTCCAGGGAAATGACGACGTCGCGGAAAAGCTGCTGGCGATCGCCGGGCAGATGCGAAACCCATTCTGCGCGGACACACTCCTCCACGGAGATTCTCTGCCGGGCACCAAGTTGTCCCACTGTGCCTCCAGGCTCGCCGCAAGTTATTATACCTGACCGCGGCTCCCGTCTAATTTTTTAGTTCTGCCGGGAGTTGGCGGCTCCCTTGACGCTTTCGGAAGCCGCTCGCTATACTCGCCCGCGAACTGTAGGGAAAGGAACTGCGCTTGCCCTTTGAGCCTCTCGACCAATACCTCCAGCGCCAGAAAAAGCTGAAAGAGCTTGCCGCGCTCGGCCACGATCCCTATCCGCATCGCTTCGTATCTTCCCACACCGTCGCAGAAATCGTGGATCGCTACGGTGCGAGCACGAAAGACGCGCTGGAAGCGGGCAAAGTTCCCGTGCGCCTCGCGGGGCGCATCATGACCCTGCGCTTGATGGGCAAAGCGGGCTTCGCGCATTTGCAAGCCCAGGGCGGCCGGCTGCAGATTTACGTCAAGCTCGACATTGTCGGCGAGAAAGCGTTCGAGCTTTTCCGCTTGCTGGATCTCGGCGACATCATCGGCGTCGAGGGACACCTCTTTCGCACCAAGACTGACGAGCTCTCCGTGTGGGTGGAGAAGCTCACCCTGCTCACGAAGTCCTTGTTGCCGTTGCCCGAAAAGTGGCACGGGCTGTCCGACGTCGAGCTGCGCTACCGCCAGCGCTATCTGGACCTGCTGTCCAACAAAGAGGTCCGCGACATTTTTATCAAGCGCGCGGAAATCATCCGCGCAATCCGCAGCTTCTTCGACGGGCGCAGCTACATCGAGGTGGAGACGCCGATGATGCATCGCATCGCCGGCGGCGCCACCGCGCGCCCGTTCATCACCCATCACAACACGCTGGACATCAACCTCTACCTGCGCATCGCGCCGGAGCTGTATCTGAAGCGCCTGGTGGTCGGCGGGCTCGACCGCGTGTACGAAATCAACCGCAACTTCCGCAACGAAGGCATTTCCACGCAGCACAACCCGGAATTCACCATGCTCGAGTTCTACCAGGCTTACAGCGATTTCCGCGAGTTGATGGACTTGACCGAGGAGCTCATCACCGGCGTGGTGCAGAAAGTCTGCGGCTCGACTTCCATTCCATTCGGCGAGCACACGGTGGACTTTTCCAAGTGGCAGCGGCTTTCCATGCGCGAGGCCATCTGCAAATATTGGCCCGCGGAAGCCGGCGCAGTTCCCACGCCCGCCGAGCTTGCGAAACCGGGCGGCCCTGCGGCGAACATCGAGCGTTACAACAAGTGGGCCGCGGCAAAGGGAAAGGACCTGGCGCACGTGCCCAGCGGCGCTTCGGACGGCTTCTGCACCGCGCTGCTGTTCGAGCACGTTGCCGAAGACCAGCTCATCCAGCCGACGTTCATTTTCGATTTTCCGACGGACATCTCGCCGCTTTCCAAGCAGCGCGATGACGATCCGTCGCTCGTCGAGCGTTTCGAGTTTTTTGCCGGCGGCCTCGAACTGGGCAACGGCTTCTCCGAGCTCAACGATCCTGAAGAGCAGGAGCGCCGCTTCCGCGAACAGATCGCTCGTGGCGGGGACGAAGTGCCCAAGGAACTCGACCTCGACTACATCCGCGCGCTCTGCCACGGCCTGCCGCCCACGGCCGGCGAAGGCGTGGGCATTGACCGCCTGACCATGCTGTTGACGAATTCGCACTCCATCCGCGACGTCATTCTGTTCCCGCTGATGCGGCCGGAAGCGCCGGCTGCGTCCGCGGAGTCGCCCGCCGACGAGAAAAAATGAAATTCGAATGGATGGTCGCGCTGCGCTACTTGCGCTCCCCCAACAAGCCGACTGTGCTGCGCTTGATTACTCTGTTCGCGGTTCTCGGGGTCGCGGCAGGAGTGGGCACGCTGGTGGTGGCGCTGGCGATGAACGCCGGCTTTCGCAAGACGCTGCAAGATCGCCTGCTCGGCGTCACCGCGCACATCAACTTGACGCGCACGTCCGCTGGAGGAATTTCCGACTATCGCGCGCTACTTGAAAAGCTGCGTGCGCTTCCCGGCGTGCGTGCGGCGGCGCCTGCCATTTATCAGACCGTCCTGCTTTCTTCCGGAGGTAGAGCGCGCGGCTTGATGGTGAAGGGAATAGATCCCGCACTCGAAAAGCAATCCAACGAAATTCTGAATCGCCTCGCCGGGGGAGCAGGGAAGGGCGCGCTGGACTTTGCTCCCGACGCCGACGGCATCGAAGCGATTCTCATCGGCCACACGCTGGCGCAGGAGCTTGCCATTGCCGCCGGCGGATACGTCACGCTGACCAGCCCGCAGGGGCGTCTGACACCGTTTGGCATGGTGCCGCGCACGCGGCGATTTCGCGTGACGGCGATTTTTGATTCCGGATTCTACGACTACGACGCCAACTGGGGATTTGTCACGCTGGCTTCGGCGCAAGGCCTCGCGGGCACGTCGGACCTGGCCGGCGTGCTCGAATTCCGCATCGCTCAACTGGACCGCACGGATGAAATGGCGCAGGAAATTCTGCGTGTGGCCGGGCCGGGCTACTCCGTCAGCACGTGGATGGACCAAAACCGCGCGCTGTTCCGTGCGCTACGCCTGGAAAAACTGGTCACGGCGATTTTCATCGGGCTGATTACATTTGTCGCCGGTCTGAACATTCTTGTGGTGCTGGCCCTGACCGTTTCCGACAAAGCGCGCGACATTGCGGTGCTGATGTCCATGGGCGCGCGCCGCGAACAAATCCGCAACATTTTTATCTGGCAAGGCCTCGCCGTGGGCGCGTTCGGCATGACCATCGGACTGGCGCTTGGCTATTCGCTCGCTTGGGCGGCGGACGCGGGCCGCTGGATTCGCCTCGATCCGCAAATCTATGCCGTTCCATACGTGCCCTTTCATGCCAGCGCGCTCGACGCGCTGTGGATTGTGGCGGCGACGCTGCTCATCAGCGTGCTGGCCACGTACTATCCCGCGCGCGCGGCGTCGCGGATCCTTCCGGCGCAGTTGCTACGCTTTGAATGAAGAGTGACGTTTTGACGTTTTGACGTTATAGTGCTATAGTGCCGCTGAAGGGGTACCATGGCTGACACTCAGAGAACTACCGTATATTTGAAAACAAAGCTTTTTCGCGCGCTGAAATTGAAATCTGCGCTCACTGACCGCGCACTTTCGGAATTGGTGAATGAAGCGCTGGCGCTCAGCCTTGCCGAAGACGCCATGGACGCTGAAGCGATCCGCAAACGCGCTAAAGAGCCGAGCCGCCCGTTTGCTGCTGTGCTTCGCGATCTGAAAAAGGACGGCATCATCCGCTAGGTGATCTTCCTAAGCCGCCCTTACACACTCCGCATGAAGCGCATCGAAGAGCGCGAACTGCGCCGCTTGCCCTCCCGCGATGTGGAACGCATCGTTCGTGTCATCGAAAGCCTTGGCGAAAGTCCGCGGCCCACGGGTTGCCACAAGCTAGCTACTGGGGATGGCTTTCGCGTTCGGCAAGGCGACTACCGCATCCTTTACACCATTGACGACGAGGCGCGAGTCATCGAAATCTACAAAATCGGACACCGGCGCGATGTCTATCGCTAGGCATGTCGGCGCTACCGACGCGCGGGAAAGCGCAGCGCTTTGGCTTCCGACGTGCACTTAATCTTGCTGTATGGAATTTCGGAACACCGTGCATGTGGTCAGGCCCGGGCCGCCTGCTTTTTGCGTGCTACAATCGGCACAAGGACAAGGATTTGGGGCCGTTCCAGAATCTGGGATTTCGAGTTCATTTTGGTGCATGCTGCATCGAGAGGGAAAAGAGGCAATCACTTTCTCATGTTGGGGTGATTTCACACCTAACTGCAGCTAGTCGGGCGGTGAGCTTCTGGCATCTAATTTGTCACGCGGGCGTTTGATTCGTGTCGCAGCCGCCAGCGAAGTTGGCAGGAAAGCAGAACATGACCGCGCAGGGAACCATGAAGGCCACGGAGAAGCCCCGATCGGGCAGCGCGAGCGATTCGTCCGCCTCCGCTACCGCCGAATCGGTGATTCGCGCGGAGAATTTGCGCAAAGTTTTCCGATCCGGTGACGCCGATCTCACCGTTCTGGCTGGCGTGAATCTCTCCGTGAACGAAGGGGAGCTTGTAGCTATCGTCGGGCCTTCCGGATCTGGAAAAAGCACGCTCCTGCATCTCCTGGCCGCGCTGGACACGCCAACAAGCGGTGCTATATACTTCGCTGGGCATTCGCTTCAGTCGCTGACGGCCGCGGAAGTCGCGGACTATCGCAATCGCCGTGTGGCGTTTGTCTGGCAACGGCACCATTTGCTGCCGGACTTTTCGGCGGCGGAGAATGTGGCCATGCCGCTTCTGCTGCGCGGGACTCCCGCAGCGGAGGCGATGCAGATCGCGCGCCAGTGGCTCGAAGAGGTGGGCCTTACGGCCCGCGCACACCACCTGGCCGGCGAATTGTCCGGCGGAGAGCAGCAGCGGGTTGCTTTTGCACGCGCTCTTGTAGGCCGTCCGGCGCTGCTGCTGGCCGATGAGCCGACGGGAGATTTGGACGAAGGGAACGCAGAGGCCATTTTCGAACTCATGCAGCGCCTGCATCGGTTGCACCGCCTGACTTCCATCCTCGCCACGCATAATCTGGCGTTGGCACGGCGCTGCCACCGCGTTTTGCAGTTGGAGCACGGCATCCTTGAGCCGTCCAGCATCTCCGAACGGCCCGGGGCGCAGGTCAGGGGAGAGATCGGGTAACCTATGTTCGAGAAGTACACGGAAAAAGCGCGGCGCGTTATCTTCTTCGCCCGGTACGAGGCCAGCCAGTATGGCAGCCCGTTCATCGAGACGGAGCATCTGCTGCTCGGCCTGCTTCGCGAAGATAAGGCCCTCGCCAATCGCTTCCTGCGCTCGCACGGTTCCATCGAATCCATCCGCAAAGAGATTGAATCGCGCATTACCATCCGCGAGCGGATTTCCACGTCCGTCGAAGTTCCGCTCAGCCAGGAATGCAAGCGCATCTTGAACCACGCCTCCGAAGAGGCCGAGCGCCTCAGCCACAAACACGTCGGCACCGAACATCTTCTGCTGGGCATCCTGCGCGAAGAAAAATGTTTTGGCGCGGAAATTCTCCACGAGCGCGGCCTGCGGCTTTCCGCGCTGCGCGAGGAACTGGCGCGTTCCAGCAGCGAAAAAGTTCCGGTCAACCGTCCGAAGGAAACATCGCTGCTTAGCGAGTTCAGCCGCGACCTCACGCAGGCGGCCATGGAAAGCCAGCTCGACCCGCTGGTGGGGCGCGACCGCGAACTCGAGCGAGTTGTACAAATTCTCTGTCGCCGCACGAAGAACAATCCCGTGCTTATCGGCGAGCCGGGCGTGGGCAAAACGGCCATCGTCGAAGGCCTGGCCCAGCGCATCGCCGACGGCGACGTGCCGCCGTTCCTGGCCGACAAGCGCATCCTTTCGCTGGACCTTTCGCTGATCGTCGCGGGCACGAAATATCGCGGGCAGTTCGAAGAGCGCCTGAAAACCATCATGAAGGAATTGATGGAGAGCCAGAACGCCATCGTCTTCATTGACGAGCTGCACACGCTGGTCGGCGCCGGCTCCGCAGAAGGTTCGCTCGACGCCGCCAACATTCTGAAGCCGGCGCTGAGCCGCGGCGAGATTCAGTGCATCGGCGCGACCACGCCCGCCGAGTACCGTAAGTCCGTGGAGAAGGACCGCTCCCTCGAGCGGCGCTTTCAGGCCGTAAAAGTTTCCGCGCCGAACGAAGAGGAAGCCATCCGCGTTTTGCAAGGCGTGCGCGAGCGCTACGAAAAATTCCACGCCGTCAGCTACACGGACGAAGCCATCAAGTACGCCGTCTATCACTCCAACCGCTATATTCCAGATCGCTTTCTGCCCGACAAGGCCATTGACCTGATTGACGAGGCCGGCGCGCGCGTCAAGCTGCGCCAGTCCATGCTGCCCGAAGAAATTACCGAGGCCCAGAAACGCGTGAAGTTCATCACGCACCGCATGGAAACGGCCATCGCCAATCACGAATTTGAGAAGGCGCGTTTCTATTCGGAAGAAGAGCGCAAAGAAAAAGAACTGCTGCGCGCGTTGCGGGAAAAGCTGAAGCTGGACGATTCCTCGACGGGCATCGTCACGCGCGAGGACATCGAAGAAGTGGTGGCGCGCTGGACGGGCGTGGCCGTCACTTCGATCAAGGAAGACGAGCAGCAAAAACTGCTGCGCATCGAGGTGGAGCTGCACAAGCGCGTCATCAGCCAGGACAAAGCCATCACCGCGCTGGCCCGCGCCATCCGCCGCAGCCGCGCCGGATTGAAATCGCCCCTGCGGCCCGTCGGCTGCTTCCTCTTTCTTGGCCCCACCGGCGTGGGCAAGACGGAGGTCGCGCGCCGCCTGGCGGAGTTCCTCTTCGGTAGCGAAAAATCTCTGATCCGTTTTGATATGTCCGAATACATGGAGAAGCACTCCGTCTCCAAACTGATTGGCGCGCCTCCGGGCTATGTGGGCTACGAAGAAGGCGGCCAGTTGACCGAGCGCATCCGCCGCACGCCGTATTCCGTCATTCTGCTCGACGAAATCGAAAAGGCGCACCCGGATGTGTACAATATTCTTCTGCAAGTCTTTGAGGACGGACAGTTGACCGACGGCATCGGCAACACGGTGGACTTCCGCAATTCCATCATCACCATGACCTCCAACATCGGCGCGCGGCACTTGCAGAAGCGCTCGGCGCTCGGATTTCAATCCGCCTCCGAAGACACCGCCAGCGCCAAGATGGAAGACATGGTGATGAGCGAAGTGAAGCGGCTGTTCAATCCGGAATTCCTCAACCGCCTGGATGAAATCATCATTTTCAATCCGCTGGTGGATGAAGACATGCTGCGCATCATTGATTTGCTGGCGGGGCAAATCAACGACACGCTGATCCACCGCCAGGTGCAGATCGTGCTGACGCCGGAAGCGCGCCAGTGGATACTGGAAAAAACCTGCGGGGACCGCAATTACGGCGCGCGTCCGTTGCGGCGCGCGCTACAGAAATACGTCGAGGACCCGCTTTCCGAGACGCTCATTCAGGGTGGCTTGCAACGTCCAGCCACGCTGGAGGTGTACGTTTCCGGTGAGGGCCTCAGCTTCCGGCAGGTCCTGGAAGCAACCCCGGTCGCGCACTGAGAATCCTACACGCGCAAGCTTGGTCTTCGGGGGTTGACCGGGCGAGGAGCACATATCTTGGGTTGGGGGGAGCGGCCTTGAATTTTACGACGGCCGCGATAAAAAAACTCTGTCTTCGTTGGGCCGCCGCGCTGCTCCTCTTGTGTGTTGGAGCGGCGGGAGCCCCTCCGCTTTTCGCCCAGCAGTCTTCCCCGGCAGTCATCCAGCGCATTGAAATCGTCGGCAATCGCCGCATCCCGCGCGATACCCTGAAAGCGCGCATTTTTTCGCGTGAGGGCGATGTGTACAACGAAGAGTCGCTGCGCCGCGATTTTCAAGCGCTCTGGAATACGCAGTTCTTTGAAGATATTCGCCTCGAGGTCGAGCCCAGCCCCGACCGCGCAGATGGCCGCATCGTCGTTTTCTACGTGAAAGAGCGCCCGGTCATCCGCCGCATCGAGTACAAGGGCGCCAAGTCCGTCACGGAATCGGAAATCCTGGAGCGCTTCAAGGAACGCAAAGTCGGCCTCTCCGTGGAAAGCCAGTTCGACCCCACGCGCATCAAGCGCGCGGAGGTCGTCTTGAAAGAGCTGCTGAGCGAGCGAGGCAGGCAATTTGCCGTCATCAATACCACCTACGAGCGCATCGCTCAGACCAACGCCATCAAGCTTACCTTTAACGTTGAGGAAGGCCCCAAGGTCAAAGTCGGCAAAATCAATATCGAAGGCAACACGGCCTTTTCCGATCGCAAAATTATTCGCGCCATGCGCAATTCCCGTCCGTACGCCATTCCGCTCTACCTGTTCGAGTGGAACGTGTTCAGCAAAACCTTTGACCGGCGCAAGCTGGCGGAAGACCTCGAGGTGGGCATCCGCGGCCTCTATCAGGACAACGGTTATTTCCAGGTGCTGGTGAAAGAACCCGTCGCGGAAACCGAGGATGTGAACCGCGGCGGACTGCCCGGCCCCTGGCCGTTCATTGGCCGCAAGCGCGGCAAGCGCACCAACATCACCATTCCCATTCAGGAAGGCGAACTCTTCCGTCTCGGCAGAGTGTTTGTCATCAGCCCCGATCCCGACAAGGGTCTCTACTTCAAGACCGAATATCTGGTGGACTTGTTTCCGATGAAGCCCGGCGAGATTTTTTCCACGGACAAAGTGCGCAAGGCGCTGGACGAGTACCGCAAGCTTTACGGCGCATTTGGTTTCATTGATTTCACTCCCGAGCCGCGCACGGATATTGACACGCAGAACAAGACCATCAACCTGACGCTGGCCTTCGACGAGCAAAAACAATTCTTCGTCCGCCGCATCGAGTTTTCCGGCAATACGACCACCCGCGACAAAGTCATCCGCCGCGAAGTGCTCCTCGACGAGGGCGACCTGTTCAACAATCGCGCCTGGGAGGTCAGCCTGCTGCGCCTGAATCAGCTCGATTACTTCGAGCAGATCAAGCCCGAACACGCCGAGCTCAAGCGCAACATCAAAGAAGGCACGGTGGACATCAACCTGAAGGTGAAGGAGAAGGGCAAGCAATCCATCGGACTTACCGGCGGCATCAGCGGCATCGCTGGCAGCTTCATCGGCCTGAGCTACCAGACCAACAATTTCCTGGGTCTCGGCGAGACTCTGACGTTTTCCGCCGACTTCGGCGACCGCCAGCGCAATTTTATTTTCGGTTTCACCGAACCGTACTTGTTTGACCGGCCCATCTCCACCGGCTTCACGCTTTTCAACAGCCGCTTCAGCTATAACCAGGCCCGGGAAACTTCCATCCTGCTGGGACAGACCGTGCAAGTGGATCCTGCGCGGGCTCAGAACTACAACCAGAACCGCAAAGGGTTTTCCGTCTTCGCCAGCTATCCCATGCGGCGCTTCGGTTTTGCGCGCGCCGGGCTCACCTATTCCTATACCGACAGCACCATCGCTGCATTCAGCGACGCTTCCCGCTTGCTCTTCGAGAATTTGCAATTCCGCCAGCTCGCCGGGCCCTCCGCGCTGCGCGGCATTCGCTCCAGCAAGATCACGCCGACCCTTTCGCACAACACGATTGACAACCCCATCAACCCCACCGGCGGCCGGAGCTTCTTCTACTCCTTCAGCTATGAAGGAGGCTTCCTCGGCGGCAACGTGAACACGATTTCGCACACTTTCGAAGGCAAATACTTCCGCCCGGTCAATAAACGCCGGAACGTCATCGGCGTGCGCGTGTTGGCGTCGTTCGTCACCGGATTCGGAGGTATCGCGCTCCCGCCGTTTAATCGTTTCTATCTCGGCGGGGAAGACAGCATCCGCGGCTTCGACTTCTTTTCGATTTCGCCGTGGGCCTTCGTGCCCACCTCCAAGAACGTGCAGGTCCTGTTCCGCGATCCCCAGCAGCTCGATTCCCAGGGCAACCCCAGCTTGCGCCAGTTGCTGGTTCCTGTGCTCGATTACGTAGCCACCACCCCCGGCGGCGACACGCAGTGGGTCTCCAATCTCGAGTACCGCATCCCGCTGGTCGGCCCGGTGAGCATGAGCTTGTTCGTGGACACCGGCTTGAACGGGATCGCGCGCAAATCCCAATTGCAACTGGACCCTGTCGGCGTCCAAAAGCTCCGCGAGCAGTTTCCCGGCACGACGATTAACGGCCGCCTGGACATCGCGTCGGGATCGAATTTCAAGTTCCGCGCATCTGCGGGACTGGAATTCGTGGTGCAATTGCCGGTGGTCAATGCGCCGTTCCGCATCTACTGGGCCTACAATTTCCTGCGCATGAGTGAAAGTATTTTCGAGCCCCAAGGGGCTTACTTCCTCAGCGACGATGTGCGCAGATCTTTGCCCCCCGGCGTGCTGGCTTCGCAGATTATTCCGCAGTTGAATTCTATGGTTCAAAGCGATATCGGCCGCGGCCGGCCTTTTGAGCCGCTGAAGACGTTCCGGTTTACCGTGAGCCGCACATTTTAGCGGCCTCGCCGCGGCCGGATTCGGCCGCCAGGCTGCCAGGTGCGCAGAGGATTCATGAAAGGTTTGGAGGATCTACAATGAGGCGATGGACGAGCCGATTCTTGCTGCCGGCGGCACTGGCGCTGGCGGTGATGGCGAGCGGCTGCAGCAGCGGAGGGAGATCAGGCGGCGGAACTAGCGGCAAGGTGGTGGTCACCGTCTCCCCGTCGGCCACGATTGTGACGCTGAACAGCACGCAGCAATTCTCCGCTGCGGTCACCGGCGCCAGCACAATAGCCATAGCTGCCACCAATGGCGCGGTGCGCGCCTCTAACGTCGTAACCATCACCACAAGCGCGGCGCACGGCGTTGCCGTGGGCAACTCGGTCACGATATCGGGAGTCTCAGACGCCACGTTTATCGGCACGTTTACCGTGGTTTCCGTCCCGTCCTCCACGACATTTACTTTTTCGCAGACAGCCGCGGATGCGACCAGCGGCGGAGGCACGGTAGCGAACGTTTCGGTGAACTGGCTGGTGAATGATGTGGCCGGCGGCAACTCCTCGGTGGGCACGATCACGAGCGCGGGTTTGTATACGGCCCCGGATGTGCTTCCTACTCCTGTGACGGCAACCATCACGAGCAGCGGCGCCGCGCGCGCCGCCAACGTGGTGACCATCACCACGTCCGCCGCGCATAACTTCGTCGTCAATCAACTGATTATCGTTTCGGGCGTCACCGATACCAGTTTTAACGGCTCCTTCATCATCAGCACCGTGCCCAGCACGACCACCTTCACCTATGCGCAGACCGGGACCGATGTCTCCAGCGGCGGCGGGACGGTGACGTCTTATGCGGTGACCATCAAGGCGACTAGCGTGGCGGATTCCACGGCCAGCGGCACGGCCATTGTGGACCTGAGTTCGGGAGTCAATGTGCGCGTGACGCCCGCGCAAGCCGTCGTGGGGACCGGCGAGACGCTGCAGTTCATTGCCAGCGTCACGGGTTCCTCCAACACCAGCGTGACCTGGTCAGTGAATAATATTGCCGGCGGAAACAGCACGGTGGGGACCATCACCGCCAGCGGCCTGTTCACGGCTCCTGCCACTCCTCCGACCACCAGCTCCGCAACGATTGCCACGAGCGGCGCGGTGCGCTCCTCTCTGGGCGCCGTGCGGTCCTCCGGCGTGGTCACCATCACGACCACCACAGCGCACGGCTTTGCCACGGGCCAGAGCGTCACCATCTCCGGCGTTCCCGACGTGAGTTTCAACGGCACGTTCACCATTGCTTCCGTGACCACTACCACCGCTTTTACTTTTTCGCAGAGCGGGCCGAACGCTTCGAGCAACGGCGGGACGGCTGCGGTCGGCTCGTCCTCCGCGACCATCACCACGGGCTCCGTGGTCACCATCACCACCACCGCCGCACACGGCTTCTTGCCTGGGGGGAGCGTGACCATCGCCGGAGTTTCGGATTCGAGTTTCAACGGCACCTTCACCATCCTTTCTACTCCGTCTATCGCTACGTTCACGTACTCGCAAACCGGCGTCAATGCTACCAGCGGCGGCGGGACGGCCACGGGCAGCTCCAATTCCGTGACCGTCAAAGCCACGTCCGCGGCGGACCCCACCCGGGCCACCTCCGTCCTTGTCACTTTGCAGACTTCCGGCGACCCGACGCTGACCGCCATTAGTCCGACGACTGCGGCGCAAGGCGTGGTGTTTCAAGATGTTTACCTGACCGGCACGAATTTCCTTTCGACCAGCATTGTGCGCGTGAACGGCGTGCCGCTGAACCCCACCAGCGTCTCGCAATTCAGCTCCACGCTCATCCGTGCGCGTCTCGATGCAAGCTTGCTGGCGTCCACAGGCACGCTCGCTTTGGATGTGCAGCGGCAGAACGGCACGACCTCCACGGCGTTGAATCTGGCAGTGGTCTCCGTGCGTCCCGCCATGGTGGGTGCCGCTCCGGACAGCGCGGCTCAAGGCTCCGGTACGCTGACCTTCAACGTTAACGGCGGTTACTTTGGCGCCTCCACCAACCCTTCGATTACCGGCGAGTTTGCCGGAAATACGCGGTCTACGACCGTCAATACTGCTAATGAAGGGCGCCAGGCCAGCGTGACAGTGTCTGCCGCGGACCTGAGCACGGCGGGCTTATTCCCCGTCGCCGTGCGCAACATTTCCAATCCTGCGTTGTTCGCCGCCACCAACCTGGCGGTACGGCCGTCGGCCGCGCCAAGCGTAGTCGGGCCGCCCATCGCCGTGGGCAGTTTGCCGGGTGCGATTGCCATCAATGAAGCCACGGGAATCGCCGTGGTCACTAATCGCTGCTCGGACACGGTTTCCCTGATTGACGTGAACACGCTGGCTACGGTGGGCGCACCGATTGCTGTGGGCAATTACCCGACCAGTGTTGCTGTGGACGCGTTGCGCAATCTGGCGGTCGTGGTCAACAGCGGCAACAACACCGGCTGCCCGGGCGCCGCGGGAACTCCGAGCCTTTCCATTGTGGATCTTGCTACCAGCGCCGTGACGTCCACCATCACCGCCAACGTGAGCAGCGCGCCGTTTTCCGTGGCGGCGAATCCCTTGACCGGCATGGCGCTGGTCGTCAATCAGAATTCCACGCACGCGGAGATCCTGGACCTCACGCTTGCCCCGCCGGCCATTGTCAGCACCACCACCATCACCACAGGCGCCAACCCGAAGGTGACCGTGGAGCCGCGGCTGAATTGGGCGGTGGCAACGCCGGGAGGCGTGGGCACAATTTCTATCGTGGACCTTGCCCTGCGCACTGCGACGAGTATTTCGTCCGCCAACCGCGCCGCCGGTTCCACCACCATCACCACGGCGGCCGGCCATGCCTTCCAGCTCAACCAGGCGGTGCTGATTTCCGGCATGGCCGACGCGAGCTTCAACGGGGTGTTCAGCATTGCCGCCGTGCCCTCCAGCACTACTTTTACTTACACGCAAACCGGCGCGCCCAATGCTTCCAGCAGCGGAGGGACTGCGGTCAGCACTCCCTTCCTCGCCACTGCGTCCATCGGGCCCAACGTTCGCGGCGTTGCCATCAATTCCTTCACGCAGCAGGCCGTCCTGGTGGACCCCGGAGCAAACGGCCCGGCGCTTTTCAATCTGTTCGACCAGGCCGTGAAAAATATCCCGTTGAGCGAACTGGGCGCTGTGGCTGCCGCCTTCAACCCTTACACGAACATTGCCGTCACGATTAACGCCTCCACCAATGAGGCGTCGGTGATTGACCCGGAGACTCCTGCGCGCATGGCGAAGTTGACTGTCGGCGTGGGGCCGCGCGCCGTGGCCATTGACCCGGGCACTAACATCGCCTTGGTGGTCAACGAGACGGATGGCACAGTCACTGCAATTAACCTCGGCGCAATCCGTCCTCTGCACGTTTCCGCCATCAGCCTTCCGCTGCCACGGCAACTGGCGCCGGGAGTTACGCTCTCCTCCGGCGTGGATTTGCCCCTGACACTTTTTGGAAAAGGATTTGTTGGAGGATCGCTCGTGCGCTTGGACGGTGTGCCGTTGCCTCTGCCTGCCGGCGTCACAGACCGCCAGCTTACCGTTAACATCCCCTTCGCGCTTCTGGCCGGGCCGCACAATTATGTCTTGGATGTGCTGGACCCGGGCGGCGCAACCTCCAACGTTCTGAACCTCCTCGTGGTGCAAGCTGTGGACATGGTGGGCGCAGGCGGGGCCACCTGCACAGCGCCGGCGCCCGGCGGCGTGGCCATTGACGCCGAACGCAATCTGGCCGTGGTGACCAACCCGGGATGTGACAATGTTTCCTTCATCGACCTGGCCACCGGGACCATTTCCTCCTCCGTGGACGTGGGGACCAGCCCGCAAGCCGTGGCCGTGAGTTCGCGGCTGAACACCGCGGTAGTCACCAATAGCGGCTCGAGTAATGCTTCCATCTTGGATTTGACTGTGTCGCCTCCGACCGTAACCGTCACCGTGCCCGTGGGCACCGAACCGCTTGGTGTCACCATTGACGAACGCACAGGGAACGCTGTGGTAGCGAATGCCACTTCAAATTCCATCAGCATATTTGACGCCGCTGCGGGCGGCGCGGTGAACGTGGTGTCCGTGGATGCCCGGCCAGTCGCAGTGGCGGTGGATCCCGACCGCCAATATGCCGCAGTGGCGCATGCGGCATCCGGCAACCTGGCGGTGGTGAACCTGACCAGCCTTTCGATTCTCGGCCGCGTGCCAAACGTTTCTCTTCCGACCGGAGTTGTATTTGATCCGGTTACGGAAACGTTTGTCGGCAATGCCAGTTTGGGGAACATCTTGGCGCTGGTGAATCCGAACACGCTGCAACCGAGCAGCGTGCGCGTCGGAATTAATCCCACTTCGCTGGCCTACAACTTCGCCAGCAGCACGCTGGTGACAGTGAACACGGCCAGCCGTTCCATTTCTGTGCTGGACTTCGTGCAGCGGCGCGTGCGCGACGTCATCGGCATCGCCGGGTCGTCGCAGTTTGCCGTAGCCATTCATCCGCTGACGAATCTGGCGGTGGTTTCCGACGCGGCCAACAACCGCGTCTTGCTGCTGCCGCTGCCGCGGTGAGGAATCGGTTTGCAGCGGGGAGCAACATGGTTGCGCGGCGCTGTTGCGCGCTGTCCAACCGCGCGGCTCTCCTGCGCATCCGAAGGAATAGCCTCGGGATGCGGGAGGGCACGTCCGGTCGGGATTCGCATTGACCGCGCGCCGCTGCCCGCGTATAATCAGCGTTTTGTGGACAGCGCAATTTTCCCTCAAGGAGTGAGCATGAACGTGAAACGTGCAGTATTCGCCGCGGCCGCGCTTTTGCTGGTGCCCGCCGCCCCCGTGTTTGCACAGGCCGGCGGCGCAGCAGCACCGGCCGCTGCGCAGAAGATCGGGATTCTGAATGTGCGCCAGGCCGTTTTCAGCACGGCGGAAGGCAAGCAGGCTCTGGCGGAGTTGCAGTCGCAATTTGCGCCGCGCAATAACGAGCTGGACACCCTGCGCAAGCAGATCCAGGACATCCAGAGCCGCCTGAGCACCGGCGATCGCACGCTCAGTGATGACGAAAAGGCCCGCCTCACGCGCGAGGGCGAACGGCTGACCCGCGTGGCGCAGCGCAAGCAGCAGGAGTTCGAGGAAGATGCGCAGGCCGCGCAGGGCGAAGTCTTCGAGCGCATCGCGCGCAAGATGGACGACGTCATGGGCCGCTACGCGCGCGAGAATAATTTTACGCTGGTGATTGACGTGTCTTCGCAAAACGTTGTCGTCTTCGCCGCGCCGCAGACCGACGTCACCCAGGACATCATCAAGCTCTACGACCAGGCATTCCCGGTCCGCGCCAGCGCGCCTGCGCCCGCGCAGCCCGGCACGCCGCGTCCCCCGGCCAAGCAGCCGCCAGCCACGAAACCGCCGCAGCAGTAACGCGCAGCGCCGCCAACAGGTAGCTTCGTCTTGAATGAGCAGGGGCGTACATGATACGCCCCTGTTTTTTTCGGGCTGCGGATGTGCCCCAATCGTCTTGATTGTCTTGCTTTTCGCGCGGTGGAAGGCTATACTTTTTCTGCTTGAAGCCGGTCGCAGAAATCAGTGGGCGCGAGCCCACTTTTTTGTTGGCCGGGAAAGCAGGGGTGGCTTCCCGATCGGTTCTGGCTTGTCCCTGCCGGGGGCGGCTTAACCCCCGCATGGGCGGCACTGTCTTCGGTTCGCTGAGGCGGGCTGGAGCTTGCTGCCGCAGGTGGCAGTCATGGACATCGAGAAAATTCGCGAGGCGGCGGAGCGGGTAGCCCGCTCAGAAGCCTTGGAAGTGGTGGACGTGGAATGGAAGATCGGCAAGCAGCGCTTCCTCCGCGTGTACATTGATAAGCCCGGCGGGGTCAGTCACAGCGACTGCGAAGCGGTTTCCAAGCAGTTGAGCGTCATCCTCGACGTCGAGGACCTGATACCCGGCCCGCGGTACATTTTGGAAGTGAGTTCGCCCGGCCTGGATCGCAAGCTGCTGAAGCCGGCCGACTACGAGCGTTTCGTGGGACGTTTGGCGCGCATCACGCTCGATGCGCCGGTGGAGAATTCGAAGTTTTTTGAGGGCCGCCTGGCCGGCTATACCGGCGGCATCGTCACGATTGAAGTGCAGGGCCGGCGGGTAGAGCTGCCGTTTGCGGCGATTCGCAAAGCCCACCTGGTGGTGGAGTTTTAGCAAGGATGTAGGGGCGCACCCCGAAGCGTCGGGGCCGCGGCCTCGCGAGGTACGACAAAATGTCCAGTTTGCTGGTACAGACCATCGAACAGATTAGCCGGGAAAAGCACATCGAGCCCGAAATCATCGTCGCGGCCATCGAAGACGCTATGGTTGTGGCCGCCCGCAAGTACTACAAGACGGAAGAAGACCTGCGCTCGAAGTTCAATCCGGAAACTGGCCACGTGGACGTCTAT
This sequence comes from Acidobacteriota bacterium, assembly GCA_023481105.1. Taxonomy (GTDB): domain Bacteria; phylum Acidobacteriota; class Terriglobia; order Acidiferrales; family UBA7541; genus JACQDE01. The sequence continues at coordinate 75,146 of JAMCWK010000110.1, read as the reverse complement.
GCGGTGCGCCTGGTAGTCGAAGAAGTCGCCGACCCCAAAAAAGAAATCACGCTCAGCGAAGCGCGCAAGCAGAATCCCGCCGTGGAAGTAGGCGGCGAAGTTCTGTTCGCCAAGCCCACCGACGTGCTGGGCCGCATCGCCGCGCAAACCGCCAAGCAAGTCATCATGCAGAAAGTGCGCGAGGCCGAGCGCGACACCATCTTCAACGAGTACAACGGGCGCGTGGGCGAGATGCTCAACTGCATCGTCAAGCGCACGGAAGGCCCCGACCTCATCGTGGACCTCGGGCGCACCGAAGCGCGCCTGCCCAAGCGCGAACAGTCGCGTCTGGAGACCTACAACGTCGGCGACCGCCTGCGCACGGTGATTCGCGCCGTGGAGCGCGCCGCCAAGGGGCCGCAGGTGATCGTTTCCCGCGCCGACGGCATGCTCGTGCAACGCTTGTTCGAAATGGAAGTTCCGGAGATTTACGACGGCACGGTGCAGATCCGCGCCACTGCGCGCGAGGCCGGCGAACGGACCAAAATCGCCGTCTCCAGCCGCGACAAGGATGTGGACCCCGTGGGCGCGTGCGTGGGCATGAAGGGCATGCGCGTGCAGTCCATCATCCGCGAATTGCGCGGCGAAAAGATCGACATTATCCCGTTCAACGAAGAAACCGTGGCCTTCGCGCAGAAAGCCCTGAGCCCGGCCAAAGTGACGCGCGTGCAGATTGTGGACCCGGAAGAAAAGCGCCTCGAAGTCATCGTCGAGGATACGCAGCTTTCCCTGGCCATCGGCAAGAAGGGCCAGAACGTGCGGCTGGCCAGCAAGCTGGTCGGCTGGAACATTGACATCAAGAGCGAGGAAGAGAAGCGCCGCGAAATCGAAGATCAAATGGCCGCGCTTACCGCTCCGGGCACGCCGCTTTCTGAACTGGCCGGCATCGGCCCCAAAACGGTCGAGAAGCTGGAAGCTCACGGTGTCACGCAAATTGAAAAGCTCGCAGAGATGACGCCCGAACAGTTGATGGAAATTGACGGCATCGGCGAAAAAATGGTGGAAAAGATCCGTCTCGCCGTGGCCACCTATTTCGAAACGTTGGAGTCCCAGCAAGCTGCCGCTGCAGAAGCTGCCGCTGCAGAAGCCGCCGCCGCGGAAGCTGCTGCCAAGGAAGTCCCGGTGGAGGCAACCGTCGAATCCGGGAGCGAGGAGCCGTCGGTTGAAGCGGCGGTCGAAGTTGCGAAAGAAGAAATCACCACGGAAGGTGAGACGCCCGCAGTACCGGCGCCCGCCGAGGAGCAGGACTAGATCCACTGCGTATGGCTGAGCATCCCAATCAAATTCGCATTAACGATCTGGCCCGCGAACTCGAGGTCAAGTCCAAGGCCATTATTGACCTGCTCCCCGAAGTCGGCGTCACCGAAAAGAAAACCCACTCCAGCTCCATTGATGAAGCCCACGCCGAAAAAGTCCGGCAGCATTTCCGTGCCATAGCGGATGCCGAGGCCGCGGTCGAAGCTGCCGCCGCGAAAGAAAAGCTGGCCAAGGAAGCTGCCGCAAAAGCGGCGCGCATGCGCCCCGCGGCTGCGCCTGCCAAACCTGCGGCCCCGCCGGCTGCACCACCTCTTGCTGCGCCAGCTCCGGGAGTTGCCAAACCCGCGGCTGCGCCGGCGGCAGTTGCAGCGCCTCCAGCGGCCGCTCCCGCTGCTGCAAAACCGCTTGTGCCTGCGGCGATTCCCAAAGCGCCTGCCCCAGCCGCGCCAGCCGCGCGTGGCGCAGCCGCCGCGCCGGCAAAGATTGTTCCTGCGCCGCCTGCTGCGGCCGCTGCTGCTCCTGCGGCAGCGCGTCCGGCAGCCACGCCGGCCAAGCCCGTGGCGCCGTCTCGCCCTGCGGCACCGGTTTCCAAGCCTCCGGCAAAACCGCTGGCCACACCGGGCCAGCCCATCGTCAAGTTGCCATCGCGTCCTTTGTTCAAAGAAGGCCATCCGACCACGGCGCGTCCTGCGGCGAGCGCTGCCGGAGCACCGGCCGGTGGACGCCCCATTCCCCGCCATCCGATGCGTCCTGGCCAGCCGCCGCGAGCCGGACAGCAGCGCGCCGGCGGACGTCCCGCGCCGAGCATGCCGCAGGATCGAGTGCCTCCGAAGGCCGAGCCCGGCAAACCCATTTATGCGCGCAAGCCTGCCGCGCGCAGCCGCCCCTTGGCGGACAAGCGTTTCGAGGAAGGCGAGCGCAAGCTGCATCCGGTGCGTTCGCGGCCCGGCGCAGCGGGAGCACGCGCCGCGCGCGCCGAGCCAGCGGTTGCGCCGGTGCCGCGCGAGCCACGCGAAATCACCATCACCGAAGGCGTCACCGTTCGTGAGCTTGCGGAAAAACTCGATATTCGCGCGAAAGAACTTTTGAAGACCCTGCTGGACCGCGGTATCTTCGCCAGCATCAATCAGGCGCTGGACACGGCAACGGCTACGTCGCTTGCCGAAGCCTTCAGCGGAATCGTGCGCGTGATTTCCTTCGAAGAAGAAGCGGTTGAAGAAATTGCCAAGGTGGAGACGCCGGGGAAGACCTCGGCGCGGCCGCCGGTGGTCACGGTGATGGGCCACGTGGACCATGGCAAGACTAGCCTGCTGGACGCGGTGCGCAGCACGGAAGTCGCGGCCGGAGAAGCCGGCGGCATCACCCAGCACATCGGCGCGTCGCAGGTGGACGTGGATGGCAAGCGCGTGGTGTTCATTGACACGCCGGGCCACGAAGCCTTCACGCGCATGCGCGCTCGCGGCGCACGCGTCACGGACATCGTTGTGCTCGTGGTTGCCGCCGACGACGGCATCATGCCCCAGACTCTCGAGGCCATTGACCACGCCAAAGCGGCCGGCGTGCCCGTGATTGTGGCCATCAACAAAATTGACAAGCCCGACGCACAGCCCGAACGCGTCAAGCGCCAACTCGCGGACCGCGGCCTGACCCCTGAAGAGTGGGGCGGCGAAACCGTCGTCGTGGAAGTTTCCGCGAAACAGAACAAAAACCTCGACCGCCTGCTGGAATCCATCCTGCTCGTCGGCGACCTGCGCGAACTGAAGGCCAACCCCGATGTCCCCGCCACCGGCACCGTGTTGGAATCGCGAGTGGACAAAGGCCGCGGGCCGGTGGCCACGGTGCTGGTGCAGAACGGCACACTGCGCGTGGGCGATGTGTTCATTTGCGGCGCGGTTTACGGCAAAGTGCGCGCCATGTTTGACGACCGCGGGCGTTCCGTGAAGTCGGCGCCGCCGTCTTCGCCCGTCGAAGTCCTCGGCCTGCAAAGCGTGCCGGAGGCCGGCGACCAGTTCCAAGTAGCTGACGAAGCCCGGGCCCGCCACTTGGTTGATTACCGGCAGTCCAAGCGCCGCGAAGCCACGCTGGCGCGCTCGCTCGGCTCGCGCATCACCCTCGACCAGTTGCACGAACAGCTCAAGGCCGGCGAAATGAAGGAACTCCCTGTGGTCGTGAAGGCGGACGTGCAGGGCTCCGTCGAAGTTTTGAGCGAGCTGCTGCCCAAGCTTTCCACCGACGAAGTGCGGCTCAAGATCATCCATGCCAGCGTGGGCGCCGTGGCGGAAACCGACGTGCTCCTCGCGTCCGCTTCCAATGCCATCATCATCGCGTTCAACGTTCGCCCGGACCGCAAAGCGGCCGAGCTCGCGCAGCAGGAAGATGTCGAGATCCGCACGCACACGATTATTTACGAGCTGGTGGACGAAATTAAGAAGGCGCTGGCCGGGATGCTCGAGCCGGTGTTCAAGGAAACGTATCTGGGGCGCGCGGATGTGCGCGACACCTTCCGCGTCAAGGGCGTGGGCGCCATTGCCGGCTGCTACATTCAGGATGGCCTGGTGAAGCGCGACGCGGAAGTGCGCCTGCTTCGCGACAACGTGGTCATCTTCACCGGACGCATCGGCTCTTTACGCCGCTTCAAGGACGACGTCAGCGAAGTGCGCGCCGGATTCGAGTGCGGGATTGCCATCACCAACTTTGCAGACGTCAAAGTCGGCGATATCATTGAATGTTTTACGGTGCAGAAGCTCGTCGTCGCGGGAAGCACCGCCTAACTCGTTTCAACTTGCGCTGTCATTCTGAGCGAAGCGAAGAATCTCTCACGGGTGATCGGACATGCCGATCGGCCTCCTCACGTTAGAAATTCACATCCCCGACGCACGCTCGCTGAAGGACAAGCGCCAGGTGCTGCGCAGTTTGAAGGACCGCCTGCGCGGCCAGTTCAACGTCGCCGTGGCCGAGCTGGAACATCAGGATGTCTGGCAGCGCGCGCTCGTAGGCGTGGTCTCGCTTTCCAACGATGAGCAGCATCTGCGCGAATCGCTGGACCACGTTGCCGCCGAAGCCGAACGCATTCTCGGCCGCGACCTTGTCTCCCAGGAGATGGAATTTTTGTAGCGGCGGGTTTACCCCGCCGCAAGAAGAGGGCGGGGGCATGAAGCCCCCTCTACGACCATGACCGTCGCCGGACACAGACACGAACGCATCGCGGAAGAAATTCATCACGAAGTCAGCACCATGATTGCCGGGGAGTTGAAAGACCCGCGCATCGCCGGGCTGACCACGGTCACCGAAGTGCGCGTTTCGCCGGACCTGAAACTGGCGCGCATTTTTGTGAGCGTGGATGGCACCGAGGAAGAACACGCCTCGACGCTGCAGGGCCTGGCCGCCGCGTCCGGTTTTATCCGCCGCGAGCTGGGTGTGCGCCTGCGCATGCGCCGCAGCCCCGAGCTGCTGTTTCTGCTCGACCGCAGCGAAGAGTACAGCCAGCGCATTGACGAGTTGCTGCGCGCGACGAAGAAACAGCCGGAATCCTGAACGCGGCACAAGAAAACTCATGCCCCGCAAACGCCCTGCGCCGCCTGTCGAAGGCGCCCTGCTCATCAACAAGCCCGCCGGAAAAACGTCTCATGACGTGGTGGACGCCGTGCGGCACATCCTCGGCTTCCGCGAGATCGGACACCTGGGCACTCTGGACCCGCTGGCCACCGGCGTGCTCGCGCTGCTGCTCGGCCGCGCCACGCGACTCGCGCGTTTCTACATCGGCCGCCGCAAGCGCTATGCCTGCGCCATCCGCTTCGGTTTTGCCACCGACACCTACGACGCGGACGGCGCTCCCGCCGGCGCGGACTTCGCTCCAACGATTTCGTTGGAACAAGCAGAAGCCCTCGCCGGGGAATTTGTCGGCCGATTTGCGCAGATGCCGCCGCCCTTTTCCGCCAAAAAAATTCACGGCCGCCCTGCGCACGAGCTTGCGCGCAAGAAAAAGCCAGTAGAGTTAAAAGCGGTGGAAGTGGAAGTTTACGAATTCCGGATTACCGGAGTGGAGGGCTCGCTGGTCCGCTGCGTCATCGAATGCGCCGCCGGCACGTACATCCGCGCTTTGGCTCACGAAATGGGCATCCGGCAGGGCAGCGGCGCGCACCTCGCGGAGATCTCCCGCACCGCCGTCGGCGAATTCACGTTGGACCAGACCATTACTTTGCAGGAGCTCGAGCAAGCAGCGCACGCCAATCGCCTGGCCGAAGTGGTTGTGCCCCTCGAGCGGCTGCTCTCCGACCTTCCGCGCATCACGGTGCTTCCGGTGATTGAGCGCCGCGTGCGTCACGGTGCGCGCTTCAATGTGCAGATTGCGCAAATCCAACCCGGCCGCGTTACCTCTGCGCAGGGGGCCACGACGCAGCTCGATTCCGGCGAACTGAAAGCGCCTTGCCTCCGCGTCTTCAATTTTGAGGAAAAACTGATCGCCATCGCGCAGGCGGTCGTGCCGCGCACGTATCAACCCGTCGTCGTGCTCGACGCCGCGCCCTGATTCTTCTCCACACTTCTTAGCCTACTGCGGCGGCCTTGCTGGTGTTCCCCCGGAGGAAGGCGCTGCGGAATCCTTCCCGACCGCGTAAATCGTGCGGTCCTTGCGCTGCGCCAGGCGGATGCGTCGCGGCGTAATGACGATTATCAACTCCGTCTCGTGCCGCTGCCCCTGCCGTTTGCTGGCCGTTTGCCCCGCGCCGGGAACCGCGACGACGCCCGGCCATCCACTCGCCGAGCGGTCCACGTCCTGCTGCAAGATTCCAGCCAGTATGGCCGGTTCGTTTTCCCGCAGCCGCACGATTTGATCCACGGTGCGGTTGGTGATCACGGGAATATCGTTGAATCGCGCAGTGGCGAAGCTGCGCAGCTCGAACTGCAATTGCAGCGTCACTTCACGATTGGCATGTAGCCGAGGGGTCGCGCGCACCTTCACGCCCAAATCCTCAAACTGCACGGCGGGATACGCCGTCTGCTGCCCCGCTGAAATGGGCAAGGTCGTGGTCGTGTTCAGATAGACCGTCACGCTGTTGGCGTCGCGGTTGGCCGCCACCAGATCCAGCCGCCCGTCCTTGTCGAAATCGGCCGGTGCGAGTGCGAAGGGCGCCGCCGGGGAAGTGAAATCGGAGCTCACAAACCCGCCGTCGCCGAGCCCGGCCAAAACAGTAATCGTGTTGGAGGCTGAATTGGCCACGGCCAAGTCTAGGCGGTTGTCTCCGGTGAAGTCGCCCACGGCGAGCGCCGCGGGTTGAGCGCCCACTGCAAAATCCTGCCGCGACACAAACGTCCCATCGCCGTTTCCCAGAAACACGGACACGGAATTTGCTCCGCGGTTGGCCACGGCCATGCTGGTCTTGCCGCCCGTGGCGAAAACGCCGGTCACCACGCCCACCGGGTCGGCGCCGGTGAGCAGGGTTGTGCTCGAACTGAATTGGCCGTTGCCGTCGCCCAAGAAAATGGTAACGGTGTCATCCGCCGAATTCGTCACCGCCAAATCCGGCGCTCCGTCATCATTGAAATCGCCGGCGGCGATCGCGCTCGGTGCCACGCCCGTGGCCAGCGAAGCCGCGAACGTGAAGTTTCCAGCAATGGTGCCCAGGAAAATGTGCACGCTGTTGTCCCCGTTGTTCACCACTGCCAGGTCGGACTCGCCGTCGCCGTCGAAGTCCGCGCTGGCCAGCGCCACCGGCGTCAATCCCGCCAGCAACGTGGTCGCGGGATTGAAACTTCCCGTCCCGGTTCCCAGCAGGATTTCCACCACGTTGCTTGTGGAATTGGCCACAGCCACCGCGAGGTCCAGCTTGCCGTCTTTATCGAAATCCCGCGTCACCACAGCGCGCGGCTCCGCCCCCACGGCGATGTCTGACTTCGCGCCGAAATCTCCGCTGCCTGTGTTCAGCAGCACGGAAACCGTGTTGGACACGGAATTCGCCGTGACCAGGTCGGCTGTCCCATCGCCGTCAAAATCTCCCGTCGCAACGGACAACGGCCCCAGGTCGGTCACGAAATCCGTTTTCTTAATGCCCGCAACAATCTGCGACCCGGTGATTCCCGGCGTCAGTACCGAAAAACTGATGGGGAATCGGTCGCCCACAAAAAATGTGGCCTGCTGCCCGTCTTCGGCGCGCAGCAAAACTCGCCGGGCACGTTGCACCAGGCTGAAAGTCTCGGCAAAGTCCGCCGCCGCTCCCGGCAGCGTGGCCAGAAAAATCGTCTTGCCTCCGCCGAACGCAATCAGCGGCGGCAGCAAGGAAGCGACGCCCACTTGTCCCGATGCGAGACGCGCCGCGAGTTCCGCCTGGCTCAGATTGCCGTGCGCTCCAGACTGCCCGAACACGCGTTGGATCACGCGCAACAGCGCCTCGGTGGACTGCTGCGCCTCGCGCACGTCCGCCGGGCTGAGCGTGAAAATCTGACCCGACGACGGCGGCGTCACGCCCAGCGTCAGCGCGCGGGTGCGGTCCACCTCCAGGAATTCCACCTCAAGCATCATTTCTCCGCGAGGCTGTTCCAATTCGCGGATCAAATCCACGGCCAGCGCCACCGACTGCGGCGTTCCGCGCAGTACCACTTGCCGCGTCGCGGCGTTGATCTGGGGATTGGGGATGCCGCCGATGTCGCGCACGACTTGGCGGATTTCGGTCAACTCCTCGGGCGAGGTCGCGCCCGCCAGCATCAGCGTTCGCGTCACGCGCGGTTCGTACTGTCGCCGCTTGTCCGGCGTGTCCGGCAGCACCAGGAATGCCTTTTCGTCAATGGCGCGCGTGAACGTGTTTGTCTGCTGTTCCAGCAAGCTAATCGCCGCGCCGAATTCCACGTTGGACACGCGAAAGCGGATTCGCTTGGCGCTGACGTCCTGGTCGAACGACATGGTCAGCCCGAACTGCCGTGCCACCGCCTCGTAGGCCGCGAGCGTATCGCCGCGGACATCGAAGTTCCGCTTCCCCGCACGGGGCTTAAGCTGGAGCAGCGCCGCGTCGTACTCCGATCGTCGTCCGGTTTCTTGCGCTGTTTGCCGGCTTAGTTGCGCCAGGCGTTCCTGCGCCACACGATACTTGGGGTCCAGGGTCAAGGCTATGCGCAGTTCCTCGCGCGCCTCCTCCAGTTGCCCTTGCACCGCTTGCCATTCCGCGCGGTCCATGTGCTGTTGCACCAGGCGGAATTTCGCCCGCTCCCGCCGCGCCAGGTATTCCGTATTCTCCGGCGCCAACTGCGCCGCCTCCGCATAGAGGGCATACGCCGTGCTCCACAGTTCTTCCTGCTCCGCTTGCACGGCGCTGGCGAACACTCTTTCGGCCTGCTTGTCTTTCGACGCGCTCTGCGCCGTGCCCGCACGCGAATCTTCCTTCTTGGCGGCGCCGGATTGGCCGCCGGAAGCGGAGGGAAAACACACCGCGGCCATCAGCAGAAGCGACAGAAGGCGGCTTGTGATGGGGCAGCGCACGATGTTTCTATTGTAGTGGCAGAGTGGGTAAATCCAAGCAATTTCCCTTGACGTGCCGCGGCCCCCCGCGCTAGAATGGCCGTGTGAGTTGCAACTTAGTTTCAACTGCGTCCGCCGCCGCAGAGTGCATTGCTTCTTGCCAGGGCCCGTCAGTGAAGGACGTTGGACTCCTATGGCTCTCCGTCAGAAACGCCACACCAAGCGCCACGCGCATCGCACGCCTGCAGTGCTCTCGGAACTTCATGAAGGCGAACACGCCGTGCTTGAGCGCCTCGAGCTGGCCGATGAGGACAACCAGCGCATGATGGAGCTCGGCTTCATCCCCGGCACGCTCATTGTCGTCGGCCGCTGCGCTCCCGGCGGCGATCCGCGCGTTTACCGCGTGGACGGCTCGGAGATCGCCCTTCGCCGCGAGACCGCCTCACGCCTCCGGCTCCGTTCCGGCTCGAACGGTCAGGACTGATCGATGAGCGATTGTGCTGGGTGCGGTTCGGCAAACACCGCCACTCTCTCCCCTCCAACGGAGTCCGTGGCCGGCGCATTTCGGCTGGTGGCTATTGTCGGCCCTCCCAATTCTGGCAAATCCACTCTGTTCAACCAGCTCACCGGCATGCGGCAAAAAGTCGCCAACTTTCCGGGCGTCACAGTCGAGCATCGTTTGGGGAAGGCCCGCCTGGAAGACGGCCGCGAAATCGCGCTGGTGGATTTGCCCGGAGTGTACGGCCTGTCCAGCCGTTCCGAGGATGAAAAGGTCGCGCACGACGTGCTCAACGGCCGCCGCCCCGAAGTGGGCCGCCCGGACGCGGTCCTGCTTATTCTCGATTCCACCAATCTCGAACGCCATCTCCTGCTGGCCGCGCCCGTGCTCTCTATGGGACTGCCCACCCTCGTGATTCTCAACATGGCCGACGACCTGCGCCAGCGCCACGGTCACGTTGACCTCGCCGCGCTGTCGCGCCAGTTGGGTGCCTCGGTTGTGCTCGCCAGTGCGGTGCGCGGTGAAGGGCTGGACGACGTACGCCGCTTTCTCGCTTCCGGCCTGCCCGCGCGCAAAGCCAATGTTGAATTGCCCGTGCTCAACGACATTCCGCGCTGTCGCGAGTGGGCCTCGCGCGTCGGTGGCGACGCCCGCTATCATGCTCCCGCGCCGCCTCTCTGGACGCGCCGCCTCGACTCCGTTTTTTTGCACCCCGTTGCTGGCCCTGGCATTTTCTTGCTCGTCGTGCTTGCCGTGTTCCAGACGATTTTCAAGGCTGCGGTGCCGCTGATGGAAGGCTTGCAGTTTCTCGTCGAACGTTCGGGCCTCGCCGTGGCCGGCCTGCTCCCGGATTCACCGCTGCGTTCCCTGTTGACGGAAGGTGTTTGGGGCGGCGTCGGCTCGGTGATCGTCTTCCTGCCACAGATCCTGCTGTTGTTTCTGTTAATCGGCATACTGGAGGATTCCGGTTACTTGGCGCGCGCCGCGCTCATTGCGGACCGCACCATGGCCAAGGTTGGCTTGCAAGGAAAGTCGTTCATTCCCCTGCTTTCCGCCTACGCCTGCGCGGTTCCCGCCATCATGGCTACGCGCACCATCGAGAACAAGCGCGATCGCATTGCCACCATTTTGATCGCGCCGTTCATCACCTGTTCCGCGCGCCTCCCGGTTTACACGCTGCTCATCGCCGCCTTTATTCCGGATCGTCCGGTGCTGGGCGCGTTTCTCGGCGCGCGCGCCGCCACGCTGCTGGGGCTTTACGTACTCGGATTCCTTGCCGCCATCGGAACCGCGCGTCTGCTGAAGTCCACTATTCTGCGCAGCGGCCGCGCCCCGTTCGTGCTGGAGATGCCGCCGTACCGCTGGCCCACACTTCGCTCGCTCGGCCTGCGGCTATTTGACCGCGCGAAGGTTTTCCTGCGCCGCGCAGGCACCGTGATTCTCGGCGTGGCCATTGTTATCTGGCTGCTCGCGCACATTCCGCTGCAGGACGGCAAAGCTCCTCCGATCGAGCAGAGTCTTGCCGGCACCATCGGGCGCGTCGTCGAGCCGGTCATCCGGCCCCTCGGCTTCAACTGGAGAATCGGCATCGGCCTGATCACCTCGCTGGCCGCGCGCGAAGTCATCGTCGGCACTCTGGGCACCATCTACGGCATGGACTCCGACCCCGAAAGCCGCGACCTGCAGGGCGCGATTCAGAAGGACCTGACCACCGGCGGCGCGGTCGCGCTGCTGATCTTCTTTGCCTTTGCCATGCAGTGCATGTCCACGCTCGCCGTCGTTCGCCGCGAAACCGGCGGCTGGAAATGGCCCGCCATCCAATTTGGTTACATGACTGTCGTGGCCTACCTCAGCGCCTTCATCGCCTATCGCATTTTCAGTTGACGATGTTCCATCGCAGGCGAAGCTTGAGGTCCACACTGATATTTGCTCCGAGCACGCGAAGGAGGAGCAGCGGCCTGCTCCTGCGCGCACGCTATGCGGCTCGCCGCGCACCATCCGATTCCTTGCGGCAAATCTGCTAAGATGATTCGTTCATGCCGATTCCGCTCGATACGCGCAAAAAACCCGCCTCGGTGAAGATTCACGTCTCCACCGGCGCGGGCGTGGACATCACCTGGTGCGACGGCCACGCCAGCCACTACGATTTTGTTTACCTGCGTGAGAAATGTCCCTGTGCCGCCTGCGAGGACGAGCGCAAAAAAAAGGCCGCCGCGCCGTTCGCCGCTGGCCCCGCCGCGTCGCCGCTCCCCGGCATGGGCGCCGAACTGCCCATGTTCAAGCCCAAGCCCAAAGCCGCGGCTGCTCACCCCGTCGGCAATTATGCGATTCGTTTTGATTTCACCGACGGCCACACCACCGGCATCTACAGCTTCGATTATCTGCGCGAAATCTGCCCCTGCGACGCCTGCTCCCGCGAATTCCGCTCGGCGTAGCGTCGGCGTCCCGCCGGCTCTTGTTCACATGTGGAGTGCGGCGGCTTGACGCCGCTTTCTTCGTTCAGACCTTTCGGCTTTCAGGGATGGAAGCTGATTCAAAAGCGAGGCACTACCCGCCGTACGCGAACCCAGCCGCGCGCACGGTCAGCGGTTCTTCCTCGCGGCACACGCCCGCGGCGATGACCTCCGCGACAAACACGGTATGGTCTCCGCGCCTCACTTCATCCACCACGCGGCACTCGAACCACGCCACTGCGTCCACCAGAATCGGCGAGCCCGTTTTGCCCGCCTCGAAACGGTATCCGCTCAACGTGTCGCCTTCAACTTTCGCAGCCTTGAAAAACGTGGTCGCAAGTTTCTTCTGGCTTTTTCCCACGATGTGCACCGCAAACGCGTGGGAAGCTTTGATGATTTTGTGCAGTTCGCTGTCCCGGCGAATGCCGGCCATCACCAGCGGCGGCTCGAACGAGCATTGTGAGAGCCACGTCACCGTGCCCGCTGCGTATTTATCGTGGGCATGCGCGGTGGCCACGTACAGCCCGTAGCTCACCATGCGCAGCGCTTTCTTCTTTTGAGTCGGGTCCATGCCGCTCCCGCGAAGATTATTTTGTCCGCGGCACCAGCCACGCCATCACCACTCCGCGCAGCACCAGCACTCCACCCGCTGTGCCCAGCAGCGCCGCAATCCAGCCATACGGCGCGAGCGTAATCGTCAGCATGCACGCGCCCAGCAGCACGAGCGACGCTCCGCGCACGCGATGTTCCCAGCGCGTTACGTATTTTCCGGCGCGCAGCCACGCGCGCACTCCGAGGACAAACAGCAGCGCGCCCAGCGCAATCCAAATTTGCGACTTGGGGTCCCACAAAAACTGGCCCAGCGCCGCCACGCGGATCAGCAGCAATCCGAGCAGCACAAACACCAGTTCTTGACTCAGCCGGATGAGGATTGCCGGACGCAGCATCGCGCTAGACCCGCTCGATGGTCACCTTCTGCAGCACCACGGCCTGCTGCGGGCGGTCGTTGCGGTCGCGCGCGACTTTGGAAATTTTGTCCGCCACGTCCTGCCCTTCCACGACCTCCCCGAAAATCGAGTGATGGTTATCGAGCCACGGCGTCGCCGCCACGGTGATGAAGAACTGGCTGCCGTTGGTGCCCGGCCCGGCGTTGGCCATGGAAAGTTTTCCCGGCTTGTCGTGCCGCAGCGCGCTGTGGAACTCGTCCTCGAACTTGTAACCCGGATCGCCCGTGCCGATTCCCAGCGGGCACCCGCCCTGAATCATGAAGTTGGGAATCACGCGGTGGAAGACCAGCCCGTCGTAAAACGGCCGCTTCACTTTCTGTCCGGTCTTGGCATCGTGGAATTCTTTGGTGCCTTCCGCCAGGCCTACAAAATTCGCCACGGTCTTCGGCGCTTCCTTCTCGAACAGCCGTATCACGATTTTCCCCTGCGAAGTCTCGAATACTGCATAGGTCCCTGGCGTTTTTGTCACCACGTTTCTCCTCTCGTTAATTTTCTGCCTTTTTAGAATTGAATGACCAACACAAGCTGCCTGCAACCGGCCCGGCAGCACATTTTCTGACGGCGGCCTATTTCCGCAAACCAAACACGTCTTTCAGCAATTGTGTTGCTCGCGCCGCCGGCTGCTTGCGTATTTTCTTTTCTTCCTCTCCGACCATGTAGAACAACCCGGTGAGCGCCTTGCTCACCACGTACTGATCCACGTCGAGCGTCTCCTTCTTCGCAAACGGAATACTCTGGTACCGGCCCACCAATTCCTTGTACTTCTGCGTGACGCCGACCTCCGACGTGGCTTTTTCCACGATGGGCCGGAATGCCGCGGCCAGTTTTTCGCTGGTCGTTCGCTGGAAATATTCCGTGGCGGCCGTATCGCCCCCGCTCAGAATTTTCCGCGCATCCTCAAACGTCATTTGTTTGATGGCGTCCCAGAAGATGCTTTTTGCGGCGGGTGCCGCGCGTTCCGCGGCGCGATTCATGCTGAGAACGAAATCATCCACCTGCTTTCCATATCCCACCGCGCGCAGCCCCTTCTCCAGCGTGCGCATTTTTTCCGGCATCAGGATTTTGATTGCTTCGTTCTTGAAGTAGCCGTCCGTCCGACCTGTCAGCTTCACGGCATTGCCGGTTCCAATTTGCAGCGCTTCTTTCAAGCCCGCCCCGATCTTGCTTTCGCTGAGCGGCTCTTTCTTCTCGACCCCCAATCGCTTGCTCAGGTCGCCGATTTGTCCGGCGAGCGGAGACGCGGCCCAACAAACAGCCAGTAGGACGAATAGGATTTGTTTGCGCATAACGCCTCCGAATTCAGACGCGTGAGCATTATGGACTAGGGAAATTGGCGAAGCAAACCGCGCCGATGCTACAATGATTCGCTTTTCTGCATGCGCCGTTTTGTCTGGCTGCTGCGTCTAATCCCCGGGAGCGAGTATGGTTCATAATGTCCTCATTATCGGCAGCGGATGCGCGGGCCTCACCGCCGCCATTTATACGGCGCGCGCCAACCTCAAGCCCATCGTCATTGATGGCTACGAGCCCGGCGGCCAGCTCACGCTGACCACGGAAGTGGAAAACTATCCCGGTTTTCCCAACGGCATTCTCGGCCCGCAGCTCATCGAAAACATGCGCAAGCAGGCGCAGCGCTTCGGCGCGGAATTCAAGGCCGGCGCGGTCACCGCGGTGGCCCTCGACCGCCGTCCGTTCGTCGTGACGGCTGGCAAAGAAGTGTACGAGTGCAAAGCGCTCATCGTGGCCGCCGGCGCCTCTGCCCGCTTGCTCGGCCTGGAATCCGAAAGAAAGCTGATGGGCCACGGCGTGTCCACCTGCGCCACCTGCGACGGCTACTTTTTCCGCGGCAAGGAAATTGTCGTGATTGGTGGCGGCGATTCGGCGATGGAGGAAGCCACTTTCCTTACGAAATTCGCCAGCAAGGTCACGCTGATTCACCGCCGCAACGAATTCCGCGCCTCGAAAATCATGTTGGACCGCGCGCACAAAAACGAAAAAATCCAGTTCCTCACGCCGTATATCGTGGAAGAAGTTCTCGATGTGGAGAAGGGCGTCGTGGAAGGAGTGCGCGTGCGCCACGCCGGCAATGGCGAAATCAAAACGATTCCCGCGGAAGGCGCCTTCATCGCCATCGGCCACACGCCGAACACAAAAGTTTTTGAGGGCAAACTGGAGATGGACGCCGCCGGCTATCTCGGCGCGCGCAACGGCACGCTCACCAACGTCGAGGGAGTTTTCGTTTGTGGCGATGTGCAGGACCACCGCTATCGCCAGGCCGTCACCGCCGCCGGCTCCGGCTGCATGGCCGCCATTGACGCCGAGCGCTGGCTCGAATCCCAGGGACACTGACGCGATACTTCATGCCTGCTGATTCCTGTCCGCCTGCACTTGCCCCCGCCCGCTCGCGCGCCTCGCTTCGCGACGAGCCGCTCTGCGCAAGCCGGAGTCTTTCCTCATGATGCGCGCGCTCCTGATTTACCTCTCGCAAAGCAAAACCTTGGCCAAGCTGGTGACGAGCAATCCGATTTCCCGCCGCATGTCCCGCCGCTTCGTCGCTGGTGAAAAGCTCGACGAAGCCGTGGCGGCGGCCCGTGCAAGCAACCAGGCGAGCATGAGCGCCAGCCTCGATCACCTTGGTGAAAACGTCTCCACCGAAGACGAAGCGCGTCGCGCGCGCGATGCCTACCTGGAAAACTTCGACCGCATCGCGACGGAAAAACTCGACGCCAACGTTTCGCTCAAGCTCACGCAGCTCGGTCTCGACCTCGGCGATGATTTCTGCTTTTCGTTGTTGGAATCCGTCGTGGAGCGCGCTGCGGGCAACGGCAACTTCCTGCGCATTGACATGGAAGGCTCGCCCTACACCGCGCGGACAATTGCCATCGTCAAGCGCGCCCGCGCGAAGTACGACCGCATCGGCACGGTCATTCAGTCCTATCTTTACCGCAGCGAGCAGGACATCAAGGATCTTCTGGCCATTGGTTGCCGCATCCGCCTCTGCAAGGGCGCCTACCGCGAACCTGCGTCCATCGCCTTTCCCAGAAAAGAGGACGTGGACAAGAATTACGTCCGCCTGATGCAACTTCTGCTGCCCAGCGGGATTTATCACGGCATCGCCACGCACGACCCGCGCATGATTGACGCCACGACGGATTTTGCCGCGAAGCAAGGAATCGGGAAGGAGCAGTTTGAGTTCCAGATGTTGTACGGCATCCGCACCGATTTGCAGCAGCAACTCGTCCGCGACGGCTACCGCATGCGCGTGTACATCCCCTACGGCACGGAATGGTTTCCGTATTTCATGCGCCGCCTCGCCGAGCGCCCCGCAAACGTTTTCTTTTTTGTGCGCAATCTTTTCCGTGCGCGCTGAAATGTAGGGGGGAATTATTGCAGGCACCGAGTGTTCGCGTCAGCCCAACGTTTCGCCCGGCTTCAACGCATGAATTTCCAGTCCCAGAATATCCTGCGTGATGTTGCGCAATGCCAATGGCGTCCCGGTCAGCACGGGAAACGTGCCAAAGTGCATAGGAATGACGTGCCGCACGTTGAGCAGCCGAATCGCCTTCGCTGCTTCCCGCGGGCCCATCGTGAACAAGTCGCCGATGGGCAGGCACGCCAGCTCCGGCGCGTACATTTCTCCGATTAGTTTCATATCTCCGAAGACAGCCGTGTCGCCGGCGTGATACATCGTCAACCCGCCCGGCAAGCGCGCAATGAATCCTGCAGGCTCGCCTGCGTAAATCACTTTGCCGTCGTCCTCGATGCCGCTGGAATGCTTTGCGTCCACCATGGTCACTTCGACTTCACCCAGATTCTGCGTCCCGCCCTTGTTCATCGGTGAAATATTTTCCACGCCTTTCGATGCCAGCCACAGATAGATTTCATAGTTGCAAGCGATCTGCGGCTTGAATTTCTTGCCCAGCGCCACGGCATCGCCCATGTGGTCGCCGTGTCCATGCGAAATGAGCATGGCGTCCACGCGCTCCGGCGATTTCAGCGCGTCGGGACACGCAGGATTTCCCATCAGCCACGGGTCGAGCAGCAGCACTTTTCCGCTGGGCATGGTAATGCGAAACGTGGAATGCCCCAGCCACGTGATTTTGTTTCCACGGGTCAGCAACATGGGAATGTCCCTTTCCAGTTAGGGCGCGGATTTGCGGGCGGCTCCCGCAGCGGGCGGGGAAGAGCTTATCAATTGCTGGATGATTTTTTCAAACTCCGGCCGCTGGTGTTCTCCCACCAGAGAGACGGCCAGGCGACCTTCGCGGTCGTAGAAGAATGTGGCCGGCAGCGCCCCGCTCCATTTCAGGTGCACGCCGTTGATGAACTCTTCATCCTTGCCGTGTTTTTTTCGGAAGTTGGGAAACACAGGGTTCATGCGCGTCACGAAGCGTCGCACCAAGTTGATGTCCGTGTCTTCATCCAGGCTGACCGCCATCACCGCGAGCCCCTGCGGCGCGTAGGTGCGCGCCAATTCGTTCACCATGGGATATTCGTCGCGGCATGGCTCGCACCAAGTGGCCCAGAAATTCACCAGCACGGGCTTTCCGCGGTGTTTTTCCAGAAGCTTCTGATAATCGCGGAGCTCGATCACCACCGGGTCCTCGATGGAGGGCTTGGCTTGCGGCGTCTTGCTCTGCGCGCGCCCGTCGCCGCTGAACATCATGAGCATGTTGAGAATCAGCAGGCCTGCCGGACGGGCGCTTCGCATGATTGCCGTAAAGGGATACCTGCTCACGGTCACTTGGCCACGCGCTTGATCGTGCAGCCGAACGCTTTCGTCTCCACCACCGGCACAGCTTTGCCAGCTTGCAGCGCGTCCATCGCCACCCGCAAGTCTTGCGACGTGATGTTGGCGGCGTTGCGGCTGTCGTCAATTCGGCCGTGATAGCGCAGCGTCCAGTCGCGGTCAAACAAATAAGCCTCCGGCGTAAACGACGCCCCGAAGTAGTCCGCCACGACATTGTCCGGGTCCTTCAGAATGGTGAACGCGAGGCCGCGTTCGGTGGCATGCTTGCTCACTTCGTCCGCCGGCTCGGTCTTGTTGGAGTTGATGCCGATGACGGCGAACCCGCGGCTGGTGTAATCCCTGGCCAGCGCGGCCATGCGCTCGTTGTAGTCATTGGAGACCGGGCATTTCGTGGCCATGAAGAGCAGCAGCGTGCCGTTCTGTCCGTTCAGGCTGTGCAGTTGCGCCGCCGCTCCCGAAATGGTGGCCAGCTTCAAGTTGGGCACTTTGCCCCCGATGTTGATCTGGGGAGCAGGAGGCTGCTGCGCCATGGCTAGAGCCACGCACGCCGTCACCAGGGCCACGCCCAGCATTCGTTTCACGCTCGTCATTTGTGCTTCCTCACTTTCCTCGATGCAGCAATGGTACGGAGGGCCTTGGGAAACAGGAATTCTTCCGCCTTATAGACGCACGACGAGGCCGAATTGTTACCCTGTTTGCGGCCCCCATTCTAGCCCCTGCCGAGGGCGGAGACAACCGCGCCCGCGCGATGGGCCTTGCTTGTCCCCTTGCGAATTTGATGGTATAAAAATGAAGGAATGGACAGCAACCCATTCTGGCCTGCGCCGCGGTCTTATTCGCAACCATTTTTTTGCTACTGCTCGGCAACATCTTGCTCAAGGAGAAACTGGAATGGCATACGTAATCGCTGAGCCTTGCGTTGGAACCAAGGACACTGCCTGCGTGGACGTTTGTCCGGTGGACTGCATTCACCCGCGCAAGGACGAACCCGCTTTCGAGTCGGAGACTCAGCTCTACATTAATCCTGTGGAGTGCATTGACTGTGGCGCGTGCGTCCCGGTTTGCCCGGTGACCGCAATTTTTGCCCTGGAAGACTTGCCGGAAAAGTGGGCGAACTTTACTCCCATTAACGCCGACTGGTACACCAAAAAGGCGTAGCCGCAGAGTTTCCCCGGTCTGGAGGCTTTCACGCGGCGGGCTTTTCACAGCTCGCCGCATTCTCTTTTCCCCGCTGTTTGCGCACCCGCGACGCTTTCCCCACTCGCTTCTACAATTCGTTCGCCGCGGATTGCGGGCTGCGCGCGAGGCCCCCGAGCGTTCGCTTGCGCAAGTCGTCGAACGTCGTCTCGAACAATATTTTGTCCACCGCGTTCTGCACGTCCTGCCAGACCTGCTTGAGCCCGCAGGAGTCACTCTCCGGGCAGGCGTAGCCGCCCTTCGGGCGGACTTCGCTGCAACTCGATTGCGAGAATTTCCCGTCCACCACGCTCAGCACCTCGCCCATGGTCACGTGCGCAGGCGATTTGGCCAGCCGGTATCCGCCTTTTACGCCCCGCCTGCTCTCCAGTACGCCGGCCTGTTTCAAGCTGAGCAGGATGTGTTCCAGGTATTTGGTGGGGATGCGGTGCTGCGCGGCCACTTCCTGAATGGTGACCACGTTGGGATAGCGCAGGCTCAGATAGAGAACCGCTTTGGCCGCATATTCGCCTTTGGCGCTGATTTTCACAGGCTATGCATGACCGTCTTCGCCGTGTAGGTTCTCACCCTCTTGGGCCTTCGTCAATGGAACCAGCTTTCCGCAGACTCCGGCCCTTCGTTTTGATACTCTCTACTTTCCTCATTTTTCCATAGTCGCCTGGGGTGTTTCTTGCATCCAAAGGACTATCCATATGAGCATCACTGAGGGCGCTCTAACACTCTCGCCGGAAGGCCTGACGCACGCGGTCGCGCCGGCCCTGCTTTCCTGCGCGACGGCCGTGCCGCCACGCCGCTTCTCGCAGGAAGAAGCGTTTCATCTTTGCGGCTACTCCAGCTCGCGCATCCGCCAGATTTTCTTGAACAGCGATATTGACTCGCGCCACTTCTGGCTCGATCCAGCAACTTTTACTCCCCAGGAATCTCCCGACCAGCGGCACGCGCGTTACCTGGAAGGCGCGCGCAGCCTGGCGGCGCTCGCGGCGCGTCGCGCGCTCGACCAGGCGGGCCTCGCCGCCGAAGATGTCGATTGCATTCTGGTTGCTTCTTGTACCGGGTATCTCTGCCCGGACCTATCCACATTGCTCGTGAGCGAACTCGGATTGCGCTGCGACGTGCAGCGCGGCGCCCTGCTCGGCCATGGTTGCGCCGGCGCGCTTCCGCTGCTCCAGCGCGCCAGCGACCACGCCCGCGCGAATCCCGGCAGCCGCGTTCTTGCCGTTGCTGTCGAAATTTGTTCCGCCTGCTATTTCTTCGATTCCTCGATGGAAACGATTATTGGAAACGCCATCTGCGCCGATGGCGCGGCCGCCTTCGTACTCTTTTTGAACGGGCATTCCGCTGCTGCGAGCAACAGCAATGGAATTGCTCCTCTCAGCGTTTTGGCGTTTCAATCCGTGCTCGATCCTACTCATCTCGATAAAGTCGGTTTTGAGCACCGCGATGGCACGTTGCGCATCGTACTGGCCTCGGAAATTCGCAACCTTGCCGGCCCGATCATCAGCCGCTGCCTCGACTCTTTGCTGCTGCCCCGCGGGCTGCGGCGCGAGGACATACGCTTCTGGGTTCTGCACCCCGGCGGGCGCAAGGTGCTCGACGCCGCTTCGGAATTTCTGCGCCTGGCAGAAAACGACCTGCGCTTCTCGCGCCGCGTTCTGCGCGAATTTGGAAACATGTCTTCGCCCACGGCTCTCTTTGTCTTGGATCAGGTGCGCGCTTCTGGTGAGCCGCAACCCGGGGACTACGGCGTCCTCCTGGCGCTGGGACCCGGATTCGCGGCCGAGGCAGCCTTGCTGCGCTGGTAGAGGAGGGAACAGAGTTGAGAACACGATTCGGATGCACAGTGATTGCCATTGCCGGTCTGCTTTTTGTCGGCGCAGTGGGTCGCGCCAACACGCAGGCCAAGGCGGAGGAACCTGTCCAGATCGTCGAAATGACGGCAAAAAAGTACAAATATGCGCCGGAAGAAATCCGCGTGAAACAAGGAACACGCGTGCAACTGAAAATTCGCGCCACGGACCGCACGCATGGCTTCAAGATTCGATTGTATCCCGAAGGCACGCCGGAAAAGGGCGAGCCCGGCCTGCGCATGACGGACAACCAGAACAATTTCAAACTGGGAAAAAACCAGGAGCGCATCATTGAATTTGTCGCTGAGCGCCCGGGCACGTATGTTTTCCGTTGCTCCGTTTTTTGCGGGATGGGCCACCGCGGCATGAGCGGCAAGGTCATCGTCGAGTAGGCAGCGCAGGCTTTCAAATTTCCTCTCTGCCATTTTTGCTTCGTACCCATCCAATTTTGGGTGTCTTCATCCTTGGTCTGAGTTCCACTTTTCTCAAAGCCTTCGCCCACTTCCTCAGTTCCTCGTGCAATTTTTCGAGACGCACTCCACGGTAGTGATCAGGGAACTGTTCCAGCTTTCGCAGACCCTTTTGCAACAGCGATTCCGCTCCCACGCGGTTTCCCTGCGCGAAGTGGTGGAACGCCGCTGTGATTTGCGTGATGCCCTGCAAGAAAGTCTTGTCCGGCTCCTCCGCCTTCAGCCAGATGGCTTCCCAACTTTCATGCGCGTCAAAAAACTTCTCCGCGTTGAACTGTTCTACTCCTCGCCGGAACAGTGCGACGCCTCTCTTGCCTCCGCTTGACCGCTTCAATTTGCTCCCTCCGCCCGGCTCTCGGCATAATACCAGCCTTGCTTTGGTTGGTTTGGAACTGAGGCTGCTTTCATGTCCATCGCCATCCAGATTTCCGGCGTGAAGCTGGGTTTCATCGAAGCCACGGATGTTCAGGTGCAGCTTGTGCATCCGGGCCTGGCCGAGGAAATGGATTCTGTGTGCGAGCGCATCCGCCGCACGCACACCATCGAGCAAGTGGCCCTGCTCGATTCCGTGCGCGCGGTTCGCGCAATGTTCCGCGCGTGGGGCGTGGACCCTTCGCGGTACCGTCCCTCCTCCGAAGCGCTGCTGCGCCGCGTGGTGC
The DNA here is from genome assembly GCA_023481105.1 of Acidobacteriota bacterium. Classification (GTDB taxonomy): domain Bacteria; phylum Acidobacteriota; class Terriglobia; order Acidiferrales; family UBA7541; genus JACQDE01. The sequence goes on along the minus strand of JAMCWK010000110.1, from coordinate 53,521 downwards.
AGGGCAAGGGGCTTTACCGTATTTCCAACGTGGTGGACGTCTGCAATCTTTGCTCGATTGAGACCGGCTGGCCGTTCGGTCTCTACGACCGAGCGCACCTGGCCCCGCCCATGGTCATGCGACTCGGGGAGAACGGCGAATCCTACGAAGGCATCGGCAAGCAGACCTGGCATCTCGCCGGCCGCCCCATTCTGGTGGACGCGCGCGGCCCCTTCGGCTGCCCCATCAGCGACTCCACGCGCACGATGATTACGGAGTCCACGCGCGCGCTGGTCAGCGTCATTTTCGCGCCCGCCTCGGTTTCGGAAGAGGAACTGCAGATCGCGCTGGAGCATTACGCGCAGCGGCTGGAGTCCTACGCCGCGGCGCGCACCGCGCGCCTGGCAGTGATTTTTTCCTGAGGCGCGAGATTCGATTTTTCACGGCGGCTGCGCTATCCTTTTCGTTCAGTGTCTGGCGGGGTGAACGCTTGTCCAAGCTTCATCTTTCTTTTTTGATTCATTCGCATCAACCGGCCGGCAATTTCGAAGACGTGCTGGAGCGCGCCTACGCGCATTCCTATTTGCCCTTTCTCGATCTGCTTTCGCGGCATCCTGCGGTGCGCGTGGGCCTGCACTATTCCGGCTCGCTGCTCGAATGGATGGAAAAGAATCATCCGGAGTTTTTCGAGAAACTGCGCGTCCTGGTGCAGCGCGGCCAGGTGGAGCTGATCGGCGGCGGATTCTACGAACCCATCCTGATTTCCATTCCGCCGGGCGACCGACTCGAGCAAATCCGCCGACAGAGCGATTATCTGGAAAATCATTTTGGCCGCCGCCCGGAAGGCGCGTGGCTGGCGGAGCGCGTCTGGGAGCCGCAACTTCCCTCCACGCTGGCGCTGGCGGGCGTGGGCTACACGCTGGTGGACGACATTCATTTTCTCGCCGCCGGTTTCGAGCCATCGCAGCTCCACGGCTACTACATGGCGGAAGACCTCGGCGCGTCCGTGAAGCTCATCCCCGGCTTGAAGAAACTGCGTTACCTGGTGCCCTTTGGTACGGTCGAAGAAAACATCGCTTTCTTGCGTTCGTTTGCCGCTGAGCATCCCGGCGGGCTTGCGGCCATGGGCGATGACTGCGAGAAGTTCGGCGTGTGGCCGGAGACGTGGAAACACTGCTACGAAGACGGCTGGCTGGAGCGCTTTTTCTCCGCGCTGGATGCGAATTCCGATTGGCTGGAGGTGACCACCCCGGGCGCTTATCTCGCAGAGCACGCGGCCTTGGGCCGCGCCGACCTGCCCACCGCTTCCTATTCGGAAATGATGGAGTGGGCGCTGCCAACGCGGACGCGCCAGCGCTTCCATCAAGTGCAGCAGGAGTTTTCCAACCGTCCGGACGTTGCTGCCTTTCTGCGAGGAACTAGTGGGCGCGGTTTCTTCAGCAAGTATTCGGAAGCGAATTTGCTGCACAAGAAAATGCTGCACGTCTCGGGGAAAATCCGGCGGCTCGCCGCGTCCACGCGCCGCGGCCTGCCGTTGCGCAGCGCACTGGACGACGCCACCTCGTTTCTCCTCCGCGGACAATGCAACGACGCCTACTGGCACGGCATCTTCGGCGGACTTTATGCGCCGCATCTGCGCACTACGCTGTGGCGCGATTTGATCCGCGCAGAAAAAATCGCTGATGCCGCCGAGCAGGCACGTTCCAATTATGCGGAGCTTTCCCGCCTGGATTTCGATGCCGACGGCCGCGAAGAGCTCTACCTGGTGAGCGAGACCTGCGCCGCGCTTTTCCATCCTTCCGATGGGGCCACGATGCCGCTGCTCGACTATCGTCCCAGCGACGTCACGCTGGTCAACTCCATCCAGCGCCGGCCGGAGGCCTACCACGCCCGCTTGCGCGAAGCCGCCGCAGGCGGATCGCCCGCGGTGGTTTCCATTCACGACCAGCGCAAAGTGAAAGAGCCGGGACTGGAGCGGCGGCTGCGCTACGACCAGTGGCCGCGCCACGCGTTTCGCCTGCTGCTCTTTCCGCCGTGGAAGAAGCTGGCCGACTACGAAGCGCTCGCGCTGGAGGCCAGCGAACCTTTCGCCGCCGGCGCGTATGACGTGGCTTCTGCCTCTGCGGACAAAATCGAATTCGTACAGGAGGGTCCGTTCGCCTCCGCTACTTCGCTGGCGACAGATGCCCCTTCCGCTCCTTTTTTGCGCGCGGTCAAGACGTTTTCATTTTCCCGCTCGCAAAATTCCTGTGAGATTTCCTGTGACCTCAGTCTCGCGCACAGTTTTGCCCAGCCGCTTCGCTTCCAGGTCGGGCTCGAAATCATTCTGAATCTGCTGGCCGCAAAGGAATCCGACCGCTATTTCGAGCAGGAAGGCGTGCGGCATCCGCTTTCGTTCTGCGGCGAGCTGGCGCCTCCTGTTTTCCGCGCCGTGGACGAATGGCAGAATGTTTCGGCAGTCCTCGACGCCCCCGGCGCGGGCTGCTTCTGGATTGCTCCCATCGAAACGGTTTCCGAATCCGAGGACGGATTCGAGCGCGTGTATCAGGGCTCGCAAATTCTGCCCGTGTGGTACGTCGAGCTTGCTCCGGATTCGCCCTGGGCCGCGCGATTTTCGCTGCGTCTTTCCGCCGCCCGCTAGTGCCGTTGCTCTCGCCGCATCCCTCTGCTAGAGTCATGCCTTCGGAGGGCGCGATGGCCGTCAGCAAAGAGCTGCTCGAAATCCTCGTTTGTCCGCTGTGTAAGACTCCGGTGCGCTTGACGCCGGACAACCATGGGCTGAAGTGTTCCACCTGCCATCGCGTCTATCCCATTCGCGACGATATCCCCGTCATGCTGGTGGACGAAGCCCGCATTGAAGCCGAATAGCACTTCGCGCATCCTGGCCGAGCTTCCGCAACACGCGGAAATCCTCGTCATTCGCCTGCGTTCCCTCGGCGATGTGATTATGCTCACCCCGGCGCTGGCCGCGCTGCACGCGTGGCGCCCCGACCTGCGCCTCTCGGTGCTTGTCGAGCCGCCCTATGCCGCGGTGCTGGAAGGCAACCCCGCCGTCGCCGAAGTTCTGCTGCATCGCGATTTTTTCTCCACGGCGACCTTGCTGCGTCGCCGGAAGTTTCCAGCTATCTTCAACCAGCATGGCGGCCCCACCAGTGCGTTTCTGACCGCCGCTGCGGGTTCTCCCGCGCGCGTCTGCTGGGAGCACTGCCGCTTCGGCTTTGTCTACAATTTGCGCGTTCCCGATGCCGGCGCGCTCGATGCCCGCAAGCAATTCCACACCGTCGAGCATCGCGTGACGCAATTCTACTTGGCTGGCCTGCCATCTACGCCCATTCCTCCCGCGCAGGTTTTTCCCCAGCCGGATGCCATGGCCTCGGTCGAAGCATTGCTCGCCGCGAATGGCGTAAAGCCATATTCTCCGTTTGCCGTCCTGCATCCGGGCGCTGCTTACTTCACCAAGCGCTGGGCGCTCGAACACTTTGCCGCGACCGCGCAATGGCTCCACGCGCAACACGGGCTCGCGCCGGTGGTCGTCCTTGGGCCGGGTGACCGCGAAATCGTTTCCGAGGTGCGCCGCCTTTTTCCTGCGCCCGCGGTGGTCTTTGATTCGCTCTCGCTGCGCGAATTGATTGCGCTGATTTCCCACGCGCGTCTTTTCCTGGGCAACGACAGTGGCCCGGCGCATTTGGCCACGGCGGCCGGGCGGCCCGTCGCGGTGATTTTCGGTTCGAGTGATTCCGTCACTTGGCGGCCGTGGCAGGTGCCGCATCGCGTGGTGCAGAACGATTTTCCCTGCAATCCGTGCCGCGGCGATCGCTGCTATGCTTTCCCGGAGCCACGTTGTATTCTCTCCGTCACGCTGGAGCAGGTTTGCGACGCATGCGACGCGCTCCTGAAAGAAACGCAGGCGCTGGCGTCCATTACTCCTGCGGCAAACTCGGGGAACTGACACCTTCATGCCGAAGTCCAAGCATTCAGAAAAAATCTCACGAGCGCGCCTTTCGCGCATCGTCAAATCCTTTTCCGGCCGCCGCCTCGGCGTCCTCGGTGACTGGATGCTGGATCGCTATGTCTGGGGCAAAGCCACGCGCCTCTCGCCGGAAGCCGCCGTGCCCGTGGTGGACTTCGAGAAAGAAGAACTCGTCCTCGGCGGCGCGGGCAATGTGGCCGCGAACCTCGTCGCCTTCGGCGCCGGCGTTTTGCCCTTCGGCGCCGCCGGAAAAGATGACGCTGCCGATTCCCTTCGCAAGAAAGTCCGCGACTGGGAGATGCCGGAGAAGGGAATTGTCGAGGATTCCGCGCGCAGGACGACCATCAAGACGCGCATCATTGCCCGCCATCAGCAAATTGTCCGCGTGGACCGCGAGACCCGCGCGCCGCTCCGCCCGGAGATGGAAGAGTTGCTAATCCGCCGCACGATGGCTGTGCTGCCCACGCTGCACGCGCTGGTGCTCTCCGACTACGACAAGGGCGTGGTCACCGACGACGTGGCCGTGCGCGTCCTCGGAGCTTGCGCCAAGCTGGGCATCAAGTCTTTCGTCAAGCCGAAGTGGTCCATGCTGGCCACCTACCCCGGGGCCACGGTCATCGTGCTGAACCGCGGGGAAGCCAGCTTTTTGGTTTCGCGCGCGCTCGACGATGACGCCTCCGTCGAACAGGCAGCCGCGCAGCTGTTGGAAAAATTCAAATGTCCTGCGGTGGTCATTACTCGTGGAGAGAAGGGAATGAGCGTGCTGGAGCAGGACGCCGCGAAGGCCGTGCACATTTCCGCCACCAGTCAGGAGCCACCCGTGGGCCGCCTCGGCCAGCGCGCGCAGCATCCGTCATCCGGCCGCCAGGTGTTTGACGTGACCGGTGCCGGCGACACTGTACTCGCCACACTGGCGCTCGCGGTTTCGGCGGGCGCTTCCCTGCGCGAGGCTGCCGTGCTGGCGAACGCTGCGGCTGGCGTTGTGGTGGGCAAGCTCGGCACCGCCACCGTTTCTCCCGCGGAGCTTCTCGCTGCACTTCGTGAAATTGCTTGATGGTTGGCGACCACGGTACGATTGAGGGTGTTACTGATTTCTGATTTCTGAATTATTGCTTATGGCGCAAATCCCAGCGACATGTCGCGGCTCTCGACCCACAGGCGCACTTCTTTCGTCCGGTAATTCTTCACTTTGTCGTCTTTGTCCGGGAAGGGACTGAAGGGGCTCAACTCCACGACCACGGTCACTCCGCTGGCGGCGCCATTCTTTTGCGCGGTTTCGATATGATAGCTTTTGATCGGCCCGTAGTATCCCGAAACGCTCCAATCGTCCACGAAATCCTTGTAACTGTAGCTGCCCGACGGCTTCCAGATCTGGTAGGCCTTTTGCAGATCTTCGGCAATCACGGCTTGCAGGAATTGTTCCACGGTACGCTTTTCGTCGTGGAAGCGAAGCAGCCACCAGATGCTGAGCGCCATCAACAGCGCGAAGACCGCCACGGTCACGATCCATCGCCGCAGTTTCGATTTCGGTTCTTCGCCGCTTTCGTCCAGAAGTCCCAATGTCCCCTCCGCTCAGCCTTCCAGCGCGCCGGCGGCTCCCGCCGGAAGCTCGATGGAATACTTCGTGCGCGCCTTTTCCGCGTGTTGTTCCAGCGCCAAGTCAATCAGGCGGTCAATCAACTCGCGATAGGAAATTCCACTGGCCTCCCACAGCTTCGGATACATGCTGATGGAAGTGAAGCCCGGAATGGTATTGATCTCATTCAGCAGGATTTTGCCGCTGCGTTTTTCGAGAAAGAAATCCACACGCGCCATCCCCAGGCATTCCACCGCGCGGAACGCGCGCACGGCGAATTCCTGAAATTTCTTCGCCTGCGCCTTGCTCAATCTGGCGGGGATCACCAGCCGGGTGCCCTCTTCGAGATATTTTGCCGTGTAATCGTAAAATTCGCGGTGCGGCACGATTTCGCCCGGCACCGACGCTTGCGGCTCCTCGTTCCCCAGCACGGAAACCTCAATTTCCCGCCCCTTGATCCCGCGCTCGACCAGAATTTTTTGCGCGAATTCCGCGGCTAGGTCCATCGCCGCCGGAAGTTCCTTCCATTTCTTGACCTTGCTCATTCCCACCGAGGACCCCAGCGTCGCCGGTTTCACAAACAAGGGGTATTTGATTTTCTTATTGATGGCACGGAGCACCGCATTGGGCTGCTTTTCCCACGCGCTGCGCTGCACAGCTAGAAATTCGCCCACCGGCAATCCAGCCTGCTTGAACAGCCGCTTCTGCAAGTCCTTGTCCATGCCGACGGAGGAGCCCAGCACGCCGGCCCCGACGTACGGCAGTCCGGCCAGCTCCAGCAAGCCCTGCACGGTTCCGTCTTCGCCGAACGTGCCGTGCAGCACAGGAAACACTACGTCCACTTTCATCGCGCCGCCGCGGCTGTCGTCCAACCGCACCAACGACGCCACATTGGGGTCCGCCGGCAGCACCACGCGTTGCCCGCTTTTGAGCACATCCGGCAATAGTTTCTGCGCGCTCGTTCCGGCCATCCACCGGCCGTCTTTGCTGATCCCGATGGGCACAGCCTCGTAGCGCTCCGGGTCGAGCGCGCGCAGCACGCTGGCCGCCGACGCCAGCGACACCTCATGCTCTCCGGAGCGCCCGCCGAACAGCACGCCCACGCGTAAACGCTTTTTCTCCGTGCTCATTTTAGAAGGCCGCTATTCGATACTCGAAATTCGAAAAACGAATACAGCCGACTGCTAAAGAATCTTCTTCCCCAGCCCCGACAGCACCAGTTCCACGCCGAGCATGGCTGTCTTGTTGTGCTCGTCAATTACCGGATTAATCTCCACGACTTCCAGCGACGCCATGCTTTCGCTGTCCGCAATCATCTCCATGGCCAGGTGCGCTTCGCGGTAGGTGACGCCGCCGCGCACCGGCGTGCCCACGCCGGGCGCATCTTCGGGGTCCACGAAGTCCAGGTCCAGGCTGACGGCCACGCCGTCGGTGTCGTCGGTGACGAAACGCAGCGCCTCGGCCATGACGTCGCGCATCCCGCGCTCGTCAATGTCGCGCATGGTAAACACGTGGATGCCGGACTCCTTCACGATACGCCGTTCCTTGGAGTCCAGGTCGCGCGCGCCGACGACCACTACGTTGCGCGGCTCGACCTTTGGCTTGAAGCCCATCAACTCCACCAGCTCCGGCGCGCCGTAACCGATTATCGCCGCCAGCGGCATCCCATGCACATTTCCCGACGGTGAGGAATCCGGCGTGTTCATGTCGCCGTGCGCGTCCAGCCACAATAATCCGATGTGCTTTTCCTGCTTGCGGTAGTGCGCCGCGACACCGGAAACCGTTCCCACCGCGGTGGAATGGTCGCCGCCCAGCACAAGCGGCAGGTGCCCTTCCTCCAGCGTCTTCTGCACAAGTTCCGCCAGGTCCTTGCAGGTGCCCGCAATTTCGTTCAAGTATTTGGCGCGCTTTTCGCCATAGGGCTGCTCTTCGGCCTGCCGGACGGGAATGTTCCCCACGTCTTCCACTGTGTAATTGAGCTGTTTGATGCGCGATTGCAGTCCGGCTACGCGCAGCGCCGAGGGGCCCATGTCCACACCCCGGCGGCTCTGTCCCAGATCCATCGGCACACCAATAATGCGTGTTTTCTGCGCCATAGCGTTTCCCGGTTGCCTTGCGGCACCGCTGAAGAATTAAGGATACATGCGATAAATCATGCGCGGGAAGGGGATCACCTCGCGGATGTGCTCCGTTCCGCAAATCCACGCCACCGTGCGCTCCAATCCCAGCCCGAACCCCGCATGAGGCACGCTGCCGTAGCGCCGCAGGTCCAGGTACCACTGGAAGGCCTCTTCCGGCAGGCCTTGCTCGCGGATGCGCTTCACAAGATTCTCGTAGCTGGACATGCGCTCTCCGCCGCCGATGATTTCGCCGTAGCCCTCCGAGGCCAGCATGTCGAATCCCAGCGCCAGCTCCGGACGCTTGGGGTCTGGCTCCATGTAGAACGCCTTGATCGCCGTCGGATAGCGGTGCACCATCACCGGCCTGTCGAACTGGCTGGAGAGCACGGTTTCTTCATCCCCGCCGAAATCGTCTCCCCATTTCACTTCTTTCCCGCTCTTTTGCAGAATTTTGATGGCCTCGTCGTACTGAATACGCGGAAACGGAGGCTTGACCGTTTCGAGTTTTTTCACGTCCCGCTTCAGCGTCTCCAGTTCCCGCGCACGGTTCTTCACTACAGACTGCACGACGTGGCTCACTAGGCCTTCGCCCAACACCATCATGTCTTCCAAGTGCGCGTAGGCCGCTTCCGGCTCGAGCATCCAGAATTCCGTCAGGTGCCGCCGCGTCTTGGATTTTTCTGCGCGAAACGTCGGCCCGAAGCAGTACACCTTGCCCAATGCCGCTGCCGTGGCTTCCACGTAAAGTTGACCGGACTGCGTCAGGTACGCCTTCTGGTCGTCAATATAGGACACCTCAAAGAGCGTGGTGGTTCCCTCGCATGCCGCGGGTGTGAAGATCGGCGAGTCCGTCAGGATGTAGCCCTGCCCGTCCATGTACTCCCGCGCGGCGCGAATCGCTTCCGCGCGAATGCGAAGAATGGAGGCTTGACGCGGCGACCGCATCCACAGGTGCCGGTTGTCGAGCAAGAAATCCACGCCGTGCTCTTTCAATTGAATCGGATACGGTTCGCTTTCCGGAATTTTCTGCACGATTACGGCCTGCGTCACGTGCAACTCGTACCCGCCCGGAGCGCGCTGGTCCGCGCGCACCGTCCCCGTCACCATCACACTGGATTCCTGCGTCATTCCCTGCATCTGCGCAAACGCTTCCGGATTTTCTTTCTGCGACACCACCCCCTGGATAATCCCGGTGCCATCGCGGAAAATCGGAAACAGCAGTTTCCCGGACTCGCGCTGGTTGTACAGCCACCCGCGGATGGTCACTTCTTTTCCGTCGTGCTCGCCGACTTTTTCAATCGAAACAACCGGCATGGCGCCTCGTTTGGAATGTTGCGCCCTCCCGCTCTGCGGGACGGGCGCTCTTGATTGCCTGCTTAATTTGCTTTTGCGCTGACGGTGCGCTCCAGCTTGTCGAACGCGCCTTTCACCTGCTGCAGCACCGCCGAGGTATTGTGCTCGTGCACGCCGCCCAGCGCCGCATCCTTCAACTCGAGCACGAAAGGCAAATTGTTTTCCGCGGCCGGCGCGTGCGCGAAGCCCTTCAGCATCGCGTCCCAATCAATCGTGCCCTCGAAGGGCAACAAGTGCTCGTCCTTCTCGCCGTGGTTGTCGTGGAGGTGCGCGGTGACCACCAGGTCGCGCATCGTCTCGTAGCTGCGCTCCACTCCTTCTTCCATGTGCGCGTGGCCGGTGTCGAAGCACAGCCGCAGGTCGTGCAGCCGCGTGTCCGCAATGAAATGCCGCAGATTGCCCGGCGTGGCCAGTTCCCCCGGCGTGTTTTCCAGCGCGATAGTCACGCCGCGGTGCTTGGCAAACACCGCCAAATGCTCCAGAGAATTGAAGGCCGCGTCCCGCCGGCGCTCGTCCATCTCCTCGCGCCCGCCGAGATGCTGCACCAGAAACCGGAAGGGAATCTGCTCGGCCACTTCCAGCACGCGCTTGATTTCGTCCACCGCCTCCAGCCGCCGCACGCGCTCCGGCTCCGCAATGGAGATCGGCGCCGTGCTCTCCCGCCGCTCGGACTGGTCCCGGCTGGTCGGCGAGTGCAGCGCATGCACTGTCAGCGCGTGCTCCGCAAACCACTCCTTCAGCTCGCGCACTACTTCCGCCGAGCGGTAGTCGAAGTGCTGCCGCGCGCAGAAAATCTCCACGGCCGGAATCCCTGCCTTTTCGACTTCGGCAAGAATTCCCGCCGTCAGTTTCTGCCCGACGAAAAGATATGTTGAGAGAACGCGTTGCATTTTTGTCCGGTGGCAACTACCGTCTAATATCCGACTGCCGCGCCCAGCCGCCGCGCGTCCGACGCGCCGAGCCGCTCGCCCGTCTTCGGGTCAATTCCGATAGCTTCTACCTGTCCGATCCAGGAACGCTGCACCACTTTGTGGCCGCGCTGCTGAAGTTCCCTGGCCACGTCCTTCGGGAAAATTTCTTCGAGGTAGAGCGTGTCCGGCATCCACTGATGGTGAAAGCGCGGCGCATTGATGGCCGCCTGCGCGTCCATCGAGAGCCGCATCCAGTTCAGCACGCTCAAAATGGTGGCGGAAATAATCCGCGGCCCGCCTGGCGAGCCGGTCACAAAGCTCAGCTTGCTGTCGCGCAGCACGATGGTGGGCGTCATGGAGCTCAGCGAGCGTTTTCCGGGCGCAATGGCATTCGCATCGGACTGAATCAACCCGAACAGTTTGTTGGGCACGCCGGGCTGCGTGGTGTAATCGTCCATCGTGTCGTTCAGCAGAAATCCCGTCGTGGTCGCCGCGCCGGAGCCGTAGCTTTCATTGATGGTGTACGTATTCGCCACGGCGTTGCCCGCTGCGTCCACCACGGAATAATGCGTCGTATGCTCTCCCTCACGTCGCACTGTCGCAGCCTTTTCCGGCGTTCCCGCATCTCGCAACTCAGCCACGTCAAATGGCATCGGGTCACCGGCGCGCACCTGCGCACTCGACGACGCCCGCTGTGGATCAATTGTCGCGCGGCGCTGTTCGGCGTAGCGCGAGTCGGTCAGCCCGCGCACCGGCACGCGCGAAAAATCGGCGTCGGCCAAGAAAGCCGAGCGGTCGGCGAACACGCGGCGCATCGTTTCCGCTACCCAGTGCACCGACTGCGCATCGTTCCAACCCTTCAACTCAATGGGCGCCAGCATATTCAGCGCTTCGAGCATGGCCGTTCCGCCCGAGCTCGGCGGCGGCGCGGCAATCACTTCCCACTCCGCGCCATTCGCGGTGTACTTGCCGCGCAGCGGCTCGCGGATTTTCGCCGCGTATCCGGCCAGGTCTTCGAGCGTCACCAGGCCACCCATTTGCGCCATTTCCTCGGCCAACTCCCGCGCCGTTTCCCCGCGATAAAATTCCGCCGCGCCGCCCGCGGCAATTCCCCGCAGCGTGGCCGCTAATTCCGGCTGCCGCAGCATTTCTCCCGGCTGAAAAAGCGCGCCGTCTTTCAGGAAAATTCGCCGGCTCGTGGAAAATCTTTGCAGCAGCGCCCGCGAAGCCCGCAGCGAGCGCGCCAGTTTTTCGCTGACCGGAAATCCCTGCTCGGCCAGACGAATCGCTGGCGCCATGACGTCGCGCAGCTTCATCGTGCCGTATGTTTTCAGCGCCAGCTCCATGCCTGCCACCGTGCCCGGTATTCCCGCCGCGCGATAGCCGATCGTCGCCGCTTCGCTGTCCAGCGAGCCGTCCGCGCGGATGTACATGTCTCGCGACGCGCGTTTCGGCGCCGTTTCGCGATAGTCCACAAATCCCGTCCGCCCGTTGGCCAGGCGCACGAGCATGAACCCGCCGCCGCCGATGTTGCCTGCTGCCGGCTGGACCACAGCAAGCGCGAAGCCCACGGCCACTGCGGCGTCCACGGCGTTGCCGCCTTTTTTCAGGATTTCGATGCCCGCTTGGCTGGCGAGCTCCTCATCGCTCACCACCATGGCCTTCGGCGCGCGCACCGCCTCGCGCGGCCAATCCGGTCGCACCACTTCGCCCGCCTTGGGGTCGGAAGCTACCGCCTGCGCTCCGGCCAGCGGTGAATAGAGCAGGATGAGTGCGATGAGTGTGGTTACTGTGCGGATTCGGCGTCGCATAGCAAGAAAACGACTTTATGCGAAAGGCCGCACTCCGTCAAGGCGAGCAGGTCTTGAAAAAAGAGCCACTCAAGATTTTCGCTTGGATTTTGGGCGGTTGCGGCTGTACTTGAGGGCGATCAGGCCTTTCGAGTAGGTTTTGTTCTCGATCAGGCTGAAATCGCGTTGGGGGAAGCCGCTGGGGAAGAGCGGGATGCCTTCACCGAGCAAGACCGGGACGATGCCGATGTAGAGTTCATCCACCAAGTCCGCTTTGAGGAAATCGCGTGCCAGCTCGCCACCACCCATGAGCCAGATGTTCTTGCCCGGGCGCTTGCGCAGTCGGCGCACAAACGCGGCCGGGGATGCGTTGACAATTGTGAAGCCCTTGCGCTCGCCAGGCGGCAGAGTGCGGGCGAAGACGTAGGTGGCCATGGAGGAACCGGGGAAGGAGCCACCGCCCATCTGCAGCGCAACGTCAAGGGTCTTGCGTCCCATGAGGGCCGCATCAATGGTGGCGAAGAAGGGAGCCATCGAGTAGTCTTTGGGCATGAAGAGGAAATCAACGGCGCCGTTCGGGCGGGCGATATATCCGTCCAGGCTGACGCCCAGGCCAAGGATGATTTTTCGCATGGCCCGGATTGTGAACGGTCATTCACTTATTGTCAAGCGAAAAGTGAATCTTCATTTATAATTGAGCCTATGAGCCGACACCGGACCATACCCGACGCTTCTGTGCTGCAGGCCGCTTTCCGGGTGATTTCTCGCCTGGGGCCGAACCAGTTCACGCTGGCGGACATCGCGAAGGAGTCCGGGCTGGCGCCCGCGACGCTCATCCAACGGTTCGGGTCCAAGCGCGGGCTTTTGCTGGCCTTGGCCAAGGGCGCAGCGGAGGGCGCGGGCGGGTGTTTTGCGAAAGTGCGCGCGGGAAATCGGTCGCCGCTCAAGGCGCTCTTTGCGACGTTCCGGGAAATGGCGCGGCTGGCGAAGACGCCGGAAGTGTTGGCGAATAGCATGGCGTTCCTGCAAATGGATTTAACCGACCCGGAGTTCCGGCGGTGGACACTGGTGAATTCGCGGGCGACGCTGGCGGGATTCCGCGACCTGCTGGAGGACGCCATTCGAGCGGGCGAGCTGGTGAAGTGCGATACGCAGGGCTTGGCGCGTTTGATTCAAGCAGCCGCGCATGGCTCCATGGTGTCCTGGGCATTTCACCAGGAGGGCAAGGTGGAGGAATGGGTGCGGCGGGATATGGAGTTGTTGTTGAGGCCTTATCGAGTGGCGAGGAAGAAAAAAGGAACGAAAGCAAGGTGAGCGGAAAGAACCGGCGGCCACACGAGGCTTCGGGAAAGCGCGAGTAGCTAGTTTCGGAAGGCCTTCGCTGCGTCCACGCAGGCGCGCAGCTTGGCGATAGCTTCTTCGACGGTGCGTGTTTTCAATCCGCAGTCCGGGTCCACCCAGATGCGTTCTTTCGGCAAGATGGTCAGCGCCTGCCGCATGCGCGCTTGCACCGTTGCCGCGTCTTCGAGCTCGTGGGTGTGCACGTCTACCACGCCGAAGCTGATGTCTTTGGTGAACGGCACACTCCCGAACAAGTTCAGCATGCCGAGGTCGCTGTTGGACATTTCCAAATCAAAATTGTCCACCGGCAGTTCCAGCATGCCGGGATAAATGTGCTCGAACGCCCCGTAGCACGCGTGCGTGATGAAGTACGCGTTCATGCCGTCGGTGACGCGGTGCATGGCTTCGATGGCGATGGGCAATTCCTCTGGCCGCACGGAAAGCGCGGGCTCGTCAATCTGAATAATTTTGCAGCATGCCGCGATCAGCGCTTCGACTTCTTTGCGGATGACGTCGGCGAGCGCGAGGCTCGTCGCGCGCCGGTCCGCATAGTGTTCGTTGAAGCTCCAGTCCATCACCGTGTACGGCCCCGTGAGCATTCCTTTCACGGGCTTTTTCGTCAGGCCCTGCGCGTACTTCCACCACTCCACGGTGATCGGCCCCGGCCAGCTTACCGCGCCGGTGATGATGGGCTTGTGGTAGTAACGATTTCCGTAGCTGCGCACCAGCCCGCCTTGGGAAAATCCGGGAATAATTTCCGCGAAGTACGCCACCATGTCCCCACGATACTGCTCACCGTCCACCAGCACGTCTACGCCGAGCTCTTCCTGCTTCTCGATCCAAAATGCCGTGGCCTTCCGCTCCATCTCCACGAGCTGCTTCCGGCTGATTTTCCCCTTGCCGAAATCCGCGCGCGCCTTCACCAGGTAGTCGGGCTTGGGAAAGCTGCCCACCGAGGTGGTCGGAAACATCGGCAGCTCCAGTCCCAGCGATTTGAGTTTTTCCCGGCTCATGACTTTCTCTGCGTTCCCTCTGCGTCTCTGTGTTGAACTTTTTTTCCTATCCGCCGACCGCCGCGCGAATTTTTCCCAGCAACTCCAGTTTCGCCACCGCGCGGTCCCGCGGCAAATATTCCAGTCCGCACGACGGCCCCAGGTATGCCCGCTCGCCCTTGATCTTTGGAAGCAGCCGCTCGACCACGCGCGCCACTTCTGCCGCCGATTCCAATCTTGTATTTCGGCCGTCCACCAATCCCAACGCAAGTGGCCGTGGCGATCCTGCTGCTGCAATCGTGTCCGCCAGCTTTGCATCGTAGGTGAAGTCGAGCCCCAGCACATCCAGTGGCATCTGCACCAGCTTTTCATAAAGTGGCGCCGGATTGTAAAAATAGGCATACAGCGCGAGTTGTAACTTTCGCCCGATCTTGCGAACCTCGTCCCGCGCTTGCAGCAGCGGTTCGAGTGCCTGCGTGAACACGCCCCAGTCGTTGGGATGTTTGATGCTCGCCGGCTCGTCAATCTGAATGAAGTCCGCGCCAGAATCCGCCAGCGCCTTCACCTCGGCCGCCAGCGCCGTTGCGTAGGCATTTGCGCGGGTTTCGAGCCGCTTCATGGTGGCATCTTCGGCCAGCGAAAGTTTCGCCAGCGTGTACGGCCCGGTCAGCACCGGCTTCACCGCGACGCGCACGCTGCCCTCGCGCCCGGTGGGAATCTGGCCCAGCGCGTTGCACGCGAACTGAAATTCCTCCACCACCAGCGGTCCCTTACGTTCCGGCCTGGCCAGCAGCACCGGCTGCCGAAAATAGGTGTTCGAGTCAAAGAATCGCAGCAGCCCGTTGATTTTCACGCCGGCCAGTTTCCTGGCGAGATGCGAAACGGGGTCGTACCAGCGGACTTGTCCGTCGGTCAGCAATTCCACGCCTGCGCGCGCCTGTTCCTCGATGGCACGCCGCGTCATGGTGTTTTCAGCGTCAGCCAGGTCCGCAAAGGTTTTTTCCCCGCGATCGATGGCCGCAATGGTCCTGCGCAGCAATTGCAGCTCGGGAGTGTCGCCGACGCGCGGGTAGCCGCCCGTATTGGCGATGATCAGGTTCACGAATTCGCCTCGCTCAGGAAGTCCACCTCTGCGCCGCCGGCAGGCAGCAGCCCGGACTTGGCTCCGCGCGCCAGGAGCTCTCGCACTGCGGCCCGCCCTTTTTCGCCGAACCCCAGCGTCCAGTGGTTCACGTACATGCCCACAAACTTGTCCGCCAGGTCCGCATCCATGTCGCGCGCAAACTGCAGGGCATACTTCAGCGCGTCCTCGCGATGCTCCAGCGCGTAGGTGACGCTCTGCCGGATGGCCTTGGCCACCGCGCGCCCCACGTCAGGCCCCAGCGACCGGCGAATCATGTTTCCGCCCAGCGGCAACGGCATCCCGGTTTCCTCGCTCCACCACTGGCCCAGGTCCGCCACGCGGTGCAATCCCGTCTGCTGATAGAGCAGTTGTCCTTCGTGGATCAGCAGGCCGGCATCCACCGTCCCCGCGGTCACCGCGTCCGCAATTTTGTCGAACGGCACTACCACCGGCACAATTTTTGGCTCGTAGAGTTTCAGCGCCAGATATGACGTGGTCAGCATGCCGGCCACCGCCACACGTTTCCCGGCGAGTTCTTTCCGCTTCATGGGGTGCAAGGCGACCAGCATCGGCCCGTAGCCGTCCCCGAAACTCGCCCCGCAATCCAGCAGGACGTAATTCTTTTGCAGGAATGCGGAAGCGTAGAAGCTCACCGCCGTCACGTCGTACTTCTCCTTTTTCGCCTCCTGGTTCAGAGTCTCGATGTCGGAAAGCACGTGCGTAAACTTCAGCCCCGGCGTGCGCACCTTGTGCGTTGCCAGCGCATAGAACATGAAGGCGTCGTCAGAATCCGGCGAATGCGCGAGGCTGATTTCCTGGGTTTTGCTTGCTGCCTGTTTCGTAGCCATGAGTTTGATTCCGTTGACTCCGCGCCGCCAGCGGGCTTTCAATTTGGGAGAATCTCGTGCTTCGCGGGCTTTGCGGTGCGGCACTCGTCCACAGGAACGGACAACCGGGAGAGGCCCTGCCGAAGAGGAAAGAATACCATACACGCCTGAAGCACGGCGATATCGCCGGCCCCGGGCTCAGAGCGACGCCGCCACCTGCGCCAGCGCCCGCTCGTAGTCGTCCGGTCCCGCCCGGCCGCGCAGCAAGGCATCCAGATAAGGCTTCCAGTGCCGTTCGAGCACGGTCTGAAAATTCTGCCAGCCGCGCGTGGCCAAGCCGTAGCGGTCCGCTGTCTCACTTCGCTTTTGTGCTGCGGCGCTCACCTTGCCGGCGACTTCCCGCTTCACAATCTCCGCCGTCGTATAGAACAGGATGGCGTTCCACAAATCGCGAGGGATCGGCTTCTCCCAAGAGCGGAATTCCTTCACCAGTGCATCGCGCACCCCGGTGGCCAGCCCGTGCGACGCTTCGTGGAACAACTCTTCCAGCCCGGCGGCGCCCTGGTTGCGCTCGTCCGCCGCCGAAATGGTGACGTGCAACGGGTCCAGACTCGTATAACCGCCTACAAGTCCTGCGTACTGGCACACGTCCACGCGGATTTTTCCGCTCGGCCATTCCGCGCGATACACGTTGGCCATTTGCTCCGCCAGCTTGGCGCCGAATTCGCGCACCAGCGGCTCGGTGGCCGCAATCCACGCGCGGTTGCTGCGGTCGTGCTCGCTCCATTGCCGCGCACGGTACCACGCTGCGGCGCGCTCCAGCGCCGAGATTAGCTCCGGCCGCAACCCCGACGCGCAGCGATATTCGCTTTTTCCAGAGAGGTCCGCGCATGTCTCCAGATCTGCCAGGCGGTTTTTGATGTCCACCATTTCGCCGTCCAGCAGCAGGTCGCGCCGTGCCATCGAAGTGGCGTAGAACTCCACGGCCTCGTTCCACGCTCGCTCCTCAGCCGCCGGCGATCCACTCGTCGCTTCGCTGCTGGCATTCTTCTCTGCACTGCCCGTAGCGTTCGGCCTGTCCGGCCTGGCTGTGGGCCGTTGCTCGCGCACGCGCGCTCGCTCATAAAGCGCATGGTGCAAGTTGATCCAGAATCCGCTGTGAAATTCGAAGACCGGATAACTGCTGATTTCCAGTTGCTCGGCTGCCTTCTTCGGCTTATTCGTGCCCTGCAAAGGCGTCGGGACTTGTCCCGCCGCTCCACCCGCCAGCGCCGCAAGCAAAATCATCGCAGTCGCAAGGCACGCAAAACGTTTGCGAACGGTCGCAGGAACGCCGCAGGGCACGAAGAGCTGGCTCCTGCCCCTTACTGATTCTTGGTCTTCGATTTTGCGATCTGAAATCTGCAATTTGAAATTTCTGGAGACCACTTGCGAGGATTCCCTGCGGCTCCGCTTACGCTGGGTGCTTCACCCGGTCCATTCCCCGCGCCGCCGCCACCACCAGCGCCGTCTTCACCGGCACGTCCAGCAGCACAAACGGAGCGAGCCCCTGCGCCAGCGCCGCGGCCGCACCCATCGCCATCACCGACGCCAGCCACATCACGCCACCGCTCAGAATCACGGCGTGCCCCACCAGCACCGCACCTGCCAGCCGAGCCTTTCCGCTCCATGAAGAAAAGCTCTCGATTCGCTCAGCCAGCCAGCCGGTCACAAACGCGGCCACCGGAAACGCCCACAAGTATCCGGCCGTCGGCCCTAGCAAACGCGCCGCGCCGGGCAATCCGAAGGGCGCGAACACCGGCCAACCCGCCGCGCCTTCCAACAAATACAGTCCCAACGCGAGCGCGCCGCGCCGCGCTCCCAGCAGCACGGCCACCAGCAGCACGCCGAACGTCTGCCCGGTCACCGGCACCTGCGTCCACGGCAGCGGCACCGCAATCTGCGCGCACAAAACCAGCAGCACGTTGGCCGACAAAATCCGCGCCGCCTCCCACAGCAGCCCTTCGCCGGGGATCAACCGTTCGGCCAGCACCATTCTTGTCGCGCTTTGCGCTTGTGCCATGCTCGCTCCTTGCAAATGACTTGCGCGTGCTCTTCGGAACCGCGCACGATTGTACCAGCCTTCGCCCCGCCTCCGTATTATGGACTTACTTTCGGGTCTTCCACCGTGCCTGCGGCGCCCTGCTTGTCTGCGCCGCGCAATTCTCCGCTCGAGTCCAAATAAAAAGAGCGTTTTCCGGTCTTGCCGTACTCTGCCGGCGTAGCCGTCAGTGCGTAGGTAGGTTCCGCCGCTTCCTGTCCTTCTGCGGCCTTGGGCGCAGGGACCAGCCGGTACACAAACACGTATCCGCCTTTGCTTCCCTCCGCCAGCTCTTGCTCGATCAGGTTCGCGTGGTCCGGAGAAACCTCTCCGCGTCGCGCCGGCCCGAGTTGCGCGAGCTGTGTGGGAAGCTTCCCAAAACCTTTCTTGTAGGTCTCCACCGCCTCCGCCAGTCGCCGCAGGGTGACGATGGCTGCCGCCTCGCTGTTTTCCGCGGCGCCCGCGAGCTCTTCCGGAGTCGTCCACTGCTTCGCCAGCTCCGTCAGGTTCAGCAGCACCAACCCCACCGAGAGCATCTTCCACCCGCCGCCCTCGCGCACCATCCCGAACTCCGCGCGCTGTCCTCCGACGGCCTCCACCGGCACAAACGCGAGATTCTCCTGCACGCGCTCCGCGCCGAAGCGCAGCTCCGTGGTTTTGCCGGCAGTCTCACACCGCAGCACGGTGCGTCCCTCGGCGCTGTCCGATAGTAGCGGGCGTCCCGCATCACTCGCTTGCACAATCCGCTTCATTAGATTGCTTTTCTGGCTCGCCAGCAGTTTACGGAACGCCAGCGAATTCTCCGCAGTTTGGTAGCGCAGGAAGATCGTTTCATTCTGACGGCACGCCGCGGCCAGCGCGCTGGCCAGCGCAACCGACGGCTTTTCTTCCTCCGTCTCTTTCGTTTGTGCGGCCGCATCCAGGCCAAAAAGGAAACTCGAAAGCACAAGCACCAAGACTACGCAAAAGCTTTTGGCGACCTTAAGATTTTTCATTTCGATGTTTCCGCTTTTTGGGGAATCACAAATCACTAATCACCAATCACCAATTACGATGCTTTCGCCTTGCTCAAAATCTCCGCCAGGTCCCTCGAGAATTTCGACCGCGGCATCACCTGCTCGCAGCCCGCCAGCCGCGCGCGTTCCGCCAGCTCCGCCTGCACATGCGAGAAGAATGCGATCACCGGCAACGTGTTTCCCGCGGCCCGCAAATGTTCAATCGCTTCGATGCTGCCTCGCGAGTTCAAGTCCACAATCAGCAGGGAAGTCCCTTCCGCGCGCGCCGCTTCCGCCAGCGCCTCTGCGCTCCCCGCCGTTTCCAGCGGCACGCCTGCCTGCTTCGCCGTCTCCTTCATTTTTGCAATGAAGAACAGGTCTTCCGCCAGCGCCACCACACGGCTCATCTTCGCCCTCACCAGCCTCTTCGATGTGCGTCCTGAGTTTCGTGTCGCCTGAGCATTCATTGTAGCGCAGGTCCCCATCGAAGCCTTGCATGCAGCTTCGGTCTGACCGGAGGATTCGGCTGATGTAACATAGCAGGTGCGCCTCAAAGGCCAGATGACAACTTCGCCGGAAATCGAAGTCACGCTGTACACTCGCCAGGGCTGCCATCTCTGCGAGGAAGCCAAAGCGCAGATGGCGCCGCTGCTGCGCGAATTCGGCGCGCGCCTGCGCGAAGTGGACATTGACGCCGACGAATCCCTCCGCGCGCTTTACGATGTGGACGTCCCCGTGATTTTCCTCGGCGAGCGCAAAGTCGCCAAGCACCGCCTGGACCTGGCCCAATTCCGCCGCCAGCTCGAGCGCGCCCGCCAGGGCTAAGCCTGCTGGTGTGCCTTCACGCCGCGGTAATAAAAGATAAAATTGTCTTGTTTTCGGAGTCGGTGCAACTTAGAATGATTCTTGTCCAGGCGTTCGACCCGCACGCAACCCACGCGGACGCCGCTGGCTGCGAGCGGAAGGCAGAACGTCAGGCGAAAGGAGCCGCCCATGCCACAGACTGCGCATCATTCCACTTCGCTGCATTTGACACCGCATCGCGCCGCCGTGCTGGCGGCCCTGCGCGCGCGCCGCTATCATCCCACGGCCGCGGAAGTGTTTCGCATGGTGCGCCGCCGCCGCCCCGGCGTTTCTTTCGCCACCATCTACAATGCGCTCAACTGGCTCACCAGCCGCGGGCTCATCGCCGAGCTGCAGTTCGGCGACGACGCCAGCCGCTATGATTCCGTCACCGAGTCGCACGAGCACCTCATTTGCAAGCGCTGTGGCGCGCTGGAAGATGTCGAGCTGGGCCTGCCCGCGGATTTCTGGGCGCGCACGCGGCAGATGGGTCGCCGCCGTTTTGGCTTCCAGGTGCAGAACTACCGCCTCGAATTCCTCGGCCTGTGCTCCGGCTGCTCCGGCGGAGCAAGGCTCAAGGCGTCCCGCAGTCACGCGGGGACGTCTGTTTGTTGATCATTTGTTGAAGTTTATTTACGAATGGCGAACCGCGATTTGCGAATCATTCCTCACGCCCCATTCGGCGCGTTTCTAGCTTTGCGTATCATCTGACGGAGCGCCGCCCAGCTCGCTGGCAATCACTTCTTCCTCGTGGATCTGCGGGAACCCCTTGCAATGTTCCTTCATCCGTGCCAGCGCCTGATAGAGAAACATGTTTTTCTCGCTCGCGCGCATGTGTTCCATCGATTCCCAGACTGTGTATGTCGTCGCGCAGATTTCACGGTCGCAGCCTTCCTTGGCGGGCGTCTCCGGCGAGCGTAAGATCATCATCGCCCGGAACCCCGGCTGCCTGAGCAGCCCCGGCCGCAGCGATTCCACCGCCACAAGAAATTCGCTCAGTTTGCCCGGCAGAATGCGGATCTGCATCACCCTTGCGTACATGGGTCCCTCCTGTTGACTCGATGGAAGGATTCTATTGAGGCCGGAATGCTAGCGTACGCGCGCCTTGGAGTAAAGCGCGCACTCCACGACTGGGAATGGAATTCCTGATTACCGCTATCGCTTGGCCGCCGCGGCCCGTTTCGCTTCTTCTTTTTTCCGCCGCGCCATCTCCTCCGCCTGCAACTTCGCAATTACCGCCGCAGCTTCCGCGCTGTAATTATTCTCCACCCACTTCGCCACCATCCACACTGGGTCCGCTTCAGTTGCCCTTCGAAAAGCCGATTTCGCTTCCTCGCGCTGCCCGGTTCGCCACAAGATGACCGCCGACAGCGCCTCGCCCTGGCCGTCTCCGGTTTGCGTCCTATACAAGCTCGAAGGCACGCCTGGCGGTGTTACCACCACGCCGCCTGTTCCCGGCGGCGCGTCCATCCTCTCCATCGCGTCGGCCTGCCGTCCCAGGTCGCTCAGCGCCCAGGCCATTTCCGTGCCGACTCCAACTCCCTGCGGGAATACTTGCCGGGCTGCCTCCAGCTCTTTGAGCGCCTCCTGCGCCTTTCCAGTCCGCCACATCCACCACGCCACGCGGCGCCGATGCTCTGATTCGAAGAACGGCGTCATTCCGCTGGTCAGAGTCATTTGATAAAGCTCCTTCGCGGATCTCGTTCCGGTGAAAAAGTCCAGCCCGGCTCGTTCGCTCAAGATCTGTTTTTGTGCCGGATCGGTCAGTCTGGGGGACAACTCGCGGTATTGTTTTGTGAATTCATCCGGCGCGCCGGCGCGGCCCGACGCGGCCAGCGCCTCGGCGAAAAGCTTCCAGAGGCGAGGCATATCGGGCCGTCTTTGCAAGGCCTCGGTTGTGGCTTTTGTGGTGCCCGCAGCGTCTCCGCTGCGCCACTTGGCTTGCGCCATTCCTTCCCATGCTATCCAGTATTCGCGATCGGCCTTGAGCGCTTCTTCATAGCGTGCAATTGCGCGGTCAAACACGCCGTGCCGGTCGAACTCCGCCGCCTGCTCCGCCAAGAAAATTGCGCGCACCCCGAGCGGTTTCTGCGCCTGTGCTGCGTTGTATCCGCGCGCCTGTATTTCTTTTTCGAGCGTGGCGATGCGCTCGCGCGCCGGCGGATGCGAACGAAAATATTCCCGCAGCGATTTAAACGGCATGCGCGTCATCTCTTCCACCGGCGAAGTTGCCGGGCGTGCCTGACCGCCGAACAGCCGGTCGAATCGCTTCATCACCTCCACGGCTCCCGCCGGCGAGTACCCCGCGCGCACGGTCAGCGCCAGTCCCACGCGATCCGCTTCGTCCTCTTTTTCCTTGGTGTATCCCATTTGAAAAAGCACGACGCCGATCTGCGCGATGCGGTATAGCCCGCGCATGCCGATTTTGCGGCTCTGCAATTCGTATTGCAGCCGCTCGATGGCGTGCCGCTCGTCCACGTGCGCGATTTCGTGCCCGAGAATCGCCGCCAGCTCGTCCTCCGACTCCAGCAGCTCCAGCAGCCCGCGCCCGATGACAATCTGTCCGCCGGGCAGCGCGCCCGCATTCACAAAATGCGGTTCGTCCTTGAAATAAAAACGGTACTGAATTTCTTTGCGCTTCACGTTGGCCGTCAGCCGCTTGCCTACTTCCTGCACATACGCGGCGATGCGCTGCGCATCCGCGTCCTTGTGAATTGCCGGCATCAGCCCGTATGCGCGCGCGATTTCCTGTCCGATTTGATTTTCTTCGCGGTCGCTCACCCGCGTCAGCGCAAGTGGGATACGCTCCGCTTCGCGCTCCGTATCCGCGACGAGGTACAGCAGCGGTCGCGGGGTGATTTCCGTGGTCACCAGCCGCCGCTGCAACGCGAACAGCGCCACCGCGCCCACCAGCAGCAAACCCACCGCGACAATGCGTCTCTTCTTCACAGATATTTCTTGAACAGCTCCTTGTTCCTTGCATACAGAAAACTCACCAGCAGCAGCGCCGCTCCCAGCCCCATCAGCGACACAATCCGCCCCAGCGGATTCTCAATTCCCGGAATATCCACGGCCACCACGCGAACCACACACAACAGCAACAGTCCCAGGCTGAACCAGCGATAAGTGCGTTCTCCCAGCTTCAGGGCCACCACAAAAATCAAAAACGCCTCCAGTCCCCAGCTCGCCGTCAGGTAGCTCTTGTAGTTCCGGCTCATCTCCAAGCTCACCAGCACCGTCAGCAAGATTGTCGGCACAAAGAAATAAATTTGCTGTGGGTTCGCATCCATCCAGCGAAACGCCTTCTGCACCCAGCGCACCACCCGCCAATTCGATTCGCTTTGTAGGGGCCCTGCTTGCTGTGCCCCTTTCGCGGAATCCCTTCGTTTTTCCCACAGCGCCACTCCCAGCAGAGCGTACAGCATCACCGACGCCAGCGTGACCGTGGCCGCCCGCGCGTTGGTGAACCACAGCGGCCCCGTCTGGTAGAAATTGTCGAACGCGCAGCGCGCTGCGACCAGCAGGGTCACAACGAACGCCTGAGAATTCAGCGTCGGCAACCGCAGTTTCCGCCCGGCAAAATACAACACCACCGTCAGCGCCGCCCAGCCCACCGCCACCCATTCCGCGATCAGCTGAAACCGCAACATCGCCGCGAGCGCCGTGGTCCCAAACCACAGCAGCGCCGTGCGCATTTTTGGCGTGCGCTCTTCCGCCGTGTAGCCCGTGTAATAGTAAATCGCCGCCAGCAGTCCAACGGTCACCACTCTCGCCGGCAAGATCCACAACACCCTCTCGGTGTTCAGATCCGCGAAGAAAATTCGCGCGAAACTCATGGCCAACAGCGTGTGTCCCTGCGCCACCAGCGGTCGGTCCGTCAAACTTCGCCCAACTTCCACCAGAGCCAATCCCAGCAGCGCCCACGCCAACCCGACTGCCGCGTTGGTCGCTTCGTTCCACACCAGCAGCCCCACCAGCGACGTCGCCGCCCACGAGTACGCCGCCGGCAGCCACTGTAGGACAGGCTTTCGACTTGTCCCGAGGGAATCCGAGGGAGCCTGTCCTGTGCCTTCCTCCACGTCTCCAAACTCCGTCGGCCGGATTCTTCGCGCGCCGATGTAAAACATCGCCGCGGCAATCGCCACCGTCACCACGCGCAAGCTCACACCGCTTATGGCCGGCGCATATTGCAGGTTGATGTACAACAGTCGCACGGCAGCGAGCAACGCAGCGCCGTGCCCGCACACGCGCAGCGCTTTTTCGTCCCATCGTCTTCCGAATTCGCAAATGATTAGCGCCAGCGCGGTCCACGCCAGCCCTACCCACATAAACGGCAACGCGAACCACACGGCCGCCAGCAGGAAAGCCGTGCCCGCGCCGAAACAAATTGTGGCTGCGGCCAACTCGGTTTCCGTTGCGTGTTCCACCAGCAGCCGCGGCGCGTACCGTGCGTTCAAATAGAATGCTGCGGCCAGCACCAGCAACATCCATCCCGTCGGCCAATCCGGCGGCGTCCAGTCCACCAGCCGCGGAGACAAGTCCTGGAACGTCACCCACGTGCCAAGCACGCCCAGCGCAATCCATCCCAACCGACGCAGGTGCACGTCCAACGCGCGCCAGCCGATGATCAGCAGCGCCTCCGCCTCCACCAGCCAAATTATTTCCAGCCGCGCCCCCGCGAACCGGTAAGGAATGGCCACCGCCACCAGCGCCGCGCCCAGCGTGCTCGTCAGGATGAATCCCAGCCGACGCTTCAGGCGCTGCGATAGCAGCGCCAGCGCGATGTACACCACGCCTACGCCCAGCAGGAACCAGAAGCGCCACTGCGGATAAAACGACTGGTAGCGCATCACCGCCAGGAATCCCGCCACGTTCAGCAGGAACGCCCCGGTCAGGGCCATGCGCTGCGCGGGCTCCTTGTCGTCGCGCAGGAAATGCGACACCGTGAAGATTGCCCAGTACACAATCAACAGCGCCACGCTCGCCGGGAATTCCGGAAATTTCTTGTGACCCCCGATGTATTCATACGTGCGCCACAGCCAGAACCAGTGCACACCGTAGGTCGCGGCAATCGCCGGAAGTTCCAGCGTGTACCACTTCCGTCGCGCCAGCACCGCCACCAGCGACGCCGCCAACACCGCCGACGACACCAGCGTCCCCACCGTGATGTGGCTCACGGCCACGCTCGCGAACGCCAGCATGTACGCGAAGCCGGTGACCACCTGCGAGTCGTAGCGCAGCGAGTGCCACACCATTGCCGCCGCGACCGCGAACAGCAGCCCGAATCCCACGGCGGGGCTCGTGATGAGCTGCACGGCTTCGACGTTGTGCACGGCGTACGTCGTGAAATATGCCAGCGCCCACCCGCCGCCTAGCACGCCCCGCGCTCCAATGCGATATTTTTCTTTTTTCTCCCCGAACACGCCCAGCCCGATCAGCGTCGCCGCCAGCACGTAAAGCAGGGTTGCTTTGCCCGTGGGCCCGAGCGTTTGCATGGCGTAGTTCGCCAGGAACGCTCCGCCCAAGATCAGCACCGCCACGCCAATTTTGTTCAGCCAGTTCGCGCCAAGCTTTTCTTCGAAGTTCGTCCAGTCGCGCTTCGGCACAATTCTCGCGCCTTCAAACGTTGGCGCGGATCCCGCACCCGCTGCGGCCACGAATTTTGGTGTAACCGGTTTTGGCTCTAGGCTTGGCCCCGGCGGAGGCGTTGCTGCGGGCGCTGCAACCATCGGTGCAGGTTTTGGTGGAGGCGCTGTCGGGGGTGGTTGAGCCGGCTTCGGTGCCGGAACCGGCGCAGCGGATGTTTGCGCAGGCTTCGCAGCAACACCGCCAGCGAGCGCCGCTTCAAACGACTTTCTAAGTTTCTCGAGGCTCTGCTCCAGATCGTAAATCCGCCGCGTCAGGTAGGCGACTTCATCCTTGGTTGCCGACTCGCGTTTCAGCTTGCGGGTTCGCCGCAACGCGACAAACGGCGCTACAAGAATGACCAGAAAGAAAAGAACGACAATGAAGAAGACTTCGTCCACAGGCGCAGCCTGCGGCGCATTCTATCAAAAGAAAATCTTTAGGAAAGGTAATTAGTGGCGGCTGGTGATTCTTGCCCCGACGCTTTCATCCGGCACGTCGCCCGGGCGCCCCTTCACGCGGTCATACGTCGTCACGTGGCACGTCGAGCCCAAGGCCTCGTTGTAGTGCGTCACAACCCCCATCGCCGCGCGCAGTTCTTCGTTGAACCGCCGCAAGTCTGCAAGCTGGCTTGCCAGCGCGGGAAATTTTCTGCCGTCGTCGGTCAGCAGGAATTTCTGGTAGCCCGCGTCCCACAGCCGTGTGAATACGCCGTTCACCAGCACCGACGGCAGCAGTGTCATCTGGTAGCCGCCGTCCGGCGTGCGCCGCAGTTCCGCCGCGCAGCCGTGCCGTTCCACGCGCACTACTCCGCCGGTGCTGCGCACCAGGAATCCTGCTTTCGGCAGCGATTCGACAATCTTCGGGTTGAAGCGCTCTTCAACGTTCCACATGCCTGCCTGCTTCCTGCTTTATTCGACAAACGCGCGGCAACCAGCGCCTTACTTTGCCACGCGCCGGCACTTCTGGCAAGTCTGCCTTTTCCCTCAATATGCGACTCAAATGGTCCTATATGTAAGTCCCATTCAGCCTTTGTTTTCAACCGCTCACAGCCGCCAACTTACCATTCCCTACTAATCGTAGGGCGATTACCACGATCCGAGGGTAGCATATTGACGCCTGAGGGCCACTGCGGGCATCTAAGCTACTGGTCGCTCTCTATTGGGCTGGCTCCAGGCGTTTTGCTGATTTGGGCGCAAAGGAACTCCGAACATGGGTGTCACAGAAAGCGCGATTATTTCAGCGCGGCGCGTTTCCGAGTTCGCCGCGGCGAACGAAGATTCTCTCCTCGCTCGCATCGGCAACACGCCCTTGCTGCGCCTGACACGCATTGGCCGCGAGTTTCCCAATATCGAGTTTTACGCCAAAGCAGAATGGTTCAATCCCGGCGGCTCGGTGAAGGACCGTCCGGCTCTGTGGATGCTCCGCGACGGCGAGCGCTCCGGTTCGCTACGTCCGGGCAAGATCATTCTCGATGCCACCAGCGGCAACACGGGCATTGCCTACGCCATGCTCGGCGCCGCGCTTGGCTACAAAGTGCGCCTCTGCCTTCCCGACAACGCGTCCATCGAGCGCAAGCGCATCCTGCGCGCTTACGGAGCGGATCTCGCGATCACGCCTGCTGCCGAGGGATCCGACGGGGCCATTCGCCGCGCCCGCGAAATTTTTGCGCAAGACCGCGAAAAATATTTCTATCCCGATCAGTACAGCAATCCGGCCAACTGGCGCGCGCATTATGAATCCACCGCGCCGGAAATCTGGGAGCAGACCGGCGGACGCATCACCCATTTCGTCGCCGGGCTCGGCACCAGCGGCACGTTCTGCGGCACGGCGCGCCGCTTGAAGGAGCTGAATTCCGAAATCCAGTGCATCAGCCTGCAGCCCGATTCCGCGTTTCATGGCCTGGAAGGCTGGAAGCACATGGCCTCGGCCATCGTGCCGGTAATCTACGATCCTGAATTGGCCGACGAGAAGCATTCCGTGCGCACCGAAGATGCCTACGCGCTGGTGAAGCGACTTGCGCGCGAGGAAGGCCTGCTGGTTAGCGTCAGCGCTGGCGCGGCGTTAGCGGGCTGTTTACAGCTCGCCCGCCAGATTCCTCGCGGAGAGCGCGCAGTCATCGTCACAATCTTTGCCGACTCCGGCGACAAATATCTCAGCGAACGTTTCTGGGATGAGGAGTGAACCATGCTTCGCTTGCATGACGAACTCGCACAACGCATTCGCTCTCACGGCGAAGTGTGCTACCCGCACGAGTGCTGCGGCGCGCTGCTGGGCCGCGGCGATGGTCCGGAGCGCGAAATCGTGGACCTTCTGCCGCTCGAAAATCGCCACGGGGAATCGCCGCGTAGCCGTTTTGCCGTTTCGCCGGAGGACTTTCGCCGCGCGGAAAGATTCGCGCGCGAACGCGGGCTCGACCTGGTCGGCTGGTATCACTCGCATCCCGACCATCCCGCGCTGCCCAGCGAGTTTGACCGTGCGCACGCCTGGCCGTGGTACAGCTACGTCATTGTCAGCGTGGCGCAAGGCCGGGCCGGGCAAATCAGTGCGTGGCGTCTCGATGATAATCGCTCTCGCTTCACACCGGACCGGCTGGAGACCGCCGAGCGCTCGGCCGCCTGAAGGCGAGCAATCTCGGTTTCTGTTTTCAATGGAGGCAGCCTTGATGTCTGTGAAGATTCTGATTCCGACTCCGCTGCGGCCCTACGCGGAGAAAAACGAATCCGTTCAATTTGACGTGCGCACTGTGGGCGAAGCACTCGACCTGCTCACCGGCCGCTTCGCGGAGCTTCGCCAGCACCTCTACGCCGACGACGGCCGCCTGCGCAGCTTCGTCAACGTGTACGTGAACGACGAAGACATCCGCTTCCTGCAAAAAGAAAAAACACCTCTTCGCGAAGGCGACATCGTTAGTATCATTCCCTCCATCGCCGGCGGCTTGCTCTGATGTAGGGCCGCCCTTCAGGGCGGCATCTGGCTCTGCGGAGATCTTGGATGGCGACGAAATTGGAACCCGATCTGAAAGCGACAACCGAGCCCAAACTCTCGAAGGACGAGGTCCTTCGCTACAGCCGCCACCTCATCATGCCCGAGGTGGGCATGGACGGGCAGCTCAAGCTAAAACAGGCCAAAGTCCTGCTCATCGGCACCGGCGGCCTCGGCGCGCCGCTGGGGCTGTATCTGGCCGCAGCCGGCGTCGGGCGCCTCGGCCTCGTGGATTTCGACGTGGTGGACTTCACCAATCTTCAGCGCCAAGTGACATTCGGTACGAGTGATGTCGGCCGCTCGAAACTCGCCGCTGCCAAAGAGCGCCTCGCCAATTTGAATCCGGAAATTCAGCTCGACACTTACGAAGCCAAACTCACTAGCGAAAACGCCCTCGACATTCTGCGCCCCTACGACATCATCGTGGACGGCACCGACAATTTCCCCACGCGCTATCTGGTCAACGACGCCTGCATCCTTCTCGGCAAGCCCAACGTGTACGGCTCGATTTTCCGTTTCGAAGGGCAGGCCAGCGTTTTCGGCGTACCCGGCGGCCCGTGCTACCGCTGTCTGTTTCCCGAACCGCCTCCGCCCGGCCTGGTGCCGTCGTGCGCCGAGGGCGGAGTGCTCGGTGTGTTGCCCGGCATCATCGGCAGCATTCAGGCGCTGGAAACCATCAAGCTCATCATTGGTCGGGGCGAGTCGCTTGCTGGCCGCCTGCTGCTTTTCGACGCGCTCGCCTTGCGTTTCCGCGAAATGAAGCTGCGCCGCAATCCCGACTGCCCCGTCTGCGGCGACCACCGCACCATCACGCAGCTCATCGACTACAACGAATTCTGCGGTATTCGCGGAGGAGAAGCCGCTGCTCCCGCCGTCACTGTGCCGGAAATCGAGCCGCGCGAGCTAAAGGCGCGGCTCGACCGTGGCGACGATCTTTTCATCCTCGACGTCCGCGAGCCGCACGAAGTGCAGATTTGCACGTTGAACGGCTACTTGATTCCGCTCGGCGACATTCCCAAGCGCGCGCACGAACTGGATAGCTCGCGCGAAATCGTGGTGCACTGCCGCAGCGGGAAACGCTCCGCGGAAGCCGCGGACTTCCTGCGCAAAGCCGGCTTCCGCAAAATCTGGAACCTCAAGGGCGGCATCCTTGCCTGGTCCGACCAGGTGGATCCCTCTGTCCCGAAATATTGATTGCCGGATGCCATTCAGTTTCTGCGCTTAGGTTTTCTCTGCGAACTCCGTGCCCCTCAGCGCACTCTGTGTTAATGTTGGGACTTCCCAGTTTCAGAGCGCCGGGAAATCAAGCGCTGCATTGGCAAGTGAACTTCGGAGGAGTGCATGCCATCCACAAAAATCACCGTAAACAATAACGGTCCGCTGCGCGTTGAAGGCGACTTCCAAATCTGTGATCCGCAGGGCCACGCTTTCGGCCTCGCCGGCCGCACCACCGTTTCCCTCTGCCGCTGCGGCCATTCCGCCAACAAACCTTTCTGCGACGGCGCGCACAAGGCCGCTGGCTTCCAAGACCAGCAAGTCGCCCGCGAGCTGCGGCCGCCGGCCCCCAAACCCTAGTTTTTGCTTGCGGCGGCTTTAGCCTGCCTCAGCAACATGTCGAGTTCTCCCCGATCCAGAAAGCGCCCGTTGACTATTACAGCTCGAATCTTCTGCGTATTGCGGATGTCTTCGAGCGGACTGGCGTCCAGCAGGACAAGGTCGGCGAACTTCCCGCTTGCCACGGTTCCGAAATCCTTTGCCTTGTTCAGTACCCGCGCAGGCGTTAGCGTTGCTGCTTGAAGTGCCTGCAGGGGTGTAAGCCCGCACTCGACCAGCACAGCCAACTCGTCATGCAGGCTGAAACCCGGAATCCGCGGACCCGCGATGTCGGTTCCGGCCATCAGCGTGACTCCGGACCGATTCATCTGCCGCACCACCTCGCATAATTCGGCAAACGTCTGCCTCAACCCGGCGAGAGCTTCGGCAGAAAGCGGTTTCGCCTGCTTTTGCCATTCCTTCTTGAGCGAGAGTGCGACGTACTGGCTGTGCGGATCGGCGGGGGAAGACGGATCCATCGCTTCGATATACGAGCGGTAAGGGGCCAGCGTCGGAGTTACTACTGTGTGGTTCTTGACGAACCGGGCGAATAACTTCTCCGCATCGTCGCCGCGGAATCGCCGGATCGCTCCGGCCAGTTCGCCCTCTTTCAATCGAGCGGCGAAAGTGCCCTCGAACAAAGTTTCGGTATGTTCCAGGCTTACCTGCCCCGCGTCCGACGCCTCTTCCGGCGTCACCGACATGGGGATGTGGCCGACGACGGAAATTCCTTGCCGCTTCGCTTCCTCCATCAGCGCGAAATAGGGATCTCTTGGCAGGCGCCGATGTATCTTGATGAAATCAACGCCAACCTCTTTCAGGGTCCGGACCACGCCGCGAGTTTCGTCAGGCGTGCCGGTCACCATCTGGTAAGCATTGAATTTTTGTCCGTTGAGGATCGGACCTGCACGTACGATCCGCGGGCCCACCAGCAGCCCCGTTGCAATCTTCGTCCCCCATTCATCGATTTCGCCGAGGCGCCCGCCCATATCGCGAACGCCAGTGACGCCGTTCGCCACGAGCACCGGCAGGGCACTGGCCGTAGTCCAACTCAAGTGCACATGCATGTCCCACAATCCGGGAATCAGAAATTTTCCCTTTGCGTCCAGCACTTGCGATCCTCTCGGAATCTTGACGTTTGCGCTCTTGCCCACTTGGGTGATGCGGTCACCCACGATCATCACCGTCATGTCCGTTTGGGGAGCGGCTCCTGTGCCGTCAATCACCGTGACATGCGAGATTACAAGCGGTTTCGGGCTGTGGCTGGCCAACCCGTTAGCCAACTTCGCCTCTTGTCTCACCGCAGACTTCTCTTGCTCCCCTGCTAAGCCATTCGAATGGACCAAGATGACCAGAGCAGATACCAACACAATTCGAAATAGTTTGCGCATTTGTCCTTTCCTGAACGACCGGATGTTCTGCAGCCTCTTTATACGCTGCGCACTGCCAGTTTGTTGCGCCTTGAGTGTCACGGTTTGGGAAGTGAATCGAACTGGAGGGTGATTCGGCTAGATTACAAGCTGTGGTGCATAGGCGCGCACAACACCGCCGACTCTCAAGATCAGCAAGTCGCTCGCGACCTGCCTCCACCCGCACCCAAACCCAGCATTTAATCCTTCGTTTCGTCTGAAAGCCACCGTTTTCCATAACTCGTGGCGTTTCTACACGACCTTGTCAAATCCTTCTCACTTTGTCCTCACTAGAGCCAATCGAATTATGACTAACCTAAGTGTTTAGAACTGATTACAGCCGTAACCTGTACGTCACAGCATGGCCAACAAATTGCCCCAATCTCAGTTAGTCCTAGTACCATTAAATGGGATTGGGGGAGTCTTGCTGTCAGCGCAACAACGTGACCAGCTACTGCGCATCTCCCGCTGGGTGGGTGCTGTGGGGCTCTGTTTGGGCGCCCTTGCCGCTCTCGCCTTCTGGCTGCGCCGCCTGAATTACGAATCCGATCCGGCCGTTTACAGCTACCTGGAAATCGTTGGCAGTGTTATCGCCTTCACCTTTGCCGCCAACGCCCTGGTGCGTTTCCGCGGTAAGCATGACCGCGTCGCCTTGCTTCTTGCACACGGTTTCATTGTTGCGGGCATCCTGGAAACTCTTGCCGGCCTGAGCTTCTATTCGCAGATTTCGCGCGGTTATTCCGCGCCGCTCGCTCTCCCGCTGGAATGGATGGTGGTACGCACATTCCTCGCGGCGCTGCTGCTGGTCGCCCTGTTCGTGGAGCACCGCCTCCAGAAGCCGCGCAATCCCACGCGCGAAATGTTCAGCACCATAGCTCTCGTTGTGGGAGTCATTTATCTCACCGGCATTTTCTTTTCCCTGGCGAGCTACGTCGGCATCCCGCTGCAGACGGTTCTCTCTCCGCAGGCCCTCGTGCCGCGCCCCTGGCACTTGCTTCCAGCGGGGCTGTTCTTGCTTGCCGCCTTCGGCTTTTATCGCCGCTTGCCCGGCGCCTCCACGGCCTTTGACCGCGCGATCTTCCTGATGGCTGGTCTGAACGCCCTCAGCCACTTCATGGCCAGCCAGTCCGAGCATCTCTTGGACGCGCCCTCCGCTGTTGCCCATGTGCTGCGCGTCTCCAGCTACGCCATCATGCTGGGCGGCGCCTTGCTCGACAACGTGCGCCTGTTCGATCAGGTGCGCCATCTTGCCTCCAGCGACCCGCTCACCGGCCTCGCCAACTACCGCCGCTTCCTCGATGTCCTCAACACGGAAATGGAGCGCTCGCGTCGCACACGCCGTCCTTTTGCCGTGCTGTTCCTCGACCTCGACGGTCTGAAAAAAATCAACGACACCTACGGCCACGTCGCCGGCAGCCGCGCCATCTGCCGCATGGCGGACGTGCTGCGCTCGCACTGCCGCACGGTGGATACCGCTGCGCGTTATGGCGGCGACGAATTCGCCTTGATTCTCCCGGAGACCGGCTCCGAGGCTGCGGCCAACGTAGTGGACCGCATCAATGCTTGCTTGGATTCTGATACCGAAGTCCCGCGGGTCTCCGCCAGCATGGGCGTGGCCGTGTACCCGCTCCACGGGGATTCGCTCGAGAAACTTCTGTCCACGGCCGACAAGCTCCTCTACGCCGTGAAGAAGCGCCAGCGCCGCAAGGGCGGCAAGCGAACCTGGAAGGAAGCCGCCGCATGATTTTCGTTTTCCCAGCCCCGGGGAGGCAGCTGTGTTCAGGCACCAGGTGATGACTCGCGCGGAGAAGCGCATCCCCATGGCCGTTGCCGTGCGCATTGCGGGGCACGGCGCGATGCCGGGCATAGAAACCACGTTTACCGAGGACGTCTGCTCCGGCGGCGCGAAGGTTTATTCCGTCCGCCGCTGGAAAAAGAATGAGCACCTGCAGATTTCCACACTGGCGGGAAATTTCCGGGCCTCCGCCCGTGTAGCCTGGTGTTTGCCGGCGCAGGAAATCGGTTTTGCCGTCGGCTTGCAGTTCGAGGAGCCTTCCGGCACGTGGGTCGTCGCACCCGCCGCCGCCGTTTCCTGAGCGCTCATTCATTCCGCGGGCACGCCAGAACTCCAGCCTCTACTCCTCCTTCATTCCCACGCGCCCGCCGCTGGTGTACGATGGCGCAGCGGAGGATCCCATGCAGACCAAACGCCGTCCGGTGCACGCCTACGTGCTGCTCAACGTCCGCGCCGGAAAATCCAAAACCGTGGCGCACGCGCTGGCCCAGCTTCCCGGCGTGCGCATGGCCCACGCCTGCTGGGGAGTGCCGGACGTCATCGCCTACGTCGAAGTGGACAGCCAGCGCGAACTCGATGACCTGGTGATGGAAAAAATCCAGAAGATGGACGGCGTCGAGCGCAGCGACACGCACATCACGCTCGACTAACCCGCAGGCCGGGCTTCCGCGTCTTCCTTTGTTTTTGAATGTTTTCAGCGCGCACAAGGAATTTCTGCGCGATCATCCCTGCGACTACTGCAGCTCCACCGACAAGCGGTTTTGCAGCCGCTCGCCGCGCCCGGCGCTCTCGTGCGCAATCTGGATGCGAAGCACGCGGCGCTGCCCGGCGGAGAATTCGCCGGAGACGCTCTGCGTCAGCCCGACGCGCACGCCGCTGCGGCCCACGTGCACCTGAAACTGGTGATTGCCCGGCGGGACAACGCGCTCTTCCTCCGCTCTCGATTTCGCGGCGTCTGCGGCAGCCGCTGCGCGGCGCAACAACTGCTTCCCGTCCATCATCACCACCAGCTCCAGCCCCGCCGGAACGCCTCGCGTCTCGATGCGCAGCCGCGCGACGCCGGCCTTCAACTGTTGTTGGACTTCGCGCTTGACGCGTGCCAACTCCTCCGGTGTCGGCGTTCCCTCCGGCCGTTTGCCCGGGCCGAACGGCTTTCCCAGCCGCTTGGACAGCTCATCCGGACTCCCCGACCACAGCGTCTCCACTCCGGCTTCGGTGATGCGCACGGTTGTCGGCATCTTGCCGGTTCCCAACGGCTGCTGCGGCCGCCCATTCATGCTCCAGCGAATTGCCGCGGGGTTATCGGTGAACAGCTTCATTTCTTTTTCTGCGCTGGCTGTCACGCTGTTTCCCGGGCTCAACTGGTGCGTGGCCGGGGACTGGGCGTCCGGCGTGAGCACCACCATGGCCCTCTCCGTCGCCGTGAATTCCAATTTCATCCCCGCGGGCTGTTTCGCCGCGTTGACCCGCGCCGATTCTTTTTTCGCAGCTTCCGCCGCCTTTCCCGCATCGGCGATTGATTTCTGAACTTCAGGCGGCACGCCCACCGCCGGCGGTGGCGCAGGAACTTGTACGCTAGTTACATTGCCGGCTGCCGGCGGGGCGGGAGCCTGTTGCTGCGCTTGCTGCTGCGGTGGCTCGTTGAGATTGGCGTTGCGCCGTTTCAACGCCTGTCCAGCAAAAACGATAATCAGCACGACGGCTGCGAACACCATCCAGGTTACTGTGCTCGTGCGCCCGCTTTTTGCGGCGGGCGGCTCGCTCACCGTGGCGGGCGGCGCAGCAACCGTGGCGCGCGGCGCCATCGGTGTCGTGGCGCGAATCGTCGCCGGGCCGGCGGCTGGCCGTGATTTCGGCGGCAGCACGGAGACAGTTTCCGCGGTGTCGAACGAATCTCCAGCCGCATCGGACGGAGTTGCCGGCGCCGCGGCGGAAAGCTCCGTTTTCTCGACGGCTGCCGCGCGCGCGGCTCGTTCGCGGCTCAACGTATTCAGCGCGCGGCCTTCGCGCAGCTTCCGCAAATCATTCGCCAGCGTTTCCCCGCTTTGATAGCGCTCCGCGGGATCCTTCTCCATGCATTTCAGAATCACGTTTTCGAGGTCCCGCGGAATGGCCGGATTAATTTTGCGTGGCGGCACCGGCTCGGTATGCACAATCTTGTACGACATGGCCATCAGCGTTTCGCCGGTGAACGGGCGGTCGCCGGTTGCCAGCCAGTAGAGCATCACGCCCAGCGCAAAGAGGTCCGCGCGGCCGTCAATCGGCGCGCCGGTGAATTGTTCCGGAGCCATGAACGCGGGCGTGCCCAGCAGTTGTCCCGTCGTGGTCACTTGCGCCGCGGTCAGCTTGGCCACGCCGAAATCGGTGATTTTCGGCCGCCCGTCCGCGGTCATCATGATGTTGGCGGGCTTGATGTCGCGGTGGATGACGCCGCCCTTGTGCGCGTAGTCCAGCGCTTCGGCCAGCTGCTGCCCGATGTCCATCACGCGCTCGGCGTCAAAACGTTCGCCGCTTTCCAGTATCTTTTCGAGCGTCCGCCCTTCGATGAATTCCATCACCAGGAACGGCGTGCCTTCCTGCTCGGACACGTCGTACACGGTCACGATGCCCGGATGCGCCAGGCGTCCCGCCGCGCGCGCCTCGCGGAAAAATCGCTCGCGGTAATCGCCGGCCAGCGGCCCGGTCAGCGCCGACGCCAGGATCGTCTTCACCGCCACCACGCGGTCCATCATGGGGTCGCGCGCCTTGAACACGGCGCCCATCGCGCCCTGGCCCAGTTCCTCGACGATTTCGTATCGCCCGATCTGCTTCATTTTTTCCCGCAACTCCGATTCCTGCGTGCTACTTTAGCATATTGAACCCGCCGCGCTGCGGCGCGGTTGCTGCCAGTTCTTGCTTATCGTGCATTCATGCCGGACAAAACTTTGTTTCCAGGCAAAACGTACTCTCCCGCCGACCTGCTCGATCCGTCGGTGAAGCCGATGGCTGCGGATCTGCGCCGCTTTGCTCTGCGCCTCGGTCTTTCAGGCACGCGCTTTGCTGTCAACGGAATCCTGCGTCATCGCTTCTGGGTTCGCAGAAACAAACTCTGGGAATATGCCCGCGGTGTTGATGGCTTGCTATGTTCTTTCTATCTGGCCGAGCCTGAAAAAAACGCCAAGCCGCGTGTGCTGGACTTCGGTGGCGCGGCAACTTTGCCCATCCTATACCTTGCCGAAATCGGCTGCGAGGTACTCTGCCTGGACATCGACGCGGCCCTCACCAATTGGACGAATGAGCATTCCAAACGTCGTGGCTGGAAACTGCACGCCTCCACGCACAATTTGGTCACCACGCACGCTCCGGCGGAGTGGGGATTGTTCGACGCCGTCATTTCCTTCAGCGTGCTCGAACATATTCCAAAAGCCGCGCAGCCGCTCATCCTCGAACGGCTCGCCAAGCTCCTCAAGCCCGGCGGAATTTTCGCGCTGACTTTTGATTTTGGTCCCGAGGCGCCCGTGCAGGATGCCGTGCGCGATCTCACGGAGGTGGAACGCCTCGTTGCCGCCACCGGCCTCGACTATCTCGACGGCCAGCCGCTCACCGACACCGGCGAGCGCTTCGCCCTCGACCGCCGCCATCCCTCCCGCCGCTTCACCTTCGCCTCATTGTTCCTGAAAAAGCGGAGCTCACCCGCGCGCACTTGTACCGAATAAAATTTTTTCTTAGTAGGAGGAGACTTGCGACGGAAGTAAGCCTTCCGCAAGTGGTTTCCGGCACCTACAACCTGCCACCCACAACCTACAA
The DNA here is from genome assembly GCA_023481105.1 of Acidobacteriota bacterium. Classification (GTDB taxonomy): domain Bacteria; phylum Acidobacteriota; class Terriglobia; order Acidiferrales; family UBA7541; genus JACQDE01. The sequence goes on along the minus strand of JAMCWK010000110.1, from coordinate 16,428 downwards.
CCTTCTTCTCACTTTCCCCACTTCAACGACAGCTTCGGTTTCCGCAGCCCCAGGCCCGTGCCTTTCCCGAATTCAATCACCAGCGCGCGTGTTGCGTCCGCCGCGAACTCTCCGGAGATTTCCTGCTGCTGGTCAAACTTGGCCTTCTCCGAAATCACCTGCACCATCACTTTATGTTCTCCGGCGCCCACCGGTCTCACCACCGTCAGCGACTTCTTATTCACCAACGTTTCCCTTAACAATTGCTTCCCGTCCACCGTGACAATCAGCGTGGCCTCTTCGAAATTATGACGGCAGTCAATTTGCAACGAGGACTTCGCCCCCACCGCTGCCTTCTTGGTGACGGGCAGCGGCTCCGCGCTCTTTGCCGGCGCGGGCTTCGCCGGCGTGGTGGTTTTCGCAGGAGGAGCCTCGGCCGTTTCAGGAGCCGCGGATTTCGTCGGCTCCGGCGGCGGTGGTGGCACGTTGATCTGCGCTTGTGCCGGAGTCTGCGCCGGTGCAGGCTGCTCCACGGCCGGAGTTGGGGGCTGCGCGACGGGCTCCGCCGCTTTGCGTGGAATCAGAAAGTACCCGCCAATCACTAGGACAACAATCGCAGCGGCAACGCCCAGCAAAAGCTTATTCGATTTTTTCGCAGGCGTGCTGGTTGGCGCAAGCGGCACAGTGTCCCGCTTGGGTGAAGGCGCTGCGGGCGCCGCCTGTGCCGTCGGCTGTTCCGTATGCGAGCCCACGCGAACGGTATTGTCTGTGAACTGCGGCACCGGTGTTTGCGGCGGCCGCTGTGCGGCAGGCAGCGCGGCGGCCACCACTGGAAGCGGATTCGACTGCATGAGCGTGATGTCGGACACCGGAGCCAGCGTCGTTTTCAGCGGCTTGCCCGCTTTTATGAGTTCGAGATCGGCGGCCAGCTCGTGTCCCGTGGCGTAGCGGTCGTCCGGATTCTTCGCGAGGCAACGCGAGAGTACCACGTCCAACGCGGCGGGAAGTTTGGGGTTCAATTGGGCGACCGGCAGCGGCGAGCCAAACACCACCTTGAACGAAATCTGCGTCAGCGTCTCGCCGGCGAAGGGTTTCTCCCCGGTGAACATCCAGTACAGCACTCCGCCCAGCGAAAATAAGTCGCTGCGCGAGTCCACGGGTCCCATGCTGACCTGCTCCGGCGACATGAACGCCGGCGTGCCCATGGCCGTGCCGGTTTGCGTCAGGTTGGCGCCAGCCATTTTGGCGATGCCGAAGTCGGCGATTTTCACGCGCAGGCGGTAGCTAGCCACGCCAGCTTCGTTGCGGCCGGTTTCTTCTCGCGCGACGAGAATATTGGCGGGCTTGATGTCGCGGTGAATCACACCTTGCCGGTGCGCGTAGTCCAGCGCCTCGGCAAGCTGGATGCCCATGTCCAGCGACAACCCCACCGGCAGCGGCTCCGACCCGAGCTTCAGCCCGTATCGCTCGGCCGTGCCCGATGAAGACAGCAACTTTTCCAGCGTCGTGCCGGCCACGAACTCCATCACCAGGTATGGCTGCCCGTTTTCTGATTCGGCAATATCGTGGAGCGTGACAATACCGGGATGGGACATCTTCCCGGCCGTCTGCGCCTCACGATAGAAGCGCTGCTTGAAATGCTCGAGATCGTCCTTGGAGAGATTCGCGGTGAGAATCACTTTGATGGCTACGGTGCGGCCGATTTGCGAGTCGCGCGCCTTGTACACTGCACCCATGGCCCCGCGGCCCAGCTCTTCCAGAATGTCGTATCGTCCGATGCGATTCATCCGCTGCTGCTCGCCCCGTTCCGCGGCGCGAACTGCTCGCGCGCCGTTCCGCTCATGGCCCCGAACAAATCGGAGCGCTAGCTCTTCGCTGTGATGTTCAAGCGCAGGATCGTGGACCCGATTCGGAATTCAATGCCGTCGCCCAGCATCGCCGCGCGCGTGCGCTCGTTGTCGTAATACGTGCCGTTGGTGGACTCCAGGTCTTTCAGCCAGATGGCCGTGTCCTTCACTTCCACCGCGCAGTGCCAGCGGGAAACTTCCGGGTCGTCCACTTCAAAATCCGCGCCGCCGCCGCGCCGGCCGAGAATAATCCGCGGCTTCGTTAACGTCATCGTGCTCCCATTGGCGAGGCCGGAAATTGCAGTCAAGGTGATGGTCTTGCCTTCGGGGAGTTTCAGCCCGGGCGGCTCCTTGATGAGTTCGGCCAGCACATCATGCGCACCTTCGGTTCGCGCGAACGAGGGCAGCGGCGTTGTCGAGCGCGTGCGATCCGGCCGCGTGGCGATGTTCAGCAGAGTCATCTTGCCGCAGCTCGAACACTTGAACTGCACCTTGGTGTGCCCGCCGAGCTGCTTGTCATCCAGGCTGTGTTTGGCGCCGCAATGCTGGCATAGGGCTTCCATAATGCGAGTACTCTACCACAAAGTTTCTGCGCATCCAGACTGCCGCGAAAGCTTGGAAGCAGCGAGCTTGGGAAGGGCAAATCAAAGAGCAAAAATTGAATGCGCCGAAAATTTCTGTACGCGGCCTACGGCTTTTTCGGCCGGCGCTTCAACACGGGCCGCTCATTCGGAGGGATGCCCATGAGCGGATCAACAGCCGCGGCATTCACGCCCATGCCATCCAGGTGGGCCTTCGCATAATTTGCCTGCGCGTCGAGCACTTCCTGCCCCAGCAATTCGACCGCTTCGTCCACCACAACGACGAACGGCATTCCCGGCTCGAGGTACACATCCGGCCCGCGCCGCGCCATCATGATGAGCAATGCGGCCAGCGCTCCGGCGCCCGCGCCGATCCCCGCGCCCTTGCCGCCGCCAATGCGCGCTCCCATAAACGTGCCCACCAGCGTGTACTGCGCCAACTCGATCATGTCCGTTCCGTGAACGCTGTCCGCGCGAATGCGTCCCTGCTTGTCCATGTCCGCCGATTGCAGCCGTGCGACCAGAGGTACCGGCGCATTGGGCGTCAGCTCGAACTGATCCAGCTTCACGCGGATCACTCCCACCTTGCCGAAGCTCCCGGGCTTCTTCGCTTCTACGATGGTTCCATGGATGGCCGTTTCCGGCGGAATGTCCGGCCCCTCGGCGACATGCACCGGCGATACCGTGCGAAACGTCACCTTCTGATTCTTCTTGGCGATGCGCGTGCTCGTCGGCGTTTCCAGCACCACGTTGAGGATGGATCCGGCAGGCAGCGTCACCCGCTCCGGCACATTGATCGGCGTCGTCGGCGGCGGCAAGGCAGCCAGATCGGCGAGAGTTGGCGACTCTCGGGAGGAAAGCGGCAGAGAAGGGAAGCGTGGATTTTCCGGCGGCGCTTCTTGCGCGACGACAGAGCTGGCGCACAGAGCCAGGCACAACACGGCGCTTGCAAAAACAGCGCGCACGCGCCACGGCCGGGCAGTCCGCCGCATGAAAAAGACCTCGCTTGTTAATTTAGGTGCACAAGCCCCGGAAAGGTTGCCTCAGTGCACGAAGCCGACTTGCGGCGTAGGCCCGCCCGGCGGCGCATCGGGAATTTCCCCAAACTGTTTCTCGTAGCGCCCGATGTTTTCCTCCAGCGCGCGCAGAAGGCGCTTGGCGTGCCCCGGGCTGACAATGACGCTGGCCAGCAACTTGCCCTGCGGCACGTTGGGAAACACGTAGATGAAATTCAGCGTGAACTCCTCGGCGTTGTGATTGATCATCGCCAGGTTGGAATACTGCCCGAGCAGCTCTTTCTCGTCCGCTTTGATTTGGACCTGCTGCGGTGTGGGCTGTTCGTCCATGATGGCCTCCGGGTTATGCCTGCGCCCCACTATAGCAGAGTCGGCGGCGCGCGGCGGAATCGGGAGTGCACCGCCGGAAAGAAATTCCACTTCACCCTTGACTCGTCCTGCCATTAATAGTAGTTTATGAGTGTGGTTAAGCATAGTTAACTATGGGCGACTCGCTGGACATCTTGTCCAACCCGCAACCCGCCGCGGACGCGGAGAAAGCTCCTGCCGCAACTCCCGCGGACCGCGCGCCGCACCGCACGCCGGAGGGCTGGCACAGCTCCGGCGGGATGGCCACTCTCCCCGAAGCGTTTCGCACCGTTCCCATCAATCACGCGGCGCCGTGGTGGCGCAAGATGCTGGCCTTCGCCGGGCCTGGGTATCTCGTCGCGGTCGGCTACATGGATCCCGGCAACTGGGCCACGTCGCTGGGCGGAGGCTCGCGCTTCGGCTACACCCTGCTCAGCGTCATCCTGTTGAGCAACATCATGGCCATGTTTTTGCAGGCGCTTTCCGCCAAGCTGGGCATCGTGACCGGCCGCGACCTGGCGCAGGCCTGCCGCGACCATTTTTCCAAGCCCGTTTCCGTCGGTTTGTGGCTGCTTTGCGAGGTCGCCATTGCCGCCTGCGATTTGGCGGAAGTTCTGGGCTCCGCCATCGCCCTGCAATTGCTTTTCGGCATTCCACTCTTCTGGGGCGTGCTCATCACCGCCGGCGATGTGCTGATCATTCTCGCGCTGCAATCGCGCGGCTTCCGATTCATCGAAGCGCTGGTGATCGCGCTGATCGCCACCATCGGCGGCTGCTTCGCCTACGAAATCTTTTTCGCGCGCCCGCTGTGGCTGGAAGCGGCGCACGGCTGGGTGCCCACGCTGGAAATCATCCGCAATCCCGCGATGCTCTACATCGCCATCGGGATTCTGGGCGCCACGGTGATGCCGCACAATCTCTACCTGCATTCCAGCATCGTGCAGACGCGGGCGTTCGGCCGCAATCACGAAAACAAGCGCGAAGCCGTAAAGTACGCGGTGATTGACTCCACTATCGCGCTCTTTTTCGCACTGTTCATCAATAGCGCCATCCTGGTGCTGGGCGCCGCAGCATTTCATACGCGCGGCATGAGTCACGTCGCCGAACTCGACCAGGCCTATCAACTGCTCACGCCGGTGCTCGGCGCGAGCTTTGCCAGCATTCTTTTTGCGGTCGCGCTGCTGTGCTCCGGACAGAATTCCACGTTGACCGGCACGCTCGCGGGGCAGATTGTCATGGAAGGATTTCTGAATTTTCGCCTTCCGCCGTGGCTGCGCCGGCTGATTACGCGGCTGATCGCCATCGTGCCCGCGGCCATCGTCGTCGGCGTGATGGGCGAACACCAAGCCACCAACCTGCTCATCCTGAGCCAGGTGATTTTGAGCATGCAGTTGCCGTTCGCCGTGATCCCGCTGGTCATGTTCACCAGCGACAAGAAGAAAATGGGCGCGTTCGTGAACCGGCCGCTCACGGTGGTCATCGCCTGGGTGATGGCTTTCACCATTCTCGCCTTGAACATCGAGCTTCTCCGGCAGGTGTTTAGCGCTTGGCTTGCGTAGTCCGAATAACCCCCTCCCCCTACCTGAAGAATGCAAGTGTTGATGGTAAAGGAATTGGGCGCAAAACACGGTGTAAGTGTTCATAATACAGTGGTTACAGAGGTGAAAAGTTGCAGGGTTACAGAGCTGAAGTGCCACCCCCACCCCCGGTGTTTCTGTATGTGTGGCAGCAGTTGAACTTAGGTGTCCCAAACTTGCATGTGTGGCAGGGTAAGGGCTTAGCGAGGCATCCCGGCGATAATCGCTATTAGCTAATAGACGGTAGTTCATGGCGTATAGTATCTTAAAGAGAACACATTGTCAAGTGCAAAATGGCGGAGAGTCCAAAACAGAAAGATTCTTCGCTGCGCTCCCTTCGACTGCGCTCCCTTCGACTGCACTCAGGGCAAGCAGGATGACAGGACGGCGCGTTGCCGCATGGGGCGGGTTCCTGCGATAATTCATCGGGCGTTCCAATCACAGACTGGGAAGGGAAGCGGACTATGAAAGAGCGGCGTGCTGCGAAGATTTTCTTGCTTGGGATTACACTGGCCGTTGCAGGTACGGTTGCTGCTGTGGCGCACGATCCGAAGGACTGGCCGGTGCCGGCAGCGTTCAAGAAGATGAAGAATCCCGTGCCGCGCTCGGACGCGGCGGTCGCGGCGGGCAAAGCGCTGTACAACGATCAGTGCATCTCGTGTCACGGCGAGGCGGGCAAAGGCGACGGGCCGGACGCCATGATGTATGAGGTCCACCCCGCGGACCTCAGCGACGCGCACATGATGGGCATGATGAGCGACGGGGAAATCTTTTACAAAATCTCCGAGGGGCGCAAGCCCATGCCGGATTTCAAGAAGAAGCTGAGCGACGAGCAGCGCTGGCAGCTGGTCCACTTTGTGCGCACGCTGGCTCCCAAGATGCAGCACGCGCCCGCGGCGAAGAAGCCGGCGACGAAAAAGGCGCCAGCGAGCAAAGACAAAAGCGAAAATAGAAAATAGAAAAGAGAAAAGAGAAAAGAGAAAATAGAAAAGGGCGGACACCCTTCGGCTTCGCTCAGGGTAAACTTCGGTCCGCCCCTACGAAAAACCGAAAACCGAAAGACGAAAGACGAAAGACGAAAGACGAAAGACGAAAGACGAAAGACGAAAGACGAAAGACGAAAGACGAAAGACGAAAGACGAAAGACGGTTCCTCTTAGCTGGTCCGTGTTCCCTAACCCCTAACCCTTGAACGCTACTTCACGCCGGCGAGAGCCGCGGCGACTTCCTTGATGTCCGGCTGCTGGGGAATATCGTACTGCTTGAACCAAGCGATGTTGCCCGCCTTATTGATGATGGCGATGGCCCGGCCGGTGATGCCTTTGTCGGCGAGGTACATTCCATATTGCGAAGCCACCGCGCCGCGCGGATGGAAATCCGCCAGCAGCGAATACTTAATGCTCAGCTTATCGGCAAAGGCTTTGTGCGACCACACGCTATCAACGGAAAGGCCCAGCACGACGGCGTCGAGCTGCTCGAAATTCTTCATGTCGTTGACCATGCAGGCGTGCTCGTTGGTGCACACCGGGCTCCAATCCAGCGGATAAAACATCAGCACGACGTTGCGCTTGCCGCGAAAATCCGCGAGCTTGATCTCCTGCTGGTTCTGATCCTTGAGTGTGAATTCCGGCGCTGGCTGCCCCACGGTGATACCCATAACTCCTCCTCGAATGAATTTTTGGATTGCGAATAATTCCGCCGGCCGGATGCCGACCGGACGCGAAGCATGATAGCTGAACCGCGAGGAAAAGAGGAAGGAGGAAAGCGGAAAGACGAAAGACGAAAGACGTAGCACAAGAACTTACCAGAGATGGCGGGCTTCCCGACAAACGGCGTCGGGACGCAAAAAACGCGAAAGCCCGCCCCTACAGGACAGAGGGCGAACACATTGGTCCGCCCCTACGAGCAGCGCGCAGCCTCTTCGGCGTCGCTCAGGACAGGGAAGAGTGGCTGCGCTACGCGGCGCGCTCGAAGATTCCCGCGGCGCCCATGCCGCCGCCGACGCACATGGTCACCATGCCGTAGCGGGCGTTGCGGCGCTGCAACTCGCGCAGGATGCTGGCCGTCAGCTTCGCGCCAGTGCAGCCAAGCGGATGGCCCAGCGCCACCGCGCCGCCATTCACGTTTACTTTGTTCAAGTCGAGGCCAGCCACTTTAATCACCGAGAGCGACTGCGTGGCGAATGCCTCGTTCAGCTCGATCACATCCATCTGGTCCAATTTCAGCCCGGCCTGCTTCAGCGCCTTGGGAATCGCGAACACCGGGCCGACGCCCATTTCTTCCGGCGGGCAGCCGGCGGTGGCGAACGCCACGAAGCGCGCCAGCGGCTTCGCGCCGATGGCTTTGGCGCGTTCGGCGCTCATGACGATGCTGGCGGCGGCGCCGTCGCTCATCTGCGAGCTGTTGCCGGCGGTGATGGTGCCTTTGGCATGGAACGCCGCTTTCAGCTTTGCCAGCGCCTCGGGGGAAGTGTCCGCGCGCGGACCTTCATCCGTGTCGAAGTTGTATGAGGAAGTTTTCGGCTTGCCGTTGTCCAGCGCGGTGATTTTCACTTCCACCGGCACCACTTCGTCCTTGAATTTTCCGGCGGCAATCGCGGCGAGAGCGTTCTGATGGCTGCGATAGGAAAATTGGTCGGCCTCTTCACGCGTGACGCCGTATTTTGTTGCCAGCCGCTCCGCGGTCAGGCCCATGCCCAGATAGCTGTCCGGGTAATTGTCCATCAGCCAGGGATTGGGCGAAATTTTGTAGCCGCCCATGGGGATCATGGTCATGGATTCGGTGCCGCCGGCGACAATCACATCGCCGTGACCCACCATGATGCGCTCGGCGGCGATGGCGATGGCTTGCAGACCCGAAGAGCAGAAGCGATTGATGGTCATAGCCGACGATTCCACCGGCAGCCCCGCGCGCAGCGCCGCGATGCGCGCCACGTTCATGCCCTGCTCGCCTTCGGGCATGGCGCAGCCGAGGATGACGTCTTCGATTTCTTTCGGGTCCAGCCCGGGCACGCGTGCGAGAGCTTCCTTAATGGCTAGCGCTGCCAGGTCGTCGGGACGCATCGTGCGCAGCGCGCCTTTGTACGCCTTGCCCACTGCCGTTCGCACGGAACTTACGATGACTGCTTCGCGCATAGCCCACCTTCCTGAATGATTGCTCAATATTTGGCGGCGGCCGGATCAAGCTGCCGCTGCTTTCCTGGCTATTGGATGCTACATGCCGCAAAAAATCAACTTCGCAATGCAGTTCGGGACGCAGAATGTGTGGGAATTAAGCCGGGGAAGCAGGGCCGTCGGCGCAGAGGAAGGGCATTGAATTATCACAAAATCTGTGATATATTGCAGAGGCCATGAATGGTCAGGATTTCAAAGCGGCGCGGCAAGCGCGCGGTTGGACACAAGTCGAAGCCGCGAAGAGGCTGGGGCTCTCGCAGCCCTATGTGGCCATGCTGGAGCGCGGGCAGCGCCGCCTGACGCCGCGCCTGGCCCGCAAAGCCGTGCGCGTGCTGCGGTTGCCCCCGACTGCGCTTCCGTTGTCCGAGCCGCCGTATCCGCCGGCACGGACCGACCCGCAAGTCCTCGCCGAAGAATTGGCCGCGCTGGGCTATCCGGGATTTGCGTACTTGCAAGGGCGGCGCGGGAGAAAGAACCCCGCCGAACTGCTGCTTGCGGCTTTGGCGCAAGAAAACCTCGAAGCGCGACAAGCCGAAGCGCTCCCCTGGCTGATGCTGAAGTTTTGGGATTCGGATAATGAGTGGTTGGTGCGGAACGCAAAGCTGAGAGACTTACAAAACCGTTTGGGTTTTGTGGTTACACTTTCCCGTCAGGTTGCGGAGCGAGAAGGAACGACAGGTCCAAAGGTGCAAGCGCTCCAGAATCTCGAAGCGGCATTGGCGCTGAGCAAACTGGCCCGCGAAGATACGTTCTGCCAAGCGTGGCTGAGTAATCGGCTCCGAGAGTGGGAAAGGCAAAACAGATCCGATGAGGCTGTGCGCTGGAACCTGCTGACTTCCTGGAAAGCCGAGGATCTTCGATATGTCGTCTGAACGCGAAGCAAAGATCCCGCCGCCTCCTTGGGGCGCGTTTCTGTCGCAACTGGACCAGCGAGTGGAGTGTGCAGTTGAACTGCATTGCCTGGGCGGATTTGTCCTCACCACTCTCTACGGTGTACCCCGAGTCACGTACGACATCGACTTCATCGAACTCATTCCAAGCTCCTACCTGAATTCGTTTCAGGCCCTCGCGGGCCAGGAGTCCGAACTCGCCAAGAAACACAAATTGTACTGTCAGGCCGTCGGCGTTGCGCAATACCCCGATAGCTATGAAGAGCGTTTGATAGCTATGTTTCCAGGGGCCTTCCAAAATCTGCGGTTACGTGCGCTGGAAGTGCATGACGTAGTCCTGGCCAAACTGGCCAGAGCCAAAAGCGTTGATTGGGAGGATGTCCGCTTTCTTGCGCTAGCAGGACGACTTGATCCGGCCGTACTGAAAGAAAGATATGTCAGAGAATTGAGGCCCTATCTCCTTGGCAGGATCGAGTGGCACGACCAGACCCTGCAATTGTGGTTAGAGGAATTCTTCCCGCACAAGAGTTCGTAAAGTGATGCACGAATCTCCAAGGGTGCGCGATCGCGCGTCTAGTGGGGCAATCAATCCGACGAATTACGGCCGGGCGCGGTACTTTTCGTAAAGCTGCTTGTGCTTGTTGTCGGTGGAGGTGAGCTGGCCCTTGATGAAGAGGTAGCGCACCTCGGTTTGGAGTTCGAGCGGGTCGCCGTTGGTCACAATAATGTTGGCGATTTTGCCCTGCTCGATAGTGCCGAGTTCCTTGTCCACGCTGAACATCTGCGCGGGATTAATGGTGACGGCCTTCAGCGCGTCGTCGTGCGAGAGGCCATAGCCCACGGCTTGCCCGGCTTCGTTGGGCAGACGGCGCACGAATTCGATGTCAAACGTGCCGAAAGCGATTTTCACTCCCGCGGCGGCCAGCTCGCCCGGCGCGGAATAGGGTTTGTCGTAAGGCTCGTCATCGTTCAACGGCAGCGCGTGCGTGCGCCCGAGGACGACGGGAATATTCTTCTGCTTCAGGAAATCCTTTACCTTCCACGCCTCGCGCCCGCCGCCGAGAATCATCTTCAGCTTCTGCTTCTCGCAGAATTCGACGGCGTTCTTGATGTCGCGGTCGTCATTGGTCATCACCAGCACCGGCTCTTCGCCCTTCACCACCGGCACCAGGGCTTCCAGTTTTTCATCGCGCGTGAAATTTTCTTTAGACCCTTTTTCCGCGGCCTGCGCGTAATGTCGAGCGCGCTCCAGCCAGTTTTCGATTTCCGTTACCCGGCGATCGTACTCCTGACGGAGTTCGCTGAATGGCCGGCGCGCCTGCTGCCCGCCGCCGCCGAACCCGCCGAATCCTCCTTGCGGACTGAGGCGCGGCCAGTTCAACACGAGCACAGCCGTTTTCTTACCGAGCATTTCGTCAATCACCCAGCCGGAGAGATGAATCAACGAGCCGTGACCGCTCATAACGCCGCCGCCGGGAACGCTGACGGTATGCGTGATGCCCGCCGCGCGCACCACGGGAATGTGCTCGCTCGCAGGATGCACCGCGGTGGCCGCGGCGATTTGCGGGTTGAAGTCGCCCAACTCGTTCAAGTCCACCGTGCCCGGCTCGCCCTGGCCGACTTCGACGAGACCCACTTGCGAAACCGCGTTGAACATTCCGGGATAAACTTCGAGCCCGCGCGCGTTGATCACTTGCGCGCCGGAAGGCACGCTAACTTTCGCGCCGACCGCGGCAATTTTGCCGTCCTTGATGACCACCGTGCCGTTGGCGATCGGCGGCCCGGCCATCGTGTAAATTTTCGCGCCGGTGATGGCGTAGGTTTTGCCCTGCGCAAGCAGCGAAGCGGGTGCGAGGAGCAGAACGAACAACAGCATCGCGAGAATTCGATTGGCTATTTTCATCACTGCACCTCCCCGCTGGACTGGACAGGCTGGAAAGCCTGTCCCACTTGCGGCGGGCGCTGGCGTTCGTCAGGCGCGCCCCCCGCGCCGGGAGCTTTGCCCGGCGGGCCTTGCCGCGCGGGCGCGGCGGCCTTTTCCTTGTCCATGAGCGCCTTTTTTTCCTTTTCGAGTTCCGCGCGGCGTTCCATGTCCTTCTTGCGGTCGAAATAAACCGTGCCGTCAATGATGGACGTTTGCGCCACGGCATAGATGCTGAGAGGGTGCTTGTTCCAGATGACCAGGTCGGCGTCCTTGCCCACTTCGATGGAGCCGACGTGCTTTTCGATGCCGAGCTGGATGGCCGGATTGATGGTGACCATTTTCAGCGCTTCGGTTTCCGTCATGCCGCCGTACTTCATGGTTTTCGCCGCTTCCTGATTCAGGTGGCGGGCTTCCTCGGCGCTGTCGGAGTTGATGGACACGACCACGCCGTACTTGGTCATGATCGCCGCGTTGTAGGGAATGGCGTCGTAGGCTTCGTTCTTGTACGACCACCAATCGGAGAACGTGGAGCCGCCCACGCCGTGCTTGGCCATTTCCTTGGCGATTTTGTAGCCTTCCAGCACATGTTGCAGCGTGCGCACGCGGAAGCCGAACTCCTCGGCGAGCAGCAACAGTTGCCGCATTTCGTCCCCGCGATAGCCGTGCGAATGCACGTAGCGCTTGCCTTCGAGGATTTCCACCAGCGGCTCGAGCTTCAAGTCCTTCCGCGGCGGGATGGCGTTCTTCTCGCCCGCGGCCACGCGCTTGTTGTACGCGTCCCACGACTTCTTGTACTCGCGCGCGTCAATGAACGCCTGGCGAATTACGTCCATCACGCCCATGCGCGTGTTGGGATAGCGTCGCTGCTGCCCCGGTTGCGGCGTGAAGTTGGAGCGCTTGGGGTTTTCGCCCAGAGCGAACTTGATGCCCGGAGGCGCGCCTTCGAAGAGAAGCCCTTTCGCGTCCTTGCCCCAGCGATGCTTGATGACGGCGTTCAATCCGCCGATGGGATTCGCGCTGCCGTGCAACACGTTGGAAGCGGTGGTGCCGCCGGCGAGCTCGCGGTAGATGTCCACGTTGTCCGGGTCAATCACGTCAGCCACCGCCACCATCGAGCTCACGGCGATGCTGCCCTCGTTCACGCTGCCTTCGATGGCGATGTGCGAGTGGCAATCAATCAGCCCGGGGGTGACATACATGCCCGTGGCGTCAATCACCGTCGCTCCTGCGGGCACTTTCACGTTCGTGCCCACCTCGGCGATTTTGCCGTCGCGGATGAGGATGGAGCCTTTTTGAATCGTGCCCTTGGTCACCGTCAGGATCGTGCCGTTCTGAATTACGGTGACGCCCGAGCCTTGCTGCGCCGCGATCGGCCCCGGAAACATGGACGCAATCAGCGCAAGCGCCACAATCAAGTGGACTATTTTTCGCATTGGAATCTCCGTGGCGAATTTGGTTTTCATTGCCGCACCTCCTCCGCCTCGCTCTGGCCACTTCCGGGTTTTGTGCCGGTGAATTCAAAATCTTGTCCGAGCGCGCTTACCGAGCCCTTGACGGTGTTGCCCTCGATCGTGCCGCTGAAAATAATGTCCGACGGGCCCTGCCCGAGGTCCAGCAAGAACGTGAACGTAAATCGGTTGCCAGTCACCGAGCCTTTTGTGATCGTCGAGTTTCCGTATTGCGTGGAAACGCTTCCGCTCAGCGTGCCGTCCGCTGCCTGGGTCAAATCCGCGCTGGCGGGTTGCGGACCGTCTGGCGCGATGACCGTGAAGGACCATCGGCCGGTCATGCGCACCGCGCCTAGTCCGCCCGCTGGCAGCGGAGGAGGCGGCGGCTCCTTCACATCGAACTTCCGCCCGTCTACAAAGACGTACTTTACTTGCGTGCGGTCGCTGAAGATGTCGCCGGTGGTCACCACGAGGTTGGCAATCTTGCCCGTCTCGATCGAGCCCGTGCGATCGGCCACGCCGAGAATTTCCGCCGCGCCCAGCGTCAGCGCGCGCAGCGCCGCGTCCGCTTTCAGACCGGCGTCAATTGCTTTCTTCGTGTTCTTGATAATGTCCTTGGGATTGGCGATGCCGTCGGAATAAAACGCGAATCTTACGCCGGCCCTGTCCAGCGCGGCGGGCGTCGAGGGCGCTTTGTCGCGGAAGCGCAGCGTGCTCAACAACTCTTCCGCTTCCGGATCGGCGTTGGCCTCTTTTTCCGGCCACTTCACGCTCACCAGTACAGGGATTTTTTTCGCCGCGATGGCCGCGGCCACGCCCGACTCGTAAGCCCTCTGCGCGTGGTAAATCACCATGTTGGTCTTGAGCTGTTCGTTCAACTCCAGCGCGCGCAGGATTTGCGCCGCCGTCGTGGCGGGGAAGAGCACCGGGCGATTCGCGCGCAACGCGGCGTTCAGCACGCGCGTCGTGCGGTCGTAGTCGGGGCGCTCAGTGCCCTTCGGGTTCGCCGTGTAAATTTCGTCCGCTGCGCGCGCTTGCGCCGCGTCCAGGAAAACCTGCTTGATGTAAGCAATCACGCCGAAGAGCGACCCGGGAAATCCAAAAAATCCGCCCGGCTGTTGCAACGTGATGTGCAGCGTCGCTGGCGTCTTCACCACCATGTCGCCCGGCCGCTCGCCGGCCAGATTGATGACAGCGCCCTGACCCGGGAAGATGCCCGTCTTCGGCGCCGCCAACACGGTGGTGAATCCCGCGTTGCGCCAGGTTTCCACGCGGCGCTCGGTGGGCTGCAATTCGTCGGCGGCATTGCGCCATGGCGTGGTGCCCGGACGGTCCTCCGGCCCCTGCGACGGGCGCGCCGCAGCTTGCTGCGCCGCCTGCTGGAGCGCCACGGCAGGTCCGCCTCCACCTGGAGCGCCTGCCGGTCCGGCGGGCGCCGCGGGCAAGCCCACATCGCTCATCGCGTCAATCAGTCCGGGATAGACGGTCAATCCCTTGCCGTCAATCACCCACGCTTCCGGCGGAATCGTGGCGTTCGCGCCGACCGCGGTAATCAATCCATTCGCGACGACGACCGTGCCGTTTTCAATCACCGCGCCGCTCACCGTGACGATGCGCGCGCCTTTGATGGCGAAGTACGGCGGTGCCGCGCCCTTGGCCTGCGCCCGCGCGTCGGGAACGCTCACCGTCCCCACCGCAAGCACCGCAATCAGCACCGCCGCAATCACTCCGGAGAAACTACTTCTCGCACTTCGAGGCAGCATTTCGCTCTCCCCTTTTTGCAATTCTTGTCTTTCGGTTTTTCCCTGACCGATGAATCCTGATTCCTGACCCCTGTCTTGCCAGCAGACGCGCGAATCTATCCGCTGGTTTCCACAGTGTCAAGAAGGTAGCGCAGCCACTCATGGCTGCGCCTGTTGGTGGGGTGGCGCGCAGGCAAGAGTGCCTGCGCCACTAGTTTCGTAGCGGCTTTCCGGTTTTCAAGGTATGGGAAATGCGTTCGATGGTTTTGCGTTCGCCGCAGAGCGACACGAACGCCTCGCGCTCCAAATCGAGCAGATACTGTTCGCTGACGGTTTGCGCGGCGGAAAGATTTCCGCCCGCCAGAATCCACCCCAGTTTTTTCGCCACGAGCGCGTCGTATTCGCTGGCGAATTCGCCGCGGACCAGCATGTGAATCGCAAGTTTTGCTGCGGAAAGAAAACTCTCGCCGAGCACGCGCACTTCGGGCGGCGTTGGCGGACGGTATCCGGCGCGAGCCAGGCCCAGCGCGGTTTCTTTTGCGTCAGCGACCAGCCGCTCGCGATTCATGGCAATGAGATCGGTCGCGCGGAGGTAGCCCAGCCCCCGCGCCTCTTCGGCGCTCATGGACACTTTCGCCGTGGCGATATTTTCGAAGACTGGTTTCAGAGCGTGGAATAAATCGAGGTCTTTTTCGGGAGA
This sequence comes from Acidobacteriota bacterium, assembly GCA_023481105.1. Classification (GTDB taxonomy): domain Bacteria; phylum Acidobacteriota; class Terriglobia; order Acidiferrales; family UBA7541; genus JACQDE01. The sequence continues at coordinate 1,204 of JAMCWK010000110.1, read as the reverse complement.
TGCCGGGCTAAAGCCCGGCGCTACACCCGCCGAGATTCCGGCCGCTTCATTCGCGCGCACGACCATTTCTTTGGTGCCGCCGCCCGCGGGAATCAGTCCCACGCCGGCCTCGACGAGTCCCATGTACAGTTCCGCCGCGGCGTGGACGCGCGCCGCGTGAATGGAAATCTCGCAGCCGCCGCCGAGCGCCATGCCCTGCGGCGCGGCCACCACCGGCTTGGGCGCGTACTTCAGCGCCATGTTCACGTTCTGAAATGCGCGCACCATCATGTGGATGTCGTCCCACTCCTGCTCCTGCACGGCCATCATCACCAGCATCAGGTTGGCGCCGACGGAAAAATGCGGCGCCTGGTTGGCGATGACCATCGCGTCGAAGTCCGTTTGCAGCCGCTCGAGTCCCTTGCGCAGCATCATGATGGTGTCCGCGCCGATGGCGTTCATCTTCGAGGTGAACTCGCAGCACACCACGCCGTCGCCCAGGTCAATCAAGTTTGCGCCGGGATTTTTCTCCACCAGCTTGCCGCGCTCTTTTTCCACTTTCAGCGTGATGATGCCCGCAGGCTCCTCGACGGGCAGATACACGCTCGACGGAAAATCAAAATAAGCCGCGGTGCGCTGCGGCGTGCCCACGTTCAGCGTGCCGTAAAATGATTTCTTGCCCGGCTTCAACACCTCGGTGACCAGCGGTGGCAATGCGCGGCCCTCGGCCTCCAATCGCTTGGCCATGGTCTCCACGCCGACGGCGTCCCAGATTTCAAACGGCCCCAGCTCCCACGCGAAGCCCCATTTCATCGCGCGGTCCACTTCCACGATGCGATCGGCAATTTCCGGCACGCGCCACGCGGCGTAGAGACACATCTCCGAAATCGAGCCCCACAAAAATTGCGCGGCCTTGTCCTTGCCCGCCAGCAGAGCCTTCAACCGCTCGCGCGTGTCCTCAATCTGCTTGCCCGCTTCGATGGAACCGAACTTGGCTTTTTGCCGCGCGCGGTACTCCATCGTCTTCCAGTCGAGCGAGAGGATTTCTTTTCCGCCCTCGCCCTTGGTCTTCTTGTAGAACCCGCCGCCGGATTTTTCGCCCAGCCAGCCGCGCTTGAGCATTTCCTCGACGAGCGGCGGCACCACGTAGCGCTCGCGCATTTCGTCGTCCACGGCGTTTTCGTAAATGTTGCGCACCACGTGCGCCAGCACGTCCAGCCCGACG
>JAMCWK010000095.1 GCA_023481105.1 Acidobacteriota bacterium | reverse complement strand
GTCAACAACCGACCGTATCGCGGCATCGGCCCTCCCCCTGGCGCTGCGCCTCCTATTTACCGCCCCCCAGGAGGAACCAACTATGGCAACATCAACGCGTTGTACCCAGTTTTGCAATAGGCTCTAGAACCCCATGATGTTGTAGCCGCAATCCACGTAGATCACTTCGCCGGTGATGCCGGTGGAGAGATCCGAAGCGAGATACACCGCGGTGTCGCCGACTTCAGAAACTTCCACATTGCGCCCCAGCGGCGCGCGCTCCGCGTGTGACCTGAGCATGTCGCCGAAGCCGCTGATGCCCCGCGCAGCCAGTGTCTTCACCGGCCCGGCGGAAATCGCATTGACGCGGATGCGCCGCTTGCCGAGGTCGTACGCCAGATAGCGCACCGTGGCTTCCAGCGCGGCCTTGGCCACGCCCATCACGTTGTATTTCGGCACCACTTTTTCCGAACCGTAATACGTCAGCGTCATGATGCTGCCGCCGTCCAGCATCAGCGGCGCCGCGGCGCGCGCCAGCGCCACCAGCGAATAGACGCTCACGTCGTGCGCGATGCGGAATCCTTCGCGCGAGGTATTCACGAACTCGCCCTTCAAATCCTCCGCCGGAGCGTAGGCCACGCTGTGCACCAGCGTGTGAATTTTTCCGTATGCGCTTTGCAGCTCGGCAAACAGCGCGGCAATCTCTTCATCGCGCGACACGTCGCATTGGAACGCACGCGCTTCGGGCAATTCCGCCAGCAGCCCGATGCATTCTTCCTTCAGCCGCTCGTTCTGGTAGGTAATGGCGAGTTGCGCGCCCGCGGCGTGCAGCCGCTGCGCGATGGCCCAGGCGATGGAGCGTTTGTTGGCCAGCCCGAACACCACCGCCGTGCGCCCGGCAAGGTTGATCATTCCGTCCTCCGTGAAAAGGTAGAGGATAGCAGGTTCAAGAGTGGGACGAAAATCGAAACTCGAAATTCGATGCTCGCCTCGCGGAGGAATCTGCCAAGTTTCGCATTGCGAATATCGTTTTTACGAACGTTCTGCGATTTGCTTCAAGTAGCCGAGCCACAGGCGGTCGCGGCGCGCGACGGCATAGCGCATGAAGATTTTGTCGAAGAAGGCGCCGAGCCGGCTGGGAAAGGAATAGACGTCGCGCATCTGCACATGCGTGCCGCCTTCGGCGGTCGGCTCGAGATCCCAGGCCTGCGCGCCGCGCACGCCGTGCGCATCTTTGAACTGCCATTCCAGCGCCTGGCCGGGATGGAAGCGCGTGACCACCGCGGTCATGGAAATTTCCCGCCGCCCCATTTTTCCGGTGATGCGCACTTTTTGTCCCATGGCGAAGTCCGCGGTGCCGCCGAGCAGCTCGAACTCCGCGCTGATGTCGCGGCCATACCAATACACCATGCGCTGCGGCACAAAGAACGCCGCCACGCGGTCCGGCGGCGCGGCGATGTCCACGGAAAAGGAAAGCTGGGCCATGCCAGAAGAGTAGCAGTGGCGAGTACTCAGTGGCTAGTGCCCAGCGGCAAGGTCGCCGCCGCGAGGATGCGCCGCGATTTTTCTTCTTGCACAAACACTGCCGCGTGCAAATGCTCACGCTTCCAGGCCGGGTCGAGCGCCAGCGTCGTCTGGATGGGCGCGGTGCCCGCCTGCCCGGGCTTCACGCGCAGCACGGAACGTAGCGCGCGCACCACGGCGACGTGCTCGAAGGAGCGGCCGGCGTTTTCGCCGCGTTTCACATCCGAGCGCAAGTCGTCTTCCGTGACCGCCAGCATCACGTCCGCCATTTCTCCGGGTGTGCGCCCGGAAAGCGCGGGCAGGTGCACGCTGATAGCCAGCGCGCCGTTCGCGCCTGCCTCTGCGCGAAGCTCCACCACTGCTTTGGGCGCGCGCGCCGCGGTGGCGATGGCGCTCAAGGCTCGCGTCTGCTGGCTGCCGACGAATTCCTCGCGGCCGTCCACAACCATTTGCGGCGTGTACACGGAGCCGTTGTCGAAGGTTTCGGCGTAGCGTGCCTGGCGCTGGCTGTATGCGGCGGAGGAAAAAGGATCCGTCCAGCCCAGCCGGTTCCAATAGTCCACATGCAGCTTGAGGGGAATGATTTCCGCGCCCTCGACCGGCTGCGTCTTCGCCAGCCGCGCCAGCAACGCATCCGCCGGCGGGCACGACGAACAACCTTCCGATGTGAAAAGCTCCACAATAACTGGCACGCGCGCCGTGGGCCTTTCCTGCGCGGGAGAGCGCCGGCTCCCCGCCAAACTGAAAATACACACCACAGCCACTACAGCAATGACTGTCTTCATGGGGAATTGGATGCGCGGGAGGCACGCGGCGCGTCACAAAAACTGGCTACAACGCGCGCAGGTCGGCGAGGATGCGCGCGAGTGCCCGGCGGAATTCCTCCGGGTTTTGCAGCTCGAAGCGCCGCGGCGCAAGCTCGCGCAGCACGCGCGGGAGATCGTCCCACAGGTTGCTGAAGCCGAGCTGATACTGCAAGTGGTACACGCGAATGTCTGCGCCGCGCGGCGGCTTTACCGGCGAGAGGTCCGCGCCGCGCTCGAAGAGCACCGGGCAGCTGGCCACGATGAACACGCGCAGCGGCTCGGGAGAGGCAGAATGGCCATCGCTCCCGCCGTTGCCTCCGTTTTCAGCGTGCGCGCGCGCGGGCGGCGCGGCGGGCATACGCTGCTGGAGCAGTTCGCGGAGAAACGCGGCGTTCTGCCGGCGGCCTTCCAGCGCCTGCACCGGAATGCTGAGCGGATTGATCTGTTTTAGCGAGCCGTGTAGCCGCAGCCAGTCCAGCTCGCTGCCAACGTCCTGCTCGAAGACGACGGTGCGCCGCTGGAGATCCATGGCAGTGATGTGCAGGGAGCCGTTGGCGACCTCCATTTGCGAGAGCACTTTAATGATGCCCAGCATGCGCGCGACGTTGCGCTGCTGCAAGGCGCTCAGGTTTCGCGAGCTGCGAATACTCTGGCCCGGCGGGAATGGTTGCGGTTCGGGCGGCGCCACATTGACCAGCAACTCGATGCGCACAGGACGCTGCGATTCCACGGGAATCCACAGCCGCGAGTGCAGCTCGGGCAGCGGCTCCCGGTTTTCGTCCAGGCCGCGCTGAAAAAACTCCACGACGGGCACGTCGCGCGTGATCTCCGGCAGCGGATCGTCGTTCAGCGGCCGCACCTTGAACGTGCGTAGCGCCACGCTGCGCAGTCCGCTGATGCGGTCGAACAGGATGAAGCCGGCCTTGTATTCGCCGGGCTGCACGAGCGCCTGCAAGGAAAACTCCAGATAGGACTGCTTGGGCAGCCGCTCGGTGAGCCTCGTGCCGCTGATGTCGTGGTTCTCGAGCCAGCCGGCGTCGCCCGCGGGCTTCAACCGCACGTCGAGAAACAATTGATAGGTGGGGCCGAGCAAAGCCAGCGCCTTGGGCGGCACGGTGACGCGGAACTCGACGACGAAGCGCTGCAGGATGGAGAGTCGCGCGGAAGAAATTTTGACGGAGCACGGCAAATCCACGTGCTTCGCGTCCGCGATCCACGCCTCGAAGGGTATTTCCGGCGGCGCCTCCCGCGAGGAAATATCCTGCGCGGAAAGCGGCGCGGCCACGGAAAGCAGTGCGGCCAGAAGAAAAACGGCAATAGTCGTTCGCGGCGGCATGGCCGGGCTATAGGCGGAATTCTACGACGAAGGGGTCAAAGTGGAAACCATTTCTCGCAGCGGCGCCCGGTTATTGAACTTCCAGCAGCACCAGCGAAATATCGTCGGTGACCGGCCCGTGGCGGAAGGCTTCCACGTCGCGCAGGATGGCTTGTTTCATGTCCGGCAGCGGCAGCCTGGCGTGGCGCTCGACGATGCGCGTGAAGCCCTCCATGCCCAGCATTTCGTCTTTTTGGTTCCAGACTTCGGTGAGCCCGTCGGTGTACAGGATCAGCCGCTCGCCGCGCGCCAGATCGAACTCCTCGGAAGCCTGGGCGGGCATCGCTTCCTCAAGCATCCCCAGCACCGTGCCCCGCGACTCCAGCAGCCGCGCTTCGCCCGATGGCGAAAGCCAAATCGCCGGAGGATGCCCGCCGGCCGCGAAGCTCATGCGCGCGCCGTGCGCCGTAAGCCGCACGATGGCCATGGTGAAATAAAATCCGCTCACGCGGAGCTGTTGCACGACGAAGCCGTTCAGCCGCCGCAGCATTTCGCCCGCTTCCACGCGCCGCTCCAGCAGCGACATTGTCTCCGAATAAATGCGGTTGGCGATCAGCGCGGAGCTGATGCCGTGCCCGGAGACGTCGCACACCAACAGGTTCAGCTGCCCTTCGTCCAGCGGCGTAACGTGCCCGAAGTCCCCGCCAATGCTGCTCACCGGGCTGTACGCCGCCTCTACCGCCACGCGGCCCCAACGCAGGCTCATCGGCGCCAGGCTCTGCTGCACGCGCGAGGCCAGCTCCAGCTCGGCTTTGATTTCCCGCGCGCGCCGTTCGAGTTGCGTGTTGGCCGCGCGCAGCTTTTCTTCCGCGTGTTTCTGCTCGGTGATGTCGGTGAAGGTCACCACGGTGAAGACGCGGCCGTCGGGGTCTTCGATGACGCGGGAACTCAGAATGACGGGGACGCGCGTGGCGTCGCGGCGGGGCACGTAGAATGCGTAGCGGTTGCGGCCCACCTGCTCGGTGCGGGTGATTTGCTGCATGATGAAGTCGCGGTCGTCGCCCGCGTAGAAGTGCGCGGCGGGCCGGCCGAGCAATTCGTCGGGGGCGTACCCGGCCATCTGCGCCAGGCACTCGTTGAGGAAGATGATGTTGTGACAGTCGTCCACGATGAGCACGCCCTCGTTGAGCGTCTCGAGGATGCCCTCCATCTGCGTGAGCCACTCGGGCTTGTTCAGGTCCATGTTGTCACCGCAAGAAACCTTGTTGTCATCCTGAGCGAAGCGAAGGATCGGCGTCCAGCATTCTAATGGATGCGGGATGGAGCGCGGTAGGTGCTGGCGGCGCGGAACCTACCATTGCCAGTCGTTGTCGAGGTGCAGGTGGTGTTTTTCCAGGCCGGCCTTGATTTGATTGAAGGCGTCGTCCACGTTGTCGGCGAACTGCAGCAGCCCGTAATCCTCTTCGCTGATGACGCCCCAGCGCACCAGCGCGCGCCAATCCAGCACGTCGTCCCAGAAGCGCCGCCCGTAAATCAGAATCGGGTTGCCGTGGTGCAGTTTTCCGGTCTGCATCAGCGTGAGCATCTCCCACAGCTCGTCGAGCGTGCCGAAGCCGCCGGGAAACACGATGAGTGCCTTGGCCAGTTGCGAAAACCACAGCTTGCGCATGAAGAAATAGTGGAAATTAAAATTGAGTTCGCGGCTGATGTACGGATTGGGAAGCTGCTCGTGCGGCAGTTGAATGCCCAGGCCGATGGATTTTCCGCCGGCATCCGCCGCCCCGCGGTTGGCGGCTTCCATGATGCCCGGTCCGCCGCCGGAACACACCACGAAGCGCCGCGGTTTATCGCCCAGCGTCAGCGACCACGCCGTGATGCGCCGCGCCAGCTCCCGCGCGTCCTCGTAGTAGCGCGACATCTCCACCGCGCGATGCGCGTCGCGTATTTTCTGCTGGAGTTTGGGCGAGATGCGCCCGCGCGTCGGCCGCTTCACACGCTTCAGGCGGGCCAGCGCGACGTCCCGCGGAAAAATCCGCGCGGAACCGAAAATGACGATGGTGTCGCCGACGTTTTCCTCGCGCAGCCGCGTCAGCGGATCAAAATACTCCGCCATGATGCGCAGCGGCCGCGCCGCGAGGCCTTCCATGAAGAGTTTGCTCTTGTAGGCCACGTCGGCGTGACTCAGTTTTCGGTTGCGGCCCATGCGGCTCTCCCGGCAAACGTTGCGCGAGGGCATTGTAGTCGAGTCCCCGCGGAGACAAAAGGAAGAAACGCCCCGAGCCAACGCGAACTGCTTCCTTTGCGTCCAAAAGAAGGGTAGGGGCGCAGCATGCTGCGCCCGTACAATGCTGGGGGAGTCCTTCACGGCCGCCAAGAAAATGAAACGTTACTTTGCTTTCATGACGTTCTTGCTTCTGTTCGCCGCCGGCGCGAGCTTCGCGCAGGCGCCGCCGGGGCCGCTCCCGCCGAAGCCCGGCACGAAGGTGCAGGCGGCGCCGCCGGAAAAAGCGCAAATCAAAGTGCGTGTGAACCTGGTCTCCGCGCCGGTCACCGTCCGTGACAAATCCGGCGAGATGGTGATGGACCTCGAGCAGAAAGATTTTCGCGTCTTCGATAACGGCGTCGAGCAGCGCGTGGAGGACTACGATCTCGGCGGCGACCCCATTTCGCTGGTCATTGTCGCGGAGACCAGCTCGCGCATTGAAGCGCTGCTGCCTGCCGTGCGCCGCACGGGCATTCTGCTGACGGAAACCGTCGTGGGCCTGACCGGCGAGGCCGCGGTGGTGGCCTTCGACGACGACGTGCGCCTCGATCTCCCCTTCACTGCGGACCACACGCGCATCGGCAAGGCCATGGAGTCGCTGCGCATGGGCACCAGCGGCACGCGTCTTTACGACGCACTCAGCCAGGGCGTGAGCCTGCTGAAGGATCGCCCGCTGAATCGCCGCCGCGTGATTCTCGTTGTCGCGGAGGCCGCCGACACCGGCAGCGACGCGCCGCTCGGCGAAATCTTGCGCGAAGCGCAAGTGAACAACGTGGTGATTTACAGCGCCACGCTTTCCACCACCGCCGCGATGCTGCGCGCCAAGCCCAAGCAGACCGGTCCGTATCCCATCGGCCCCGAAGGCACGTTTCCCGTGCCCGGACGCAACGGACGCCCGCAAACGCCCACCACCGAGCAGCAGGACCGCACGCGGCTGGACTTGATGAATCTGCTTGTCTGGCTGGTCACGCGCGCGGCCAACGCCGTGGGCGACAACTCACTCGATCTGGCCGCCATGGGCACCGGTGGGCTGAACGTGCCCACGTTCAAGGACGCGTCCATCGAGAACGCCATCTCCACGATTGGCGCGGAACTTCACGCGCAGTACACGCTCACCTACCGGCCTACGGGCACCGACCCCGCCGGCTACCACGAAATCAAAGTGAACGTCGCCCGCCGCGGCGTCTCCGTCCGCTCCCGCCCCGGCTACTACATCGCCCCGTAGCGCCAGCGTCTCGTCGGCTCCTTGTTAAAGGTTGGAAGGTCTGGACGTTCGAAGGTTGTCGGCACGTGTAGCGGCGGGCTGCCCCTTGTCGTCATCCTGAACGAAGCGGCGCGCAATAGCGCGCCGCGCAGTGAAGGATCTCTCTGTTGCTCTGCTGTTCAGTCACTCTGAAACTCTGCCACTCTGGAACTCTGAAACTCTTCAGTCTCCTTCATACGGAAACCGGTGAACCGCCACAATGCACTCCGCGAGCGCCTTCAGGAGCGAGTCTCCCCATCCGCAAGGCGTGAACGGCGCGGTCTTCTGATTGGTCTGCTTGTCGGCAAGCGCGAAGAACCGGAGCGAATTGTCTTTGGGGTTGGCGTATTCCTTCACGGTGATGACGAATTCGACGTCGCCACCGTCTTGCGGCTTCTTCACCGAGTAAAACGAAAGTTGCGCCAGCTCATCCGACGGCTTCGATTCCGCAAACTGCCATTCCGCCATGAGTACCCTCCACGTGCCGCGCAGTTGTAGCACAGGCTTATAGCCAGTGCTACTTCGTATCTTCCTCTTCTTCCAGTATTCCCGCCGCCGCGGCGATTTCGTCGCCTTCTTCCAGGCGCAGCAGCCGCACGCCCTGTGTCGAGCGCCCGGCCTCGCGGATTTCATTGGCGTGGACGCGGATCACTTTGCCCTGCGCGGTGATGATCATCACATCGGATTCCTCGGTCACTTGCAGCGCCGCGACTACGCCGCCGTTGCGCTCGGTGGACTTCAGGTTCACCACGCCCTTGCCGCCGCGCGACGTCACGCGGTACTCCGCCAGCGGCGTGCGTTTGCCGTAACCTTTTTCCGCCACGGTCAGCATCAGCGAGGTGAGCGACTCGCGGATGGCGTCGCTTTCAATTTCCTCGAGGTTCGTTGTGGTTTTCTTCGTTTCCTTCTTGATGATTTCGAAGTCCGGCTGCACCGCGTCCATGGACACCACGTAGTCGCTCTTTTCCAGGTCCATGCCGTTCACGCCGCCGGCGTTGCGGCCCATCGCGCGCACGTCCGTTTCGCGGAACAGAATCGCCTGCCCCTGGTGGCTGGCGAGGAAGATCATCTGTTTTCCGTCGGTCAGGCGCACGCCGATCAACTCGTCTTTGTTTTCGAGGTTGATGGCGATGATGCCCGTGGAGCGCGGATTCGAGAATTCAGTAATCTCCGTTTTCTTCACCGTGCCATTGCGCGTGGCGAAGAAGACGTAGCGGCCTTCCTCCTCGAGGTTCGTGCACTGCACCACCGCCGCCAGCGTTTCGCCCTCCGTGAATTTCACCAGGCTGTTGATGGCCTTGCCGCGCGTGGCCGCCGCGGCTTCGGGAATTTCGTACACCTTCAGCCAGTACACGCGGCCCTTCGAGGTGAACAGCAAAATGTAGCTGTGCGCCGAGGCGATGAAGAAGTGCTCGACGAAATCATCGTCGCGCGTCTTCGCGCCGATGCGTCCTTTGCCGCCGCGCGACTGGTGCCGGTAAATGTCCACCGGCGTGCGCTTGATGTACCCCGCATGGCTCACGGTGATGGCCATGTCCACGTCGGCGATCAAATCTTCCAGCTTGATCTCTTCGATGTTGTCCACAATGGCCGTGCGCCGCGCGTCGCCGAAGGCTTTCTGCACTTCGCGCAGCTCCGCGATGATTACTTGCTTGAGCTTCTTGTCACTGGACAAAATTTCTTCCAGCTCGGCGATGCGCTCGCGCAGCGCCTTGAGCTCCTTGATAATTTCATCCACGGATAGCTGCGTGAGCCGGTGGAGTTGCAGTTCCAGAATGGCGTCCACCTGCACCGGCGTCAGCCCGAGCCCCGCGCCGCGCGGCGCGGCTTCTCCCTCCAGCGGGCCCACTTTGTACTTGCGGCCGTCCAGCTTGACGCCCTCGAGTTTCTTCGTTCGCCCGTTCTCCGTGATGGAGACTTCCTGCTCGCTGAAATACTTGAGCAGGTTTTCCTTGGCTTCGGCGCGGCTCGTCGATCCGCGGATGAAATTATCAAGGAGCTCAA
>JAMCWK010000035.1 GCA_023481105.1 Acidobacteriota bacterium | reverse complement strand
ATCGGAGCTTGCCATCGCGAGCCAGCCCCTCGATGGTGATGATTTCTTTCCCGCGGAGATCTCTTATCGCGAGCTGGCAGGAGCGCACGGGCATTCTGTTCACCACCACGGTGCACGATCCGCACAGGCTCGCCCCGCACCCAAATTTCGTGCCGGTGAGCCCCAGTTCGCTTCGCAAGACCCATAACAGCTTGCGCGAGCCTTCGACCTTTACGCTCGTGGATTTTCCATTCAGTTTGAATTGGATGGTTTCAATCATGGTTTTGCTCATTCAAACGAGACAGGATTTGACATGCTAGTGCGAAGAAAACAGGCGGGCGACCTGCCCCGAAGCATACTGGCGTGGCCGGAGCAAGTCAAACGCCGGGCTACACTTCAATGAGTTGAAAAAGAGGAAGCGAAAACGCAACCGGCACTGCTGCAAAGTCTGCGTAAGGGCCTTACTTCTGAGCCGGTGGAAAATTCAAGCTACGGCTACCCCAGGCAGCGACAATGTGCGTGCCCGCGTTGCCCTCCAGGGCCTGCGCGACTTGCTCGGTGGAAGTGATAATGCACTCTTCGCCACCCTGTTCGATGAAGTCGATTGCCGATTCAATCTTCGGGCCCATCGAGCCGGGCGGGAATTCTCCCGCGGCCATGTGCGCGCGGGCTTCGGCGACCGTGAGGGTGCCCAGCCATTTCTGGCCGGGTTTGTGATAGCGGATGGCGACCTGGTCCACCGAGGTGACGATGATCAGCTTGTGCGCGCGGATTTGCGTGGCGAGCAAACTCGACGCGCGGTCTTTGTCAATCACTCCTTCCACTCCAAGCAGCGAGTTCCCTTCCCAGGCGACCGGAATCCCCCCGCCGCCGCAGGCCACCACCACCGAACCGCTTTGCGATAACTCGAAAATCGCGTCCTTCTCCAAGACTTCCAGCGGACGCGGAGAGGGCACCACGCGCCGGAATCGGCCGGGCTCAATTTCGCGGAGGATCCAGTGCGGCTTGTCGTGCCGCAGCACTGCCGCTTCCGCGGCGGAGTAAAAAGAGCCGACCGGCTTGGTGGGGTTTGCAAACTCCGGGTCGTTCCTGTCCACCAGCACCTGCGTAATCACGCAGGCAACACCGCGGCGAATGTTTTCTCTGCGAAACAGCGCCGTGGCCAGCCGCTGGATCATGTATCCCATGCCGCCTTGCGAATCAGCGACGCAGGTGTCTAGCGGCAGAGGCGGCACGCGGCGCTCGCCTTCTTCGGAACGAATTAAGATGTTGCCAATCTGCGGCCCATTGCCGTGCGTGATGACCACGTTGTGACCGGCACGAATCACCGGCAAGAGATATTCCAGCGTCTCCGAGGTGTGCGCAAATTGCTGGGGAATAGTGCCCGGCTCGTCGGGCCGGGTGATGGCGTTTCCGCCGAGCGCGATGACCAACGTTTCAATCATACAAAGTGATTCTCCATAATTAATTCCGCTCTCTAGCTCGCGGCATCGCGCCGGATACGCTCCGCCACGGCTGCAAGGTTTGCGGGGATCGGTGTTGGCCGGGCGACCGCGCGCGACGCGGCAGGAACGTCCTTCAGCCCGCTGCCGGTGACGAGCAGGACGACGCGTTCTTCGCGCTGCACTAATCCCTTTGCGAGCGCGGCGTGCAGCCCCGCCAGAGCTGCCGCGCTTGCTGGCTCGGCAAAGACGCCCGTTAAGCGCGCGAGTTCGGAGATCGCGCGAATGATGGCTTCGTCGGAAACGGCCACGCCGCCGCCACTGGATGCGCGGATGGCACGCAAGCACTGAAGGGTATTGCGCGGCGCTTGCACCACCAGGCTATCGGCCACACTCGACGCATTGGGCACGGGCGTGATTGCCTCCGCATTTTTTTCGAGCGCATTCACAATCGCGGCGGAGCCCTGCGGCTGAACCGCAATCAGCCGCGGCACGCGGCGGATGAGGCCGCAACGCAAGAGATCGGCGAAGCCCTTCGCGACGCCGGAAAGAATCACGCCATCGCCCGTGGGCACAAGCACGACGTCGGGGCTCTCCGGTGCGAGGCTGGCAGCGATTTCCAGCGCCGCCGTTTTCTTCCCCTCGCTGGTGAACGGATTGAGAGCCGTATTGCGGTTGTACCAGCCAAACTCGCGGCACGCGGCGAGGCACAATTCGAAGGCGTCATCGTAGCTGCCCGCCACCGGCAGAACTTGCGCGCCGTAGCTCAGCATCTGGACGAGCTTGGCTTCAGGCGTCGCCGCGGGAACAAATACCACGGCGTGGATTCCACTGGCCGCGGCCACGCATGCAAGCGCAGTGGCTGCATTGCCGGTGGAGGCGGCAGCAATCGTTTTGCAGCCGTACTCTCGCGCCTTGGCCACGACAAGAAATGATGCGCGGTCCTTGGTCGAGCCGCTGGGGTTGCGCGTGTCGTCTTTCACCCAGAGATTCTTCATTCCCAAAGCACGACGCAGGGCAGGCACTTCAAGAAGTGGCGTTCCGCCGACAGGAATTGGCGGAAAGAATTCCGGCGAGGGCACGGGAAGAAATGCACATAGGAACTCCGCGCTGGAAGCGGGCGCAGCAGGCCAATGCGAGGGCAAGGCGTCGAGGACGACTTCGAGCACGCCCCGCGTCACGCCGCCGGACTCCTGTTTTCGCGCGCACGCCGGACACACTAACTGAACTTGCTCCTCTTGGTGGGAAACTCCGCATTCAATGCAGCGAAAGTGAAAATTGTTCATGGACTTTGTCGCGTGCGTTTTCGTTTAACTCTTACATCGTGAGGGCCATCAGTGCCTTCTGCACGTGCAGGCGGTTTTCGGCCTCGTCGTAAACCACTGAGTGCGGCCCGTCGATGACTTCGTCAGTTACCTCTCGGCCACGGTCGGCCGGAAGAGGATGCATATAGAGGATGTGTTTCTTGCCCAGGGCCATGTGCTTGGTGTCGCAACGCCACGCCGGATATTTCTCGATGAGGCGCAGCCCTTCGGTTTTGTCTTGCGTGGTGACAAGCGGCCCCCAGGATTTCGGAATGACCACGTCCGCGTTTTCGAACGCATCTTCAAAGCGGTGCGTGATTTCGAATTTTGTCCCCGCCGATTGCGCGTTGGCGCGAGCTTGCTCTTCGATTTGTGGCATCAGCTTGAACTCCGGCGGATAAGCCAGGGTTACGTCGAGTCCAAACCGCGGCATCATCAAGATGAGGCTCTGCGGCACCGACAGCGGGCGAACGTAGTTAGGCGCGCTGGTCCAGGCTACGCCCAGTTTCAGCCCGCGCGTCTTTCCAAACTTTTCTCGGATGGTCATGTAGTCCGCCAGAATCTGGCAGGGGTGGTAGATGTCACACTGCATGTTGAGCACGGGGACGCGGGAGTTGGCAGCCACTTCGCGCAGATAGGCGTTGCCTTCACCGTAGGCGCAATGGCGAATGGCGATGCCTTCGCCATAGCGCGAAAGCACATTGGCGGTGTCGCGCGCGTTTTCGCCATGGCTGATTTGCATTTTATCGGGCGAAAGAAAAATGGCGTGACCGCCAAGCTGGGTCATGCCCGTCTCGAAGGAATTGCGTGTGCGCGTGGAAGCGTCGAAGAAAATCATGTAGAGCGTTTTGCCGTCGAGCAGCGGCGTAGTGCGTCCGGCCTTCTTCGCGGCCTTGAGGTCCGCGGCTAGCGAAAAAAGCGTTTCCAATTCTTCGACGGACCAGTCCTGCTCGGTGATGAAGTGCCTTCCCTTCAACTTGGTTTCCATGCGTCAGCTCCGTGTGACAGGTGCGGCGGCGGCCATGAGCTCGGCCTTGCGAGCAACCAGGATTTCCGGGATGAGACTGTAGACCGCCGTGGCGCGAATAAGATCGTCAACAGCGATGCACTCCCGCGTGGTGTGGGCCAGCTCTTCCAGGCCCGGCGCGAAACCCACTGTGGGAATTCCCAAGCGGCCCATGCTAGCCACGCCGTTGGTGGAAAACGACCAGCGCGAAATGGCCGGCGGGTGCCCGAGCACGCTTTCGACGGCTCGCGCCACGCCGGCGACGAGCGGGTGATCCTCGCGCAGCACCCACGTGGGGAAATACTTTTCCTGCTGCGCGCGTTCTCCACGCCAACTGGCCGCGTCGTAAGAGAGCAACTTTACCTCGGCGTCTCCGAGGTGCGGCAACGAGCGCAATTCATTCATCGCGCTCTCCAGCGTTTCCCCGGCGGTGAGCCGCCGGTCGAGATAGATGCGCGCGCTATCCGGCACGGCATTGAGCGAAGGCGAAGTGCACTCGATGAACGAAACCGTCAGCGATCCCTTTCCGAGGAAATCATCGTGGCGCAAGCGGCCGTGCAACGCTTCGATGTCGGAGATGATGGGCGTCATTTTGTACAGGGCGTTGACGCCGAGATCGCAGTGCGCGCCGTGCGCAGATTTCCCGCGCGTAGTGATGGTCACCTCCATGCGCCCGCGGTGGCCGCGATAGACGTTGAGATCCGTCGGCTCCCCAAGAATCACCGCGTGCGGGCGGATGCCTTCCTTTTCGATCAAATGGAGGAGGCAGTAGCCGTCGCAGTCCTCTTCCATCACCGACGCGGTCAGATAGAGCGTGACGTCGGCGGGCCAGCCGCGCTCGCGCAGCAGCTTGGCGCCGTAGGCCATGCAGGCGATAGCGGGAAGCTCGTCCACTGCGCCGCGGCCCCAGATTTTTCCGTCCGCGAGCTTGCCCTGAAACGGATCGTGTTCCCAGGCTGCCGGATCGCCCACGCCGACGCAATCAATGTGTCCGTCCATCAAAAGTTTTAGCGGGCCGTCTCCGATGCGGGCCACCACGTTGCCGAGGCGGTCGAAAAACACTTCGTCAAAGCCGAGCTTTTCGTATTCGCGGCGCACGCGCTCGCAGCGCGGGCCTTCCCGGCCGCTTTCGGCGGGAATGGCGATGATGTCGCGCAGAAACGCAACAATTTCTCTTGAGTATTTCTGGGCGGCAGCAAGAGATGTCTTACTCACATCTATCATTCCGTGTCTCCCTGTCCGTTATGTTCTGGCGCGATTCTTGATTTGAGAGAGCACGCCGGTCTCTCGATTGAAAGCCGTGATTTGCGCATCCCAGCGTGGCAGCTCAGCAACCAAGTCGTCCCAAAACGCGGGACTCCATAGCGCATTGAGCTGCTCGACGGTTTTCCCCTGCTGCTCGACCCAAGTGAAATATTTCAGGTTGTGCAGCGCTTTGCGGTCGAGGTAGTTCAGCTCCTTCATGTGATCCGTCGTTGCTGCCGCCAAGCAGTGTTCGAAGTCCAACGCCGCCTGGCGCTCGGTGTACGCGCCGCGCTCCGCGTTGAGTTCCTCGAGGCGCGTGCGATAGAGGTCCGCCGAATCGGTAAACGTCAGCAGGAGAATGTCGTTGTGATCCAACTCGAAATAACGCGCAGTCTTGATTGCGGCCAGCAGGTTGCAGATGCTGGATATTCCCAGCAAGGGCAGACCCGCAATTACCGCGCTGCTCACTCCGCGCCGCGCGAGCTCCGCGTGCCCCGCGGGCTCGTTGAACAAGCGGAGCAGGCGCATGGCGGCTTCGTCGTCAATGGCCGCGACCACGTCCGTCGTGCGCACGTTGTGGATCCACGGCACATGCTTGTCGCCGATGCCTTCGATGCGGTGCGAACCAAATCCGGCCAGCAGCAGCGTGGGACATTGCAAAGCTTCGGCAGCGGTGATGCGGCATCCGGGAAATTGGCGCTTGAGATGGTCGCCGGCGGCGAGCGTCCCCGCGGAACCCGTGGCGCCGACCCATCCCGCGAGGCGTCCCCGCGGCCCAGCCACGCGGCGGAAAACGGATTCCGCCGCCGGCCCGGTCACGCCGTAGTGCCAGAGATAATTTCCAAATTCCTCGAACTGGTTGAAGATCACCGCTTCCGGCCGGGTCTTGCGGATTTCCCAGCAGGCATCAAAGATTTCCTTCACGTTGCTTTCGCTTCCGGGCGTGGCCATGATTTCCGCGCCCATGCTTTCCAGCCAGCGGAATCGTTCGCGGCTCATTCCCTCCGGAAGGATGGCTACAGCCTGGCAACCGAGCAGAGCGCTGTCGAATACGCCGCCGCGACAATAATTTCCGGTGGAGGGCCACACCGCGCGTTGCGTACTGGGATCGAATTCGCCCGACACGAGCCGCGGCACCAGACAACCGAACGCCGCTCCTACTTTATGCGCGCCAGTCGGAAAGTGCTTCCCCACAAGCCCCACGATGCGCGCTGGCACGCTGGTCAGCTCCGAGGGAATCTCGAACACGTTCACATCCCCGAATCCGCCTGTCTGCGCGTCGTTGTGCCAGGTGATGCGAAAAAGATTGAGCGGGTCCACAGCCTGCATGTCCACGCTACGCAGCGCGGCGACGACGGCAGGATCAATCGCGCTGGGGTCGCGCATTTCCGCAAAGGTGGGGATCAGGATGCCTCGCTCGCGGCAGCGCTCCACAGCGCGCCGACGAACTTCTTCTTTGCTTGACGGAGACAACGTGCAGCTCCTTTCGGCTGCACAGGCGGTTCGCCTGTGCTACTGGCCCAGGTAATTCGTGCCGCTCTTCATTGCAGCAAAGTGCTGCCACAGCCCCGGCGTGAGTTCGCGTGCACGCGCGGCAATTTCGGTCACGTCCAGCGTCGTGTGACAGAAGTTCTCAAGCAGCACGCGCCCGCGGGCGACGGTGTGCCGGACAGGTGCTTCGCTGGCGCCGTACACCAGATGACTTAACAAGTTCTCCGCGGTGATCGGCGTCGGCGGCGCAGAATCCAAAACGATGACGTCCGCCGGAGCGCCGGGCGCCAGCTCACCCAGCAACGGCTCGTCGAAGAAGCGCCGCGCCACTCGCACGTTATTGAAAAGCAGCGCAGGCAATGCAGCGGCAGGTTCGCCTGCATGGCAAGCGCGATGCGCGAAAAATGCCGCGCGCAATGCGCGCAACATGCTTGACGACATGCCGTCGGTGCCCAGCCCCACCGTGCAACCCAGCTTTGCCGCGTTCGCGGCGTCGAGATGGCCGACGCCGTTGTTCGCGTTCGATTCAGGATTATGCACCAGAACCGCGTCGTGACTCGCAATGCTGCGGTAGTTGTCCGGCTGCAAATGGATGCCATGGGCCAGCAAGCAATGTTCATCGAGCAGGCCAAAGCGCTCCAGGCGCTCCACCGGCCCTAGACCGAATGCGCGGCGCGACGCTTCCACATCGAGCAGATCTTCGGCCACGTGGATGTGGCAGCCCGCTCGCGGCGGCCGGCGCTCGGCGACTTCCGCCAGCGTGGTGTCGCGCAGCGTGAAGCTGGCATGTAAGCCAACTACTCCGCGAATGCGGGGGTCGCTGGCGTGCTCTTGGATAAATCGCAGATTCTCTTCCATCCCCGCGCGCGCCTGCTCGTGCCCGTTGCGATCCGTCACTTCGTAGCACAGCACCGCCGAAAGCCCGCTGGCGTTCACTACATCGGCGATGACGTCGAGACTTCCTGCGAGACATGAGGGTGAGGCGTGGTGATCAAAAACGGTAGTGCAGCCCCAGCGGATGCAGTCCGCGGCCGAAAGCTGCGCGGAAATGCGAACGGTTTCGACGTTGAGCGCGCGGTCAAGTCGCCACCACAGGCGGTCCAGGATTTCCGCGAAATTCGTCAGCGGCGCTCCCGGATCGAGGCCGCGCGCAAGGGCCGCATAAAAATGATGGTGAAGGTTGATCAGGCCCGGCAGGATCAAGCCGCCGTGCGCGTCGAGGAAACGAGCGTCAGGATATGCGCGGCGCAACTCCGCTTCCGGGCCTACTGCGAGGATGCGCTCTCCTCGCCACACCACCGCTCCGTCGGGAATCACTTGCGGTTGCACGGCGCACTTCGGCGAGAAGCCTGCGACGAGCACACCGTTGCCCAGCAGAAACGCTTCACTCATCGCACGACCTCATCACAAGCTCGGAGCGTGGATCGGGGTTCACCATGTTGGGCGTGCCGGAATGGAAAATGGATTCCCACACCGTTTTCATTCGCCAAAGCAGCGCGGTGTCGAATTCGATCTCGCCGGAATTTGTCAGCCGCCCAGCGCAAACTTCCAGCGGCTCCCACTGAAGGTCCAGATGGAAACCTTCGCCGCAAAGCGTGGCGCGATTGCGCTCCGGCTCGGGAACGAGAAAATAATCAGCTCCTCCCAAACGGGCAAATAGCGTGTTTTCCTGCCGACAGAATCCATTTCGCATTGGCGCAGCACGGAAGTCATCAAGGCTGAGGAACACGCGCTCTTTGAGAAGGTACGGTGCGCCCTGCTCCGGGCAATATACATCGCAATTCGAGCACTCGTTGCACAGCCCGTCCACAACCGCCAGTTGGTGCGACTCACGAATGGCAAACGTTTTCGCCGGCTTGCGCACTAACTCGTCTCCGCTGCACAGCCGAAGCCGCTGCGTCGGCGCTGCGATCGGTGTTGGATGGTAAGCGAAAATAGCATCGTTCGGACATGCCGATATGCAGAGATCGCAGTTGATGCAGTCATAGAGGCCCAGCGTGCGCGCGATGCGTCGCGGCTCTTTGCGATTGGCCTGCGAATGATAGCGCGCGTCTTCGGCCAGCGCCGGCACAATGTCGCGCCCGTTGAGGCGCCCTGCAACACGCGTGGCGCGCAACATAATTGTTTCCGCTTCGAGGCCTGCGGCAGTTGCCACAGCGCGCAGCGCTTTAGGAAGTTCATCCGGATGTTCCAAGGCCAAGGCAGTGAGCCGCGTCCCTTCGCGCTCCCAAACCTGCGCGCCACCTTTTTCTGATCGCAAAACTTCTGCCACGGCTTCGGCGCCGTGTCCGCGCGCGGCGAGCACGAAGGCTTCCCGGCTCGAGACACGGCAGCGCCGCATTTCATCCGCCAGGCCATCTAAGTATTTTGGTAGGCGCGCGTAGCCTCCCTGCCGCAGAAGATCGGTGCATGTCGTAACCGGCACCATCCCGCAAGCCACCGCAGCGGGAAAATTCTTGCGCTCGATGCCCGCCGAAAATGACACGGGAAGCTCGAATCCAAGGTCCTCGCGAAAACGCTGCATCGAATTCATGGCGATCACATGCAGCGGTTGCCCGGAGAGGTACATGTACGGATCGGTCTGCGCGGGAAAAAATTCCGGGTTGTTGGCCACAACCAGCGTGTTGGTGAATTTGGCGCCGACGGACAAACCGCAATCTGCAGCGACGCTTCGCAGCCGGCGTAACATCTCCAGCGCGTCATTGTATTGGAGGTCCTGCTCGAACGCCTCGCGGCAGAGCGCGAGGTGGCCATATCCAAGACGATCCATCAGCAGTTCGCGCACCGCCTCGAATCCCAACAAGGTGGGATTGAATTTGATGATCACGTGCAGGCCAAGCTCTTCCAGCAGGTAGCGGACGATGCCTTCAATCTCATGCGCCGGGCAGCCGTGAAACGTGGAAAGCGTGACGCACTCGGAAATAGAAGCTGGTAACTCAGTCGCACGAAATTCTCGCAGATCGCCATCCAGTAGCTCGCGCAACTTCTCGAAGTGCGCCGCCGGCCTCTGCATCGCGCGGAGAAAACCGGTCACCTTCTCCGAACG
>JAMCWK010000135.1 GCA_023481105.1 Acidobacteriota bacterium | reverse complement strand
GAACGACGCGGGCCACCCAGCCGGTCTGCTGGAGCAAACTTCCAAGCTGGCCCGCAAGAATAATGAGCCCGATGTCCGGAATCGCTGACCTCCCTCAGTACGCGCTGTGAAAAATACCGAAAACTTACCGTAGCATAGGGCACAGGGTCGGTCAAACGAAACCCGGCGCGCATGTGCTAGAATCGTTTTTCCGGTATGGGAAGCTCCATTGATATCCGCCTCGAAATGCTGACCGGCCCTCGAGCCGCGGGCGGCGTTCTGCCCAGCAACGGCAAAGCATTCTTCATTGAAACGTTCGGCTGCCAGATGAATGTGCACGACTCGGAGAAAGTAGCCGGCGTGATGCTGGCGCGCGGCTACCAGCAGGTGGACCAGCCGCACGACGCCGACGTCGTTTTCTTCAATACCTGCAGCATTCGCGAAAAAGCCGCGCAGAAAGTGTTTTCGCGGCTGGGATTGTTCCGCCCGGGCGAGTCGCCGACAAAAATTATCGGGGTTCTCGGCTGCGTGGCGCAGCAGGAAGGCGAAGAAATTTTCGAGCGCGCGCCATGGGTCAGTCTGGTGTGCGGCTCGGCCAGCTACCGCAAGCTGCCCGACTTGCTGGCGCAAGTCGAAGTCGGGAACCGGCGCGTGATGGGACTTGACCTCGATGTGGACGAAACCTTCGAGACCGAACTGACGCGGCGCGACAATCCTTTTCGCGCCTATCTCACCATCATCGAAGGCTGCGACAAGGCGTGCACGTACTGCGTGGTGCCCTTCACGCGCGGGCCGGAGCGCAGCCGGACGAGCGCCTCCATCTTGCAGGAAGTGCGTCAACTGGTGGATTTCGGCTATTCAGAAATTCAACTCCTCGGGCAGACGGTGAACAGCTACCGCGACCCGTCGCCGCGCGGCATGAGCTTCGCTGAGCTGCTGGTGGCCGTGGCACAGGTGCCGGGCATTCGGCGAGTGCGCTTTACGACGTCGCACCCGCGCGATTTTCATCCGGAGATTGTGCAGGCGATCGAAGCGGTGCCGGAAATTTGCAATCATGTGCACCTGCCGGTGCAGTCCGGTTCGACGCGCGTGCTGGCGGCCATGCAGCGCACGTACACGCGCGAGCAGTACCTGGAGAAAATTGCGCTGATACGCGCGGCCAGACGGCCCATCAGCATTACCAGCGACATCATCGTGGGCTTCCCCGGCGAAACGGACGCAGAGTTCGAAGAAACGCTCAGCCTGCTGGATGTGGCGCAGTACGACGGCGGATTTTCGTTCAAGTTTTCGCTTCCGATCTACACGCCGGCGCGACAGATGGAGGACTCCGTTTCCGAGGAAGAGAAGGGAAGGCGGCTGGCGGTGTTGCAGGAAAAGCAGCGGAGCATCCAGCTTGCGCGCAACGAAGCGCTGGTCGGGCAGACATTTGAAGTGCTCGTGGACGGACGATCTTCACGAGTCGAACAGTGGGCCGGGCGCACGTCTTGCAACCGTGTGCTCAATTTCACTTCGCCAAGCGCGAGTTCCAGTGGCGCGGGCGCGAGTCTTCTGGGACAATACGTCCAGGTGAAGGTGAGCCGGGCCGGACCGAACAGCCTTGTGGGCGAACGCGTCACGTAGCTGCGGCCTAGTTCGGCCGCAAGCGGGAGGCGACGATGGAAGTGGAAATGAAAATCGGGAAGCTGATGATGGACCCGGCCACTAATATGCCCATCGTTGTTCTCAAGGACACGCACGGCAGCGCCATCCTGCCCATCTGGGTGGGCATCTACGAAGCGAACGCCATCGCACTGGAAATCGAAAAAGTGCAGACGCCGCGGCCGATGACCCACGACTTGCTGAAGAACCTTCTGCTGGGCCTGGAATGCCGCGTGCAGCGCGTGGTGGTCAACGAACTGAAGGACGATACTTTTTACGCGCTGATCTGGATCGAGCGCAACGGGCAGATCATGTCCGTGGACTCGCGTCCCTCGGATGCGCTGGCGCTGGCCTTGCGCGTGGATTGTCCGATTTTCGTGGACGAAGAAGTGCTGAAGAGCTCCAAGGTGACCAACGCCGTTTCCGAAAAAAGCACCAACGAAGAATTGCGCAAGTGGCTCGAGGGCCTGAACGACGAGGACCTCGGGCGCTATAAGATGTAGTCCACAGGCACGCACCACACACTCCGGCTTACCTTAATCACTAATTGCATTTGTAATGCTGCCCGTGCATACTTCCCGCAGATTTGCGTTCGAACACCAAAAACCGGCCTCCCCTGCAGAAGGAAAACATCATGCCTAAATCGAGATTCGCGGGCCGAATTCTCATCGTGCCGATGATTGCTTGCTGCGCGATGCTCCTGAGCCTTGCGCTGGTTTCCGGCCAGACGCCGGCGACAAGCGACGAACCCTGGGTGAACGCACCCTTGAGCGCTGACCCGCAAGCAGTCCTGAAGGCTGCCGCATCCGTCGAGGCTAAACCCGGCGAGGATGCGGTCGTGCTCTTCGAAGAGTACCGCTTCGAGTTCGAAGCAGACGGCCGGAAGACGAGGACGTGGCGCATGGTGTATCGCGTGGCGAGCGAAGCGGGCGCACAAAATTGGGCCTCGATCCAGAACGACTGGCAGCCGTGGAATCAGGATCGCCCGGAGATTCGCGCGCGGGTGATCACGCGGGATGGCGCGGTGCACAATTTGGATCCGAAGACGCTGACGGAAGCCGGGGTCGGCGAGGAAGATAAGAACGTCTATTCCGATCGGCGCATGTTGAAGGGGCCGCTGCCGGCGGTGGCCATCGGTTCGGTGGTTGAAGCGGAGACCGTGCTTCGTGAGCGGGCGCCTTTTTTTGATCAAGGAACGACGAACCGCGTCGAGTTCGGAGGCCGCGAAAGCTTTCGGCATACTCGCCTCGTGATTGACGCCCCGGCGACGCTCCCCTTGCAATACAAAATCCAGTTAATGCCCGACGTGCAGGCCCAACGCAGCGAAAGCGATGGGCGCATACGGCTCACTTTCGAGCGCGGCGTGATGCCGGCTTGGCGCATGCCGGAGCCGTATTCAACGCCGGATCAGCCGCGCTACCCGGGCGTCTGGTTTTCGACCGGAAAATCGTGGCAGGCAGTTGCGGAACGCTATGCGCAAATGGTGGACGAACAAATCCGGGCCGCAGATCGCGAGGCGATGATTGGCAAGGCGCTGGAAGGAGCTAGAGGACGGGAGGACATCATCTGGCGGCTGATGCGCCGATTGCACGAACAGGTGCGCTATACCGGCATCGAGTTTGACGAAGCGTCGCTGGTGCCGCGCACACCGGCAGAAACCCTTCAACGAAAGTTCGGCGACTGCAAGGACAAGTCCGCCATGCTGGTGGCGATGCTGAGAGCTGCGGGAATCGAGGCGCATGTCGCCGTGCTGCGCACGTCGCCGCAAACGAATCCCGATCCAACCCTGCCCGGAATGGGCGAGTTCGATCACGCCATTGTGTACGTGCCGGGAAAACCGGACTACTGGATCGACGCCACGGACGAGTATTCACGCCTGGATGCACTGGCGGACTCCGATCAGGACCGCCTAGCGCTGGTGGCTGCACCAGGAACGCAGGAATTGAAGCGCACGTCCTCGGCCTCCTCTTCCCAGAATCGTATCGTCGAGACGCGAGAGTTTTTTCTGGCGCCCATGGGTTCCGCGCGCGTAACAGAAACGACGGAGGTGTTCGGCGGGAAGGAGAGCGATTATCGCTACGGGTATGCGGTGCGTGATCCTAAGGAAATCAACGAGACACTGCAAAAATATTTTGATGAGGCCTATCTCTCCAAAGCGCCCGTCAAATACGAACACACGGCTCCCAAGGACTACTCGCAGCCGTTCCGGCTGCGGATTGAAACCCCCAAGGCGACCCGCGGAACCACGGAACTAAAGGACGCGGCCGTGGCCATCATGCCGGCCGGATTATTTGAGCAACTCCCCCCGGAATTTCGTGACGAAAACGCCGGCCTGGCCAGCGAACCGGAAGAAACCGCGGAGCCGCCGAACGCCAATCAGAAAAAGGAACGCAAGCGCAGCGGGCCGCTCTTTTTGCCGGCGCCGTCCACAGTCGAATGGAACTATCGCATCACGCCGCCCCCCGGTTTTCAGGTTCGCTCCCTGCCGGAGTCCGGCACGGAGAAGTTCGGCTCCGCGATTTACAGCAAAGAATTCAAACAAGGTGAAGGTGGCGTAGTGACGGGAGTGCTGCGGTTCGACACCGGGAAGCGCGAAATGAGTGCAGAGGAAGCCGAAGCGCTGCGCCAAGCCGTGCTGAAGATTCGCAGGGCGGAAGCACTCATGGTGGTGTTCGCATACAAAGGCTTCGACTTGCTGGAGGCAGGAAAGATTCGCGAGGCCCTGGCGGAATTCCGCTCTGTCGCGTCGAAGGAGCCCAACGTGGCGGCGCACCACGTGCGAACTGCGCAGGGACTGCTCGCCGCGGGGCTGGGAGAGGCCGCGCGCGAGGAGGCCCGGCGGGCCACCGTGGCAGAGCCGCAATCCTCGCTTGCCTGGCAGACACTTGGCTGGATCCTTCAGCATGACGTGCTGGGGCGGCGGTTCAAGAAAGGATTCGACTGGGATGGTGCGATTGCCGCACACCGCAAGGCGGTCGAGCTCGAAGCGGACAACGTTGAATCACGCGGAGACCTGGCCATCCTGCTGGAGCACAATGCCGAAGGCGAGCGATACGCAAAGGGCGCGAAGCTTGACGAGGCCATTCTGGAATACCTGAAAATCAAAGAAAAGATGAAAGGCACCGGACTCGCCGCCAATCTTCCCATCGTTTATCTGCGGGCAGGGAAGTTCAAAGAACTGCGGGAGGAAGCGAAAGCCTTACCGCCAGGCTCGGGTCAACGTGACTCGCTGCTTCTAATCGCCACCGCGGCCCTGGAGGGTTCCGCAGTCGCCATTCAGCAGGCGAACAAAGAGATCAGCAGCGACGATGCGCGGCGCAAAGCCATGAGCGGGGCCGGGGCAACCCTGGTGCAGTTGCGATTCTACCCGCAGGGCGCTGACCTGCTGGCGGCCGGCGCGCGCGGAGCCGCGAATGCCACGGCGACCTTGGGGCAAGCGGAGATGTACCGAAAAGCAATCCGTTACGAGGATCTGAAACTCTCGCCGAGCGACCCGCGGGATGCGGTCAAGCAAATGTTCGCGCTCATCTTTGCACCGGAACGACCCAAGAAGGAAGATTTAATGGCGATCAGCAGCAAAGCGGCAGCCGACGAACTTAGCAAGGAAGACGAGCGGGATTCCGTAGGCGAACTGACCGGCGCGCGAATCGTCCTTGCGCGAAGCGGAGTGCCGTTGGCTGTGGGACGCGACCTTATCGTAGCTAACATCCAGTTTTCGGCGGAAGGCATCGAGGGAGGCGATTATCGTGTGCGCACAGAGGCTCCTGGGTCGGCGCCGATGACCTTCTTGGTGGTGCGGGAAAACGGAGTGTACCGCATTCTGGATGAAGCTAAATCCGCAACCAGTGTGGGGCTGGAGGTGCTGTGGCGTGTGGATCGCGGCGACCTACCCGGCGCGCGGCGCTTGCTGGATTGGGTTCGCGAGGAAATGCAGCTTACCGGCGGGGATGACCCGTACGCCGGAAAGCCCTTTCCGCGGCTTTGGGAGAAGGGAAGGGAAGCCGATTCCGATGCGATTCGTGCGGCCGGTGCGAGTCTGCTGGTCACTACGCCAAACGCGAATCTCGCAGTTCCCATCCTGCGTGGCGCACTGGAGAAGGCCCTCGACAACTCGGCGGCAAGAGTTGGTCTGCAATTAGCTCTGGCAGCTGCGTATGTGAAATTGAGCGACTTCAACTCTGTGCTTCCCATTGCGGAAGAATTATTGCGCGCCTACCCGGACTCGGAAATCGCATTCATGATGGTTATCGAAGCGCAGAATTCGCTGAAGCACTGGGACCAAGCAGAAGCGGTCGCACAGGCGCGCTTGAAGCGCCGCGAGAACGATGCGACGGCGCTGCGCGCCCTGGCGCGGATTGAGGAGTTCCGGGGGCAATTTGCAGAATCCATTGAGCATCTGCGACGCCTGGCCGCTCTAGGGAAAGCAACGGCTTCGGATTACAACGGCATGGCCTGGGGTGCTCTGTTCATTGAGCCCATGCCGCAGCAGGCCGTGGAGGACGCGCAGCGAGCCGCACAATTGAGCCAGAACAACAATGCGGCCATTGTGCACACGCTCTCGGCGGTTTGGGCGGAGGCCGGAAAGACCAACGAAGCGCGCGAGGCGATGCTGCAGGCCATCGAGTTGTACAACTTGGAAGAGCCCAATGCCGCAATTTGGTATTTGTACGGGCGGCTGGCTGAACTCTGGGGAGAAAAGCAAACGGCCGTCGCTGCATACAAAAGGATGGAAAAGCCGAAGAACATCGAGCGGCAGCCCACGGCTACCTATCGCTTGGCCCAACGAAATCTGAAAAGAATGTGAGCGGCTGCGAGACGCGCAAATCCCTCCTCCCGCGTACCCATGAGCTTGGCATATTTTTCGCTTGCACGGTGGATTGTCCCCCTGTAGATTTACTCTAACCGTAGTAGGTAGGCCCAGGGGTGGCCTATATGTAGGATTCGGGTTGCACACGAATCGCGGGAAGCGGAGCGGGTAGAGGGCATTGACAACCGTCATCTCGATTGCCAATCAGAAGGGTGGCGTGGGGAAGACCACCACAGCCATCAATTTGTCTGCGGCGCTGGCCGAGCGCAAGAAGAAGGTCCTGCTGGTGGACCTCGATCCGCAGGCGAACTCCTCCATTGCTTTTTTTGAAGCCGACGATGCCATGCCCACGATGTTCGACGTGCTGGCCGACGGCCGCACGCCGATGGGCACGGTGGTTCGGGCCACCAAGGACCCCTACCTGTTCGTCGCTCCGGGCAAACTGGCGCTCGCGCGGCTTGAAGTGCACCTGGCCGGGCAGTTCGATGCGCCTTTCCGTGTGAAGGATTCGCTGGCGCCGGTTTACAAAAACTTCGACTTCATCATTCTGGATACGCCGCCGGCTTTAGGCATTCTGACAGTCAATGCGCTGGTGGCCTCGACGCACCTGCTGGTGCCCATTCAAGCCGCGTATTTTGCCATCGAGGGCACGGACGACCTGCTGGAAACCTACGAGCGCGTGCGCTCGCGTCCCAATCCCGACTTGAAAGTTCTCGGCGTGCTGATCACGCTGTTTGACAAGCGCACCAACATCGCGCGCGACGTCCACGAACAGATCCGATCCGTATTCGGTACGGTGCTGTTCAAGACGCGCATTTCGAAAAACGTGCGCCTGGAAGAATGTCCCGCCTACAAGGAAACAATTTTTTCTTTTGCTCCGAAATCGCCGGGCGCAGTGGAGTATCGCAAGCTGGCCCAGGAGGTCGTGCAACGTGTCGAAAAGGATCGGATTGCCCGTCACGCTGAAGATGCGGCATGACGCGCATTATGTCGAGTCACTGACCAGCTACAGCAGCGCGTCTATCGGGCGCATGATCCCGCTGGAAAAACTGCGCCCCAACCCCGAGCAGCCGCGCAAAGCGCTGGGCGACCTGCGCGATTTGACCGACTCTGTGCGCGAGAAGGGCGTGCTCGAGCCGCTGCTGGTGCGCTTTGTGGCCCGCGAGGACTGCTACTACCTCATCTCCGGCGAACGGCGTTACTACGCCGCGCGCGCGGCGGGACTGCACGAAGTGCCGTGCATCGAGAAGCGCGTGGACGACGCGGAGACGCTGGAAATCGGACTCATCGAAAATCTCCAGCGCAAAGACCTGACGCCGTTCGAGGAAGCGGACGGACTGTACCGGTTGGCTACGCAGTTCGATTACACCCACGAGGACATCGCGCGAAAAATCGCCAAGGCTCGCTCGTCCGTCACGGAAACGCTTTCGTTGCGCAACATCCCGGAGAACCTGCGCAAGAAGTGCGTGGAGAAGGGAATCCTTTCCCGTTCGCTGCTGCTGCAAGTGGCGCGACAGCCCAACGAAAAGAAGATGGCGGAGATGGTGTCGCGCATTCTGCGCGGGGGGCTCACGCGCGACGCCGCGCGGCAGGAGCGGCGCGAGGAGAAACAGTCCGGCCCGCGGCCCCAGCCCTTCATCTTTTCCTTCAAGCCAGAGAACGAATCTTTTAACCTGCGCATTCAGTTCCGCAAGAGCAGCGTCTCGCGACATGAACTGATTCAGACCCTGCGCTCGATCCTCGCAGAGCTGGAACAAGCAGGCGAAGATCAGGGCGTATCCGCCGCATAAGGCTGCTTGTGAGCCTGGCCTCCGCGCTGGTGCTGCCGGCGTCGGCCCGGCCGGGCACTTCAGCAGTAATTCCGCAACCCGCATCGGGCGATTGGTGTCTTACAATGGGGATGGCTATGTTGGAGTTGAGTGAACAGCAAGTCGCCATTCTCGAACGCCTGCGCGGGCGCGGCTTCGCGCTAGTGGCGTTTCCATTGTACGCCAGCCACGTCGGTGTACGCCGCGGCGACTGTGCCGCGCTGCTGGCACCAGTGCCGGGAGATGGCATGAAGCTTTTTGGCGAAGTGTTCTATGTAGTCGCAGGAAATCCCGGCGTGCGCGTGAATCGAAATGGCCGCGGCGTCTTCGTATGGAAGAGCAGCGAAGTACCGGTGACACCGCAGCGCTCCCGGGAGCTGGCTGAATTTGCCGAAGCGCTGGCGGAATCACTGCTGGCGAAAGTTTAGGGGATCGACGTGCGAGTCGAGTTCAATAACGATGAGCTGATTCTGACGCTGGTGAGCTTGATACGCGCGGTGGATCCGAAGTTGCTGCGGCACGGGCCGGACGGCTTCACGCTGGATTTCGGCTCGCTGGAAGCTAAGGAATCACACTCTGCGGACGAGCGGTTGCTGCTGCGCCTCCGCGGGGCGTTGGATTCCGCCAGCGAACAGAATTCGTACGGGCTCGAGCTCAGCGCCGTGGAACGCCAGCGCCTGGCGGAAACGCTGGAGCGACTCGACCGCCTGCAGACTTGGCCGGAGGACGTTCTGGCAATGAGCACCGGCTTGCAGACACGCCTACTCGCTGGAGATTGATGCCGACCACGAGGGACGCCTAACACCGTGAACCTACCCTACGATCTCATCTGCATCGGCGCAGGTCCGACGGGCCTGGCATGCGCCATCGAGGCCAAGCGCGCCGGACTGCGCGCGCTCGTGGCGGACAAAGGCTGCCTGTGCAACTCGCTTTTTCATTATCCCGTGAACATGGTTTTCTTCACCACGCCGGAGCTGATGGAAATCGGCGATTTGCCCATGACCACTGCTTCCGACAAGCCGACGCGCGCCGAGGCGCTGAAGTATTACCGCAAGGCCGCCGAACACTACGCTCTCGAGCTGAAGCTATACGAATCGGTAGAGCGCGTATCAGGCCAAGATGGCAAATTCGAAGTCCATACGCGGACTGCGCAAGGCGAGAAGATGGACTACGCCGCGCGGAAGATCGTCATCGCCACCGGTTATTACGACCTACCCAACCGGATCGGCGTTCCGGGCGAAGATTTGCCGCACGTGCGGCACTACTACACCGAGGCGCACGCGTTCTGGGGACAGGACGTGGTTGTCGTGGGCGGAAAGAATTCTGCCGCGGAGGCCGCGTTGGATTTGTGGCGCGGGGGCGCCCGTGTCACGCTCGTGCATCGGCATGCGGAGCTCGGGGCCAGCATCAAGTACTGGGTGCGGCCGGATATCGAAAATCGCATCAAGGCTAGAGAAATCGCTGCATTTTTCGAGACGGAAATCACGCAAATCGAGCCGCGGGACGTCATCGTGAAAAACCCACAAGGCAGCCGCCGGATACTCGCCACGGCTGTGTTTTTGCTCACCGGTTATCACCCGGATTTTGATTTTTTGCGGGAGCAGGGAATTGCGCTCGATCCGGCGACGATGAAACCGCATTGCAATCCGGAGACGCTGGAGAGCAACGTGCCAGGAATTTATCTGGCTGGCGTAATCCTCGGCGGGCGGCACACCGGTGAAATTTTCATCGAGAACGGACGCTTCCACGGAAAGCAGATTATTGCCGCGCTAACCAAGAAATAGTGTGCGGAGCAGATGTTTTGCGGGAGCGCCAGTGGTTTGCTAGACTGAAACTTGTACGGCGGGCCGCAGCCCGTCCAACCCATGGCGTCTATACTTCGCGAAGTCACCGAGACGATTCTTACGCTGGCCAAGGGCTTCCGCGTCACCTTCCGCAACATGCTGGGCAAGACGGTCACGGAAAACTATCCCGAGACGCCGGTCACCTTCCAGCCCCGCTACCGCGGCATTCACGTTCTCCAGCGCGACGAACAGGGCCTGGAAAAATGTGTGGGATGCTTCCTTTGCGCTGCGGCGTGCCCTGCCAATTGTATCTACATAGAAGCCGCCGAAAATACGGATGCCGCGCGCATTTCTGCCGGCGAGCGCTACGCCAAGGTCTATAACATCGACTACTCGCGCTGTATTTTCTGCGGCTACTGCGTGGAAGCCTGCCCCACCGACGCCATCACCCACGGCCACGGCTTCGAGCTGGCCACGTACGACATCAACTCGCTCCTCTACCGCAAGGAACAGTTGCTGCAGCCCGAACCGCACAAAAAGCCCACCAACGCATAGGTACGCTTACGCAAAGGTGAATCCCCGCAACCCGGCTGGAAAAACAAATAGCAATGAAAAAGCGGAATGAGCCTATGAATCGCTGCGGCGGCGGTGCGGACGGGCGGCGTACTCAGTAGTGGTGCGGTACACCTCGGTGGCTCTTGCCAGAGCTTCTTTAATATTTTTGCAGATGTTTTCGCGGCCCACGTGCTGCTCGAATTCCGCCTGGTGAAT
Organism: Acidobacteriota bacterium; assembly: GCA_023481105.1. GTDB lineage: Bacteria > Acidobacteriota > Terriglobia > Acidiferrales > UBA7541 > JACQDE01. The sequence goes on along the minus strand of JAMCWK010000135.1, from coordinate 27,305 downwards.
GAGCTTGGCCGGCTGCGCCATGGCCCCGCACAGGATCACCGTGCGCCCCGTGGCGTGCAGCTTGTCCGCCAGTTCTTCCAGCGCGGTAAGCCCCGTAGCGTCAATGGCGGTCATGTTGCGCAAGCGCAGGATGATGATGGGAGGAAGCTTCTGCAGACGCTCGGTGATTTCGGAGATCTTATCCGTGGCGCCGAACAGAAAAGGTCCGTGGATGCGAAAGACGGAAACGTATTCCGGAATATGCTTGTCTTGCAGGATATGCACGCGACCGGTCTCGATATATTTGTCGGTCACTTCGGTGACCGTGGTGGTCGCCGTCACCTTGCGGATGAACAGCAGCGCCGCCAGAACCATGCCGACTTCCACGGCGATGGTTAGGTCGGCGAATACGGTCAGCAGGAACGTGATGAGCCACACGCTGATGTCCGCTTCACCGCGCCCGAAGCCAGGGTACGGGTGAGCCAACGGAACATCCAAAGGGACGGACTCGCCGGGCGAGGCCCCAAAAAACCGCCAGGGCGCTATGTCTGATAAGGGATATTATGATAACTACCAAGTGGGGTTGGGGCGAAGCTTGCCCCACGGTCGCCCTGGACGGTTCCCTGCCTCGTCCCGTGCTTCATTGGATCTGTCGTGAAATCGCCTCAAGGTTGCTTGGCGGGGGCGGTTGGAGCGGGCGCAGTGGCGGCCAACTCGAAGCGAATGTACTGCTCCAGCGTCTGACGGTCAGCGCCGATGAAGCGGCGCCCGTTGACGAAGACGGTTGGCGTGTTGGCGATTCGTAGCTTGGTTGCCTCGTCCACGCTCTTCTGGATGATGGCTCTGGTCTCCGGGGCGGTCATGCAGGTGCGGAACGCGTCTACGTCCAGCCCGGCATCGCGCGCGTAGTCGAGCATGGTCTGCCAGGCGGTGGTGGCGCTAATAAGCTCCTGATTGTCGTAAAGCCGATCATGGAGCACCCAGAAGGCGGAGGGCTTTTGCTGGTACGCGCAGCGCGCGGCGGTGGCGGCGGTCATGGACCAGGGGTGGATCTGCTCCAGTGGGAAGTCCTTGTACACGAACTTGACCTGGGGAAACTGCGGCTGCACGCTTTTGAGTATGCTGTAGAGGCCGCGGCAGGTCGGGCACTGAAAGTCGGCGTACTCGACAACAGTAACGCGAGCGTTTGCAGGGCCTTTGAAAGGTGCGCCGGCCAGAGTGATCTGCGCGCGAGTTTCCGCAAAGGGGTCCTTGGTCGAATCGAAAATCTCGCCGCGCAGGAGATAACGGCCGTCCTTGGTGATGTAGAACGGGACTTTGTCGCTGCCGCCCTCGGAGCTCACTTCCACGTTGACGGCAAGCAGGCCGGGGAGTTGCGTCTCCGTGGGCGCGTCCACCTTGATGGTGAATGACGGTCCCAGCGCAAAAAGCCTGCGTACCTGCGCCTCGACTTTCTTTTGAAGTTGTGCCGGAGTCAGCTCCGCGGGGCCCGCCGGCGCCTGCGCTGCCGCCATGCCCGCCGCGATTAGAATGATTACTGGTACCGTTTGAATTCGCCGCAATTCCCTACTCCCTCATAAGAAATGACTGATCTGCTTTCGCGAGGAGCACACAGTATACGTCGCCCGCGACGCTTGTTCCAAGCCCCGCAAAAATTCACGGCACAAATTTCTGCGCAATCGGAAATGGCCGTCCGATGCGAAATGCTTTAGACGTAATCTTCAGTCCCGGAGCGGATTGCTGGCGCTTGTACTCGTTGCGGTCCACTTTGACGGCGATTTCCCGCACCAGCTTCAAGGCGAAACCGAAATGGCCGGCGATTTCCTCCGGGCTGCGCAAGTCTTCCACGTACGCTTTCAGAATGCGGTCCAGCACGTCGTAGGGCGGCAGGGAATCCTGGTCCGTCTGGTTCGGGCGCAACTCCGCCGAGCTAGGCTTGGTCAGCGTGTCCGCGGGGATCACTTCCCCGCCCCGGTTGATGAGCCGCGCCAGCTCGTACACCATCGTCTTGGGAACGTCGGAAATGACCGCCAGGCCGCCGGCCATGTCGCCGTAGAGCGTGCAATAGCCCACGGCCAGCTCGGATTTGTTGCCGGTGCTCAGCACCAGCGCATTGAATTTGTTGGAGAGCGCCATCAGAAAATTTCCGCGGATGCGCGCCTGAATATTTTCTTCGGTGACGTCTTCTGCGCGCCCCGCGAATGCTTGTGCCAGCGCTCGTTTGTAGCCGGCGAAAACTTCACTGATGGGCAAAGTCAGGGTGCGAATACCAAGCCGCTCGGCCAGCAATTGCGCGTCGCGCACGCTGCCTTCCGAGGAGTACGGCCCGGGCATGGCCACGCCCAGCACGTTGTCCGGCCCGAGCGCTGCCTTGGCAATGGCCGCCACCACCGCGGAGTCAATGCCGCCGCTCAGGCCCACGAGCACCTGCTGGAAGCCGCACTTGCGCACATAATCGCGCGTGCCGCAGACCAGCGCCTGAAACGCGGCCTCGAGTTCGTCGCCGGACTGTGCGCGGATTTCCCCCGCTCCGCTCTCGCTGTCGAACAGCACAAGGTCTTCCTCGAACGAGCGCGCCTGCGCGGCGACGCGCCCGTCAGCAGTGACGGCCACGCTCGAGCCGTCGAACACCAAGCTGTCGTTTCCGCCGACTTGATTCACATACACGACTGGCCGGCCGTGGCGCAGCGCCAGCGCGCGCAGCATGTCTTGCCGCAACCCGCGCTTGTTCATCTGATAGGGCGACGAAGAAATATTAATAATGATTTCGCTTCCCTGCCCCACGAGCTCGGCGACGGGATCGCGTTCGTAGAGCGGTCTAGTCCAGAAGTTCTTGTCGTTCCACACGTCTTCGCAGATGGTGATGCCCAATCGAGCGCCGCAGAATTCCACTGCCACTTGCGAGCGAGCGGGTTGAAAATAGCGCGACTCGTCGAAGACGTCATAGGTGGGCAGCAGCATCTTGTGCTGTTCGAAGACGACGCGGCCGTTGGCGAGAAGCGCGGCGCAGTTGGCTGCGGATTTGCCCGCGGCGGCGTCCTGCGGCGCGCCGACGTAGCCGACAATCGCGGGCGCGGCCAGGTCGCGCGCCAGATTTTCCAGCGCTTCCAGGTTGCGCTTCAGGAAGGACGGTCGCTCAATGAGGTCCTGCGGTGGATACCCGCACAGGCAGAGTTCCGAGAAGACCACAAGCTGCGCGCCGCGGGCCCGCGCATCCGTGGCGAACTTGCGGATTCTCGCAGCGTTCCCTTCCAGGTCGCCGACGGTCGGATTGAGCTGTGCCAGCGCAATCTTCATGGGGCCATAGCATACGGGCACGTCGCCCGCTTTTCAACGACCGATGCCGTTGTATAATCGCCGCACAGGAACAGCAGAATGACTTCCGATCCCGGCGATGCTCGGCGCACCGAGGCGAGGGAGTTGTTTCGCCTCGCCTACGAACACCAGATGCGCGGCGAGCTGGACGAAGCAATCCGACTGTACAAGAGGTCTCTGGAACTCTGTCCCACCGCCGAGAGCCACACTTTTTTGGGTTGGACGTACAGCTTTCAGGGCCGCTGGGAGGACGCCATACAGGAATGCCTGCTGGCCATCGAGGTGGACCCGACGTTCGGCAATCCCTACAACGATATCGGCGCGTACCTGATGGAACAGGATCGGCTGGACGAGGCCATCCCGTGGTTTCTGCGCGCGCTGCGAGCGCCGCGCTACGAAAGCTACTGCTTCCCGCACTTCAACCTGGGCCGCGTGCTGGAGCGCAAGCGCATGTACGCGCGCGCGCTCATCGAATACAAGAAAGCGCTGGCAGAAAACTCCCACCACCTCGGCGCGCTGAGCGCTATCCGCCGCCTGCAAGCCATGAAGAACTGACAGAAGCTGTCGCTAGGCCTTGCGCGCCAGCAGGCTCGCCATTCCCTTCCCGGCGCAGAGCTCGCTATAAAAAAGAATCTCCATCGCGCTGAACGCTGCGCGCAATTCCCCCGGTTGCAACAGGAATTCCGGGTGGCGCGGACCTTCTGTAAATTTCAGTTGCTCGATCGTGTACGTTTCGTACACCAGCATGCCGTGCCGCCGCAGAGTACGCGGGAGAAGCGGCAGCAACGGTCGCTGCAAGTATTTAAAGCACAGCACCACGTCAAATTGCTCCGTGGGAAGAGCGAACGATTCCAGGTCGGCCTGTAGCAGCTTCAACGGCGCTTCGTGGCGGCGAGTCTCGCCAAGTTGCGTGATCCAGCGGCAGGCCACGCCGCGCTCGCCGGCCAGCGCTTCCGTCTTCAGCAATCCGGCGTGGGAGCGCTCCACGGCAAAAACCTGGTAGCCCTGCTGGGCGAGAAAGACGGCGTTGCGGCCTTCCCCGCTGGCCAGGCCCAGCGCGGTTCCACCTCGCGGCAAGAGTGGCAGCACCTCGCGCAGGAACTCCGCTGGCTCCTTGCCGGCCCAATAGCCGGCCTGCCGGTAGCGATCGTCCCACTCGTTCGTGTCGTAGGGCATGGAAACTAGGATCAGTTTGCAGCGGGAACGCCGGAAAAGCAAAATGGGGCTTCTGGATGTCATGCCATCCAGAAGCCCCGGAAAATCGCAACGCGCGCCGGCCAGCTTACACGCTGAAGGAGCTGCCGCAGCCGCAGGTGTTCTTGACGTTGGGGTTGTTAAACTTGAACCCAGCGCCCTCGAGCGTCTCGACGTAGTCCACTTCCACGTCGCTCAAGTACATCTCGCTCATCTGGTCCACGAAAACCTTTAGGCCCTCAAATTCGTACACCTGGTCCATGCCCGTCGTGTTGTTTTCGAAGGCCATGTGATATTGAAAGCCCGAGCAGCCTCCGCCCACTACTGCCACGCGCAACCCCGTGGGTTGCGGGTTCTGAGAGGCGAGGATCTCTTTTACTTTGCCTACCGCTGTCGGCGTCAGGTGAATCATGATCTCTGTTCTCCGTTCTGCGGGGATCAGCTCAAACCGCCCCACCCACATTATAGCAAATCGGCACCCCCGCGAATACAGGAGTGCTCAATTGGTGAAGCAGCGGCATGCGGCAGCGAGCTCTGCCCTCTTGTGTTGGATGCGCCGGCGGCTGTTGAGGCGCCCAACCGGCCGCTCCCTCTCGGCGCCGTGCCAATGGGGATGCGGCCATGGCGGTCATTGGCGATTTTGGCCTTGACAAGTATTGTCCTGTTTGCTAACATCATGACGTGATATATTTACTGGTGGATATAATCAGTCTGAGGGTGCCGCCGTCGGAAAACGAAAAGCCCGGTAAATCACTCCTCGATCGGAATTAGCGTCCAAAATGCACTCGCCAGCCACATGCCAAGCCATTTGGATTCAATCGCTTCCGCATTCTGTGGTGTTATGTTGCCTCAAGGAAATCAGCCTATTCCCCTTGCTTCCAGCACACTGCGCACTCTTCTGCAAAAACAGGGGGGAGGGGGGGATCCAGCGATTCCCTGCGCAAATCTGCGCTGCTTGCCGTACAATGCTTGGTCCTGCTGGCAGCGTTCGGCTCAAGGATAACTCTCTTCAATGAAGCACACAGTCACACTGATTCCCGGCGACGGCATCGGGCCCGAGGTGTCGCATGCGGTGCAGCGCATCTTGAATGCGTCTGGCGCGGGCATCGGCTGGGAGGAAGTTTCTGCGCGGCCCGAGGCCGAGCGCCGCGGTGCGGCCTACATGAACCTCGACGTGGTGGACTCGGTGAAGCGCAACCGCGTGGCCCTCAAAGGCCCCATCGCCACGCCCGTGGCGGAAGGCCCGCCGAGCATCAATGTGGGCCTGCGTAAGGCGCTGGAACTATACGCCAACCTGCGACCGGTGAAAAATCTTGCCGGCGTCAAGTCCGTGGCGCAAAACATCGACCTGATCATCGTGCGGGAAAATACGGAAGACTTGTATGCCGGCCTCGAGCACACCATCGTGCCCGGGGTGGTCGAGAGCCTGAAAATCATCACGGAGAAGGCCTCCACGCGCATCGCAGTGTTCGCGTTTGAGTACGCGCGCAAGCACGGCCGCAAAAAAGTGGCGGCGGTACACAAGGCCAACATCATGAAGCAGTCTGACGGCCTGTTCCTGGCCTGCTGCCGCAAGGTGGCGGCGAATTTCCCGGAGGTGGAATACCGCGAAGTGATTGTGGACAACCTCTGCATGCAGCTGGTGATGAATCCCCACCAGTTCGACGTGCTGCTGCTGACCAACCTCTACGGAGACATTGTCAGCGACCTCGTGGCGGGGCTGGTGGGCGGGCTGGGCGTGGTTCCCAGCGGCAACATGGGCGCCGACGTGGCTATTTTCGAAGCCGTCCACGGCACTGCGCCGGACATCGCCGGCAAAGGCATCGCCAACCCCACGGCGCTGCTGATGAGCGGCATCATGATGCTGGATCACATGGGCGAACTGGACGCCGCACGGCGCGTCGAGCAGGCGCTGCACGCCGTGTATCGCGAAGGAAAACATCTGACGCGGGATGTGGGTGGCACCGCCAAAACCGAAGAGTTTGCAGACGCCGTCATCGCCGAGCTCTCGAAGAGCTAAATACAATCACTTTGTCCGCGAGAGGCGAATCGGTTCCGAATACAATTTGGAATCGCGGTCCAGCCCAAGCAGGAATTGGTGGCGAGAAAGTTCTGTGCGCTGCGATGTCAGGCCAGGTCGCGTTGACAACACCCGCAAGCTCGGCGAGAATCGTTTGGGCAGGATTTCTCAAGCATGCAAGGGGAGGACGGTTTGGACGGCAAAGAGTCCGCAGTCAGCGCCTGGTTTCCGGCGATTGAAGAGTTCACGTCCGGCAGCGTGGTCAAGAGCGCGCCGATTTCCGAGGGCAAGAACGACAAGCGCAAGCGCAAGCCAAACATCGTCGCGGTCATCAATGAGTGCTGCACCGGCTGTGCTGGCTCGCCGGCCTGTGTGGAGTACTGCCCGGTCAGCGACTGCATGTTCTGGATGCCCGACCCTGCCAACCAGCCCTTCGGTCACATCGTAGTGGACCCGCTGTTGTGCATCGGCTGCAAGCTGTGCACCAGCAAGGGTCCTGACGGCGCCTTCCTCGAAGGCTGCCCGTGGGACGCCATTGACATGGTGCCGCTGCCGGAGTTTGAAGCGAAGTACGGTTCCCTGCCCTACTGAGTCCTGCTGCGTTCGCGAATCTTTTGCGCGGTAATGCCCGCCTGCGTGGAAATTTGCGACGGCCTGCCTTCCGTGCGGCGCAAGTAGCGTTCGACGTCCGGCAAATCCTCAGCTTGGCCCACCAGATAAAGCGCGCGTAAGGCCTCCCAAATCATGTCGTGGCTCGGCGCGATCAATACAATCTCTTCCCCTGCCGCAACGCTGGCGCCCTCCAGAGCGATCCAGCGCTCAATGCGTCCCGGCACTTTGGAGCGCACTTCCAACTCTTGCTCCTCCGGGTTCCCAGGCGCTTTGAACTTGATCCGCGCCACCAGCGTGCCGGGATTCACGGCGTCATCGATCTTGAGGCGCTGCGCGAGCGTGCCGGCTTGTGGCGCAGGCATGGCGTAAGACCGCAGCATGGCGACAATGTCCGCGCGGCCACTAGCGTCTCCGAAGCGTACGAGTGAGAGCGCGGCATTGTGCCGCACCATGGGATTGTCATCAGCCAGCATCGGCGCAAGCGCCTGGCGAAAATCCGCCTGGGTGTTGTCTTGTCCCATCACCCAGGCCGCAGTAATGCGCAACTGATCGTTCTTGCTTCTGCTCAGCGCAATGACTTGCGGGTACCAGCGCTTGGCCGCCGAATCGCCGCGCAAAATGTGCTCGGAAATTTGTGTTAATGCATGCTGCGCCTTGCGAGGGTTTTCTAAGTCCGACAGATTTTCTTCAATTTGCTGGTCCGAGAGCGGCAGGCCAAACCACGTGGATCGCCAGAAGAGAAACGGCATCACCACAAACAGCAAGGCGATTACGATGATGCCGATTTTCCAGCGTGGGCCCAACCCGCCGTGGGTGGCCGCCGGAGCGGACGCTGCGTCACTGGCTGGCTGTGAGTTTTCGGGTTCGGTCACTGGGGTCTCGCGATTGCCTGCGGATTATCCCGCCGCGTAGAGATGATACAGCAGAAAATAAATTACCACGCCGGTGACGGAAACGTACAGCCACAGCGGCAGGGTCCAGCGCGCGATGCGCTTGTGCCGGTCGAATTGCTCGCGGAGCGCGCGGGAAAGCGTCACCAGCACCAACGGCACAATAGCCGCCGCCAGCACGATGTGCGTGAACAAAATGAAAAAATAGATTGGACGAATCCATCCCTGACCCGGAAATGGTACCGAGCCCACGCGCGCGTGGTAGATCAAATAGGAAACGAGAAACGCAGTCGACGTCAGGAACGCCGCCACCATGCACACGCGATGCGCCGTTACTTTTTTCTGTCGGATAAACGAGTAGCCGGATAGCAGCAGGATGGCCGCCGTGCCGTTCAGGGCGGCATTCAGAGCTGGGTGGGAAAGCACCGAAGCTACTTCGCGTCCCCGGCGGGAGAGTTTTGCGCCGCGGCCTTCTTCCGGCCGGGAAGAGGCAGCTTGTCCAGCCAGCCGGCGCTTTTCGCTTGCAGCAACAGCGTGAACGCAAAAACCGCGGCAAGCGACAGGCTGATGGCTACCAGGAGCAGGCCGTCAATGTCGAAAATCAATCCGCTGGCGATGGCCCAAATGATCGCGCCAAGACAAACGAGCAGAATGAACGCCTCAGTGCCAGCCAGCAACAACGATTCACGATTGGGATTCATGGGAACCGCTTCCTGAGATGAAGTCACAGCTTCCCTTCCATGTGCCGCGCGTTCAGCGGGCGACTTTGTCCCACATCATCAAGCCGAGCAGCACGGGAAGATAAATCACCGTAGCGTGCATCAGCCAGCGGGCACTATCGTTCGTTTTTAGGCGCGAGGACCAGATGGCCACTTGCAGTTGCGCCAGACCGAGCACCATCGCTCCGAAAAAGTACAAAATTCCCGTCGTGCCCACCACGCTCGGCAACATGCTCGCGGGAACAAGTACGCCGGCATACGCCAGGATCTGCCGGAATGTGCGCTCTCCGGAAGCATCCACCACCGGCAACATGCGGATTCCAGCGCGCGCGTAGTCATCGCGGTACACCCAGGCGATGGCAAAAAAATGCGGGAACTGCCACAGGAACAAAATGGCGTACAGAATCCAAGCCTCGCGGTTCAGCCCGCCTCGCGCCGCCGCCCAGCCAATCAGCACCGGCACCGCTCCCGGAAATGCGCCCACCAGCGTGGCGAGCGTGGTGCGTTTCTTCAGCGGGGTGTAAATGGACAAGTAACTCAAGCACGTGATGAAGCCCAACAAGCTGGATAGCGGATTCACCAAAATCGCCAAGTATGCCGCGCCCACAACGGCCAAGCCAACGCCGAAAGCCAGCGCTTCCGCAGGCGCCAGAATTCCGAGCGGCAGCGGGCGGCGCGCCGTGCGGCGCATTTGCAAATCCTCGGCGCGCTCATAGTATTGGTTCAAGGTGGAGGCACCGGCGCCGATCAGCGCCGTTCCAATGACTGCGTGAGCCAGCAGAATGAAGTTCATCGCGCCGTGCGTACCAAGGTAAAACCCCGCTGCGGTGGTGATCACCACCAGAAACGTAACGTCGGGCTTCGTAAGGACAAAATAAGCCCACGCGCGTGAAACTTGCGGCAGAATTGCGGCACGCGTGCTCATAATGCGCCGCCTTCCTGTCCAGCCATGCGTGGCTGCGAAGCAGCAACTTTCTCCGGCCGCACCGGGCCGAGTACACGAAACGCTACGAGGACGAGCAGAACCGCCACCGCCAGCGTCAGGGCGCCCACCGCCGTGTGCGCGACTGTGAAAAAGACCATCACCGGCATGGGTTGCGGAGCATGCTGCGTTGCCAAGCGTGACCACAAAGCGGCGCCGCCCAGCGCAAGCTGAACGTAGAGCACATGCTTCAGCATGGTGCCGCAGCGAGCGAGACCCGAGGCAGAACCATAGGCGCGATCGCGGCTGCTGAAGGCCGCCGGCAATACCACGAATGGCACAATGACGGCGCCGATCAAGTGCGGGAGAATCCCTAACGCTTGATGCCGGTAGGCGGCCCCCAACAGGAGCTGAATGAAAATTACAATCGCCGCGGCCACTGCTCGCTCACGCACCGGAGGATGCGCCGAGTAACGCACCACCTGTAATTCGCTTTGCCACCACTTGGATGTGAACAGCGCGATGGCCACAAGGCTGCAAAAGAACGCCTGCGCCAGTGCCGCGTGGGCCACGGAAACCCACGGCGGAAGGAAAAACTTGACGGTGATGCCGCCGAGAATTCCCTGTGCTACCACGGCAGCCAGCGCACTCCAGCCCAGCCGGCGCATCGACGCACGCGTCTCACGGCGCGAAATCCAAACCGCAAGAATGATGGTGAAGATTCCCGCGGCAGTGGCCACCATGCGGTGCCCATGCTCGTAGAAGATTCCTCCCACCATGGGCGGCATCAGCGAGCCGTAGGAAAGCGGCCAGTCCGGCACGGCCAGGCCCGCGTCGTTGCTAGTGACCAACGCACCAGCCACCAAAAGAAACAGCGTCCAGCACGCTGTAAACACGGCGAATCGGTGCAGCCCCGGATTGTACGAAGAATTCTTCACAGCTTTCTCAAATGGGTTGACCGCGGAAACCGCGATCGAACAGATTGACCGCAGAAACCGCGGTCGAACTGATTGACCGCAGAAACCGCGGTCGAACTGATTGGCGAGGGCAAGCTGCCGCTTGCGCGGAGCCGCCCTCACCAGAGTTGTGCGCGATTCGAATGCGCCAGAGCAGCCTACGGCTTAAAGGTGAACTCGATGGCCTTGGATTCCTTCGGACCAATCGTGACCTTCTGTTCTGCCGAGGTTCCCAGCACGCCATGCCAGGCTACCAAGGTGTAATCGCCTGGAGGCAGGTTCTTAATCTCAAACGCCCCATCCTTGCCGGTGACCTTGAAATAGGGGTGCTTGAGGACGGCGATGTAGCTCTTCATCCACGGGTGGACGTTGCACTTGACGGGAATGGCGATTTCCTCGCGCGCAAAGGACTCGACGATATTTTCAGCCTTGGGCGGCTGAGACTTGTTCCACTCTTTGTTGTTCGTCGGAACGGGATGGACGTTGTGTGTTGTCGGGTCGCTGTTGATGATTTCTACCGGCTGGTTCACCTGCACCGCAATCACGTGCGGCACGTAGATGCAGCCGTTCTGATCCAGCACGACGGGTTCTTTCGGCGTGTCAAACGTGCGGTTGCCGAGGCCGTCCTTTACGTACACCACCACGTTGCCCAAGCCGCCTTTGTCGCCCACCACGTAGTCTTCGGTCATGACTGGAGTGGTGTGCGTCTTGGCGCAAGTGGGTTCGGCATCCATACGAATGCGCTGCGCTTTCGGCGCCGGGCCGTCGAGCTTCACCGTGCCGGTGATGGTTCCGGCAGTGGCCGGATCCACCGGAGCGGAAGCTACCGCTGGAGCGGCGGGCTTTTCCTCGGCCTGTTCCTTGCTGCCGCAAGCGGACAGCGAGAGTGCGAGTGCAACTGCGAGTACTGCGAACAGAAGACGTGCTTTCATCTAAAAGTTCCTCCTATTGATCTTTCCGAGATTTCCGATGACAGACTGTGCAATCTTCAAGCAGTCTGCTGCGGTAATTCCCTTCTGCAATGCGAGTCAATCACCCGAGCTTTTACTTCGCACCGGATTTGCCACCCGCAGGGGTGCGCCCAAGAAGCATGCGCTGCTCTTCCGGCGTGATCTGGAACATATATCTTACCAGCAAATCGGCATGATCTTTTGAGTAGCCTTGCAACGACGGCGGGAGCGGCCCGGAGAAGACCCAGCGGCCACCCTCCTGCTTAAACAGGCCTGAAGGCATGGCCGTGCCGGGTGAAATGCGCGAGGGGTCTGTAAGCCAACGCGCGGTCCACGCCGGTTGCAGGCGCTCCGGCGCCAGCAAGAAGTTTGGCGCGGAAGCGTTGGCGTCGTGCGCGGGCTGTCCGGTGGCATGGCACTTCAGGCAAGGCGCTGCCGGGTGCGTAAAAAGGTCGCGCGCCATGGTGCGCTCCTGCGGCGTGAGCGGCTCCAGCCTCGGCGGCAAATACGGCTGCGCTTGCGACGCAATGGCCTGGAAGAACTTCACAATCTTGCGGATTTCGCCGTCCGAGAAACTGAAGGTAGGCATGCGCACCGCCAAATAGTTGCGCACACCGTTGCGGTTCACGTCCGTCTTGCTCATGGCCGGGTTTTCCAGGAAGCGCGCCAACCAGTTGGGATCCACGCGCGCTCCTTCGCTGAGCAGCGGGGGCGGAAGCTTGAATTTGTTCTCGCCCTGATAGATGGGCAGTCCTTGCAAGTCGGATGGCTGCCCTACGGCAATCTGGTGGCAGCCCATGCAGTTGTATTTGGTGACCAGCCACCAGCCTTCTTGAATGTCGCGGCGCTGGTCGGCCGGCTTGTATAGATAATCCTTGGGCACCTGCGGGTCTACGCTGCCCAGAAGGAAGGTGGTCAGCGCGGTCACATCTTCCGGCGTGACGTTGGGCTGCGGCATCTTCAACTGCGTGACTACGCGGCCTTGATCAAAAATTGCCGTATTTGTCAGCTTGCGCTCGAAGAAGCCCTTGTGGTCATACCATTCGGCGTTCTTTTCGCCATCGCGCACGTTGGGCTTGCCGTCGGGCAGAACGCCGCGTTTGGCGTGCTCGGTAAGCAGCGAGAAATCCAGGCGCTCAATGGGCTTGCTGCCTTCGGTGGTGAGCTCCGTGCCGATGCGTCCCTCTTCTTCGAGCGTGGCAATTTCGTGGCAGCCGGCGCAGCCATAATTTTTCACGAGAGCGCGACCTTGCTCAACCAGCTTGGGGTCGTCCATGAACTCAGCAGGCTGATACACGGCATCGGCATGCTTCTGGGCCGCCAGGTAAGAAGCGATGTCGCGAGCTTCAGCGATGGTCAGGCGCAGGTTGGGCATCACCGTCTGCTGCTGCACCTGCAGCTCGTGCTTTCCGTCCGGCGAACGGCTGTGGTCTAAATCGAAAACAAAATCCTTGCCGTATTGTTTGTAATCCTCAGGGCCCAGATCCTTGCGCGCGATGGGGTCATAGGGCCGGGTGCGCTGGCGCGGATTCATAATCCAGCGAACCAGATAGTCGTAATTCACTTTTTCGCCGACGCGGCTCAGGTTCGCGGCAAACGTGCCCCCCATCTTCTTGTTGCCCTCGCCGATAGAGTGGCACGCCAGGCAGCCGCGCGATTCAAACAGCTCTTTGCCCTTGGCCGAATTCCCCGGTGCTTGTTTGGGGAGCGCTGGTCCCGGCACTGCCATTTGCCAGATGAACGCGGAAATGGCGCGCGGCTCGCGCGGCTTGAAACGGAACTGCGGCATCTTTGTGTCCGGACGGAACGTGTGCGTGTTCTCGAGCCAGTAGTAGATCCACTCCTTGCGCAGCTTCATGCGCGTTTCTTTGAGCGAGGGGCCGACTTTCTTTTCTTCGCGCAGCAGCGAGCGCGCGCGGACCATCAGCTGCTCAATCTGCGCGTCCATGACGCTGGTCTCTACGCGCAGATTGTCCGCTTTGGCGTAGTAGTCCTGTGCCGCCTTGTTGTCCGGCGCCTGGTCGCCCGCTTTGTTCAGCCGCGGAATTTCCAGCTCAGCGTCCTTTTTCTGCTGCTCGAGCTGGCGAACTTTTTGGCGCGCGGACAGAAGCTGCTCGCCTTCATTGTCGAAGCCCTCGTAGCGGTGGCAGCCGATGCAGCCTTTCTGGCGGAACAGCTCGCGGCCTTTGTTCAGCACTGGAGCGTGGTAGGTGAACATGTCGGCAGCGTGACAGGTTTGGCAGCCCGCCTCCGTGTTTTCCTTGTAATAGAGCGGCCACAGCCAGAATTCGTGGCGGCCGTGGCCCTTGACCACACTGTTGGTCGCGCGCCCGTTGCCCCCGTGGCACGGCGAGCAGCCAAATTTCTCCGGGTCATGGAGCTTCAGCAGTTCCGGCTGCGGATGGCTGGTGAACGGCGCGTCCTTGCTCTTCTCTAAGCCCAGCGAAGCCTTCGTCAATTGCAGTGTCGGCGGCACCAGCTTGGGGTCCATGCCCACGTGGCACGACTGGCAGCGGTCCACCAGCCCCGCCTTGTCCACGTTGATTTGCCGCAGGGCCACGCTCATTTGCCGCACGGCAGTTTGCAGCGACTGAACCTGCTCGACGGAAAGTCCATCCAGCTTTTCCTGGATGTATGCGGCCTGTGCCTTGGCGGCTTCGTCCGCTGCCTTGCGCACATCGGCGCGCTTCAGCGTGAGTTCCGCCTTATGATTTTTCAGCGAATCGAATTCCGCGATCAGCTCGTCGTAATTGAAGGACTTCTTTTCCGTCTTGCCTTCGGCAGTCGGCAACTCGACGTTGAACGGCCCCTTCTTGGCCTTGTCCACGTCTGCCTGGCGGCTCTTTTTGGAGGATTCCGATCCGGCGATTTCCACCTGATAGATGAGGGCGGTCACTTCTCCGCGGGCGGTGATAAACGTGGGCGAAAGCGCGGCGATGCGGCGGTTGACGTACGCCGTTTCCTCATCAATCTTCTTGACCTGCGGCGCCGCAGCATCGGCGGCGTCCTTGGCGGCTTTTGCCAGCTTTTGATATTCCGCGGAGGACATGATGGCGTCCGCCGCGGCCTTCTGTTTGGTCAATTCCTTGCCCAGGAATTTGCTGTAAACCGACGCGAATTCCCGTTGATAGCCGCGCCACGGCCGCAACCCCACAAACTCCTGCCACAGCGCCCAGAACAAAGAAAGCACCAGCAGCAGGGACGCAATTAGCAGCGGCCCGCTATATGATTTCGCGACAATTGGATCGTCGTTTTGAATCTCAGGCAACCCAGGCCTCCAGGGACTCAGTCAGCTAAATGTTGAACCACGGCGTAACCAGAACGTACTTAATCCGGAACAGGAGCCGCGCCGCCATTTTTGCCGGCAAGCTCAACATCAGGATCAGCAGCGTGTGCAGAGTGATGATCTGCAATAGCGTCATGCGCTGATAAATTTTCCGGCTGAACTCTGTCACCATGCAGAGCCGGTGCATCAAGTAGCCGGCCACGATGAAGAACAGCCCCACCACCGAGGCGCCGAAACCCATTGCCAGCCAGCGGTTCTCGATGCCGAAAATTTCGTGCAAATTGCGGTTCACAGCAAAATCCAATCGGTTATGGTCCCACGTCTGCGTAGGCCAGAACCACATCCATCCCGGCCCGCGGATAAACGTGCCGATGACGATCATCACACACCACAGCGCCAGGAAGCCAATCAGGAAAGCCCAGATGGAAAATTTGCGCTGCTTGTAAGTGTAGTAGCCGTTGCCCAGGGGATTGGCGTCAACGTATGGGATGGCCATCAGCCCGACAATGATCAGCGTGGGCATGACCACTCCGGCGATCCACGGGTCGAAGTACACGAGCATTTCCTGCAATCCGAGGAAGTACCACGGGGCTTTCGACGGGTTCATTGTCAGGTTCGGATTGGCTGGCTCTTCCAGCGGAGCGTTCAGCGTGATGGACCACACCATCAGCAGCACGGTGAGAATCACCGCGGCGAGGAATTCGATGCGCATCAAGTACGGCCAGACGTGCAGTTCGCGTTCCCAGCCGGTCTTGAAGGGATAGGGCTTGCGGTGGTGCGTCTTGGCCATGGCCGGATCGGCTTCGAGCTGCGCAATCAGCCGGTCGTGCTTGAAGGCCTCGCGGAATCCGTACCAGGTGTAAAAGGGCACAAGAAAGAGCAACGCCACGATGGGGACGTTGTCAGGCACGGAAACGATTTGCCAGAGCTGGTGCCAATCACCCCACATAAGGCCCTACCTCGTGCCGCTCGGTCGCAAAATGACCGGCCGCGGCCCTTTCTTCTCTTCCTTCATTTCCGACTCCAGCATCACCGGCGCGGGGCCGGAGATGCCGCCGTCCTTGCGCACGCGCCAGAAATGCACTCCCATAAACACGGAAGCAATCAGTGGGATAGCGATGCAGTGCCAGATGTACGCACGTAGGAGTGCATTGGCATCAACGATGGAGCCGCCGAGCAGCGCAAAACGCACGTCGTTAAACGCCGTCATTCCAAGTTGTGGCCCGAACGGCCCTTCGTGCCCGAGCAGCGGCGTGGCGCGCGCCATGTTGGTGCCCACCGTGACCGCCCAGAAGCCGAGCTGGTCGTCCGGAAGCAAGTAACCGGTGAACGAGAGCAGCATCGTCAGCACCATCAGAATCACGCCAACGCACCAATTGAATTCGCGCGGGCGCTTGTAGGAGCCGGTGAGGAACACTCGCATCATGTGCAGCCACACGGCGATGATCATCAAATGCGCGCCCCAACGGTGCATGTTGCGCAGCAACTGGCCGAAGGGCACATCGTGGTGCAAATAGAGAATGTCGCGATAGGCCTGGCCCTTGGTCGGATGGTAATAGAACATCAGCAGCACGCCGGTGATGGTGAGCACCAGGAACAGATAGAAGCTCATCCCGCCCATGCCCCAAGTGTAGCTGTAACGCACGGCGTCGCGATTGATCTTGGCGGGGTGCAGGTGAAAGAAAACGTTGGTGAGCACGCTGAGGGCGCGGCTGCGCGGAGTTTCGTCGCGCTTCACGCGGAAAATGGAGCGGAAGAGCTGCGTCTTTTCGGGTTCCTTCAGCGCGTCGAGCTCTTCTTTGCCCTTTTCCAATAGAGCGGGTTTGAGCCCGGCCAAATCCTGCTTCACGGTTTCTTTTACCGTGGTCAGCAGGCCCGTGCGCTTCCCTGCTCCGTTTTCTTTCTCGTCCGGCATTCCTTGCCCCCTCGTGCGAGGAAAAATCTTAGGTTACACGACCAGGTATGCGCCCGGGTCGTCGAATTCGTTGCGCCCCGTGGTGGGGTCCTGCACGAACAGTTTTCCGGTGTCCACGATAATTTTGCCCGTGGCGTCGAGCTTGATCAGTGCCCGGTCCATGGGACGCGGCGCCGGGCCTTCGAAGTTGATTCCATCGCTGTCGTAGCCGCTCCCGTGGCACGGACATTTGAACTTGTTCTCGCTGGGTTTCCAGTCCGGCGTGCATCCCAGGTGCGTGCAGCGCGCGTAAATGACAAATAGGCGACCGGGATCCCGCACCACCCAGACGCGGTAGTCTTTTTGAAATTTTGTGTCCACGCCGATGTTGAAGTCGGAAGGGTAACCGACCGAGAAGATGGTACTCGGCTCAAAAAGCGCGCGGGGAAAGAAAAAGCGGAGGAACATGAGCAGGTTGACACCCAGATAGCCCCAGATGCAGGCCCAAATCAGGCGGCGTCGAGCAACGCTCACTTCCGTTCCGAGGGCTTCGGTGGTGGGTTTAGCTTCCGGCTTTTTCGGTGCCGCGACTGCCGAGGCAGGCGCGGCCTGGCTTTCAACGGGTTTGCTGTCGTGTGCTTCGGCCATGGGCTCGCTTGTAGGGCGCTCGCAACCTCATTATGAAAGTTCGGATAAGGCCTAGAAAGAAATACTTTTATACGCTGGCCCGCGAAAAGTGTCAAGCCGACTTAGAATCATTCTAATTGGATTGAAGAGGATTCAGTCCGCTTATTGCCGCTGCCCGATGGCACGCAATACCAGGTCAGCCAGCGCGGATATGAAGAGTGGCGAGTCGTTCAACGATGGAACCATCGCAAACTGCTCGATGCCGAGTTTTTTGGCCTCTTCCCGCGCTTCGATATTGATTTCGTGCAGGGTTTCGATGTGCTCGGTGACAAAAGCGACCGGGCAGACCAGCAAATTCCGCTGCCCGCTTGCCGCGCAGGTCTTCAGAGTGTCCAGCAACGACGGCTCCAGCCAACGCTCACGGCCGACTTTGCTTTGATAGCAGAGGATGTGCCGATTTGCCCACTTCCCTTCCGCCATCACCAGCCGTACGGTTTCCTCCACGTGCTTCTGATAGGGATCGCCGCGCTCGATAAAGCTCAGCGGGAGCCCGTGCGCGCTGAACAGCAGTGTGGCCTGTTCGGGAGCATCAAAATGCGTCAGGCTCAGGGAGATTCTATCGGCCAACGCCGCGATGTACTGGGGGTGGTCAAAAAAGTGTTCGACCAGGCGCGCCGGCCGCGCGTCCGGCTGGAAGCAGCGCTTCCATTCATTCAGGCTGCTGCCAGTGGTGGCAAACGAATACTGCGGATAGAGCGGCAGCAGCACGAGCTCGTCGTATGGAAACTGGCGCAGTTGTTCGACAGCTTCTTGCGTGAAGGGGTGCCAGTAGCGCATGGCAGTGATCACCCTCGCGTCTGCGTGCGGTGCCAGCGCGCGTTCCAGTGCTCGTGCCTGGCGTTCCGTCAGCAGGCCGATCGGTGAGCGGCCGCCGATTTCCTGGTAGGCGTGGCGCACATGTTCCGTGCGTCGCCACACGATGAAACGTGCCAGCGGCTTGCGCAGTAGCCAGCCCATTGGCAACTGGATGATGTCCGGATCGCAAAACAGGTTGTAGAGAAATGGCCCCACTGCCTCGAGCGAGTCCGGCCCGCCAAGCTGGAAAAATACGACGCCGATTTTCTTCTGGGAGCTCATGCCGGGCGCAAGATCACTGTTTGAGAAGCTGTTTCAGCCGCTCGATTTCCTGCTGGAGTTTGCCGACGCGCGCGCCGACGGTGAGCTGATACACGAAGAGAATGCCCCACACGAGCATGTACGCTGCCAACAGACTCTCAAAGTTCTTCATCTCACCCTCTCTTCGACCGCGTGTGTCAGTTCTTCAACTTCGTGCCGCGTTTTCTCCAGCCGGTAGCGCTGCCGCACCATCAGAATCATCACGCCGAGCAATGCCACCCAGCAAGTCAGCAGCACCCATCGCATCGTGGGATCGAGCGAACCACCGCCGCCGATCACCGGCTGGGGATGCTGCGTCCGCCATAGCCAGATCGAAAAGTAGACCAGTGGCACATCCAGAAAAGCAAAAATGCCGAATGCGGCGCAGATGCGCGCGCGCTTTTCGGCGTCCGGCAGCAGCGTGCGCAGCAGCAGGTAGCTAACGTACATCAGCCACAGCACGAACGTGGATGTGAGCCGCGCGTCCCACGTCCACCAGATGCCCCAAACCGGCTTGGCCCAAATCGGCCCGGTCACCAGCACGATGGTGCAAAACGCCAGCCCTACCTCGGCCGCAGACACGGCTATCCAGTCCCACTTCAGGTCGCGCCGCGTTAGATACGCAATATTGCAAATGAAGACGACGAAAAATGCCGTGAATGCCGTCCATGCGCTGGGCACATGAAAATAGAAAATTCGTTGAATCTCGTGCATGGTGCGCTCGTCCGGCGCGACAAATAGCGCGGCGTATCCCGCAATCCCCATCAGAATGGCCACCCCCAGCGTGGCCGCGCAATTTGCTTTTCCCGGTGAGCTCATCTCATTCCTCAAGCAAAGTGTCGCACAACAGGTAGCTTGCCGCCAAAAAGATGATGTCGAATGCCACCAGAACTTGCAGCCAATTCATGCGCAACTCGGCCGGCTCCGCGAATAGTCCGGCGGTGCATTCCACGCTGGCAATGAGGATTGGCGTCAGCACAGGTAGCAAGAGCAGCGGCAGCAACAACTCGCGCATGCGCGCCTGCGCGGAAATGGCGCTGAACGCCGTCCCCGTCACGCACAGGCCCAGCGTGCCCAGAAACAGCACCAGCGACAGCCGGCCCAGCACGGGCAGCAGTGCTACGTTGTAGAGCACCGCGAAGACGGGCACCAGCAGCAACTCCGTCAGCAGCAGAAAAACGAGGTTTGCCAGGATTTTGCCCAGCAGAATGCCGAACGGTTCCACGGGTGCCAGCCGCAACGCGCAAAGCGTGTCGTTGGCCTGCTCGCGCGCGAACGACGGGTTCAGCATCAGCGAGCCGGCAAACAAAAACGCCATCCACAGCAGTCCCGGGCCAATCGTCCGGGCTTCCTCGGACGTGGGATCGAAACTGAAGCTGAACAGCACGATCACCATCAGCACAAACACCAGCGTCGTGGTCAGCAACTCGCGGCTGCGGAATTCCAGCCGCAGCTCTTTCGCCAGCACGAGGGCCGCCGCTCGCGCGATGCTCATCGCCGCTCTCCTGCCGCACCGGTTTCGGCCAGCAGCGCGCTCGCGTCGCCGCCCGGACCGGTGTCCTGCACCAGCGCGCCGCGCTCAAGCAGCACCGCACGCGTCGCGAGAGGCATGACCACGCTCTGCGCATGCGTGCTCATCAACACGGTGCAACCCGAAGCACGCAGCGTTTCCAGCGTCGCGGTGAGCCAGTCCAATCCCTGCCGATCGAGTCCTGTGGTGGGTTCGTCGAGCAACAGCAAGCCGGGCCTGTGCAACAAGGCCCGTGCAAGGGAAAGCCGCTGGCGCATTCCGCGCGAAAACGTGCGCACCTGGCTCTCACGCCGGTGCGCGAGGCCGCAATTTTCCAACGCCTGCGCGATGAGTGTATGCATTTCACCGAGCTCGTAAAGCTGCGCAAAGAAGCGCAAATTTTCTTCCGCCGTAAGCTCGTCGTACAGCAACGTGGTGTGCGCCACCACGCCGATGCGCACCTTGATGCGCTCCGCCGCAGAATCTTCGTGACCCGGAAATTTCACCTGGCCGCGGTTCGGACGCAGCAGCAGCGCCGCCAGCCGCAGCAGCGTGGTTTTCCCGGAGCCATTCGCGCCCAGCAGCAGGACAAACTCTCCCGCGCTGATAGAGAGATTGATTCGGCGCAGCGCAACAAATGCGCCGTAGCGCTTCTCCACTTCGTGGAATTCGATGCCGAGACCTGCGTGGTTGGTCGAAGCTGTCAAGGTGTGACGGTTGCGCCGTTTCCCTGCCGGAGCGACTCAGGCTAACAGATCGCGCAGTTTCTGCTGTGCGCTTTGCAGTTCGCGCGCGTACTCATCCTCGGAGATTGTGCCAGCCTGCCGCCGCAATTCAAGGCGGAAAAGTGTCTCCTTCATTTCTTCCAGGCTCTGAGCGGCCGAGCGGCTTGCCGATTCCGTGACCTGCGTCACCACGGCGTCTGCATCGGCGTGTTTCGAAGCCGGCTTTTGCGATGCGGCCCGCGGCGCCGCTGTGCTGACATGCGCCGGCTGCGGCAGGGGCCGCTTCCAAAGAAAAATCGCGCCCAGCGCAAAGAGTGCTGCAAATCCGCCCAGCAGCACCCACTTCAGATGATCCAGCCGGCCCGGAATTGTGCTCACCGCTGCCCCGCTCTCCGCGGGGCCGCCCATCCCACTGGATTGCGCTGGCATGTCGCTGGGCGGCGGGGCGGTGCCGGACACCGAGAAATCGAATGGCGTGTTGGCGGGCACGTTGTCGCGAGCGTAGAGATTGAAGCCTTGCTCGGAGCCTGCCGGCGCGAATCCCGCGCCGGAAATCGTCATGGTCGGCGGCGCAATCAGCACCACGCGTTGCGCGGCATACGGCGACGTGGCGCGAATTTTCGCTTCATTATTTGCGTACGGAAACTGGTAGGAAACGCGCACATTGTTTTCGCCCGGGCGCATCGGAAAGGCGATGGCGTAGCGGCCCTTCCCTTTTTCAATCGTGCCCTGCACCAGCGGCATGCCCGACGGCCCCGCCGCGGAAACTTGCCCCAGTTCCGCGCCGCTCGGCACATCGAAGATGAACGAACCGTCTTCTTTGAACACCGCCACCGGCGGCTTGGACTCGTTGTGCACGGAAAATTCTTCGCCCATCAGCAACACTGCGCCGTTCGGCTGCAGCACGATGACGCGCTGGAACACGTGCAACGCATCGGAATTCGGCGTGGAGTCAAACACTTCGATGTCCGCCGTGGCCGTACCCGGCGGCACGTTCTGATGGTAGTTAACGCCGCGGTATTGCACACGCACCAGCACAGGCGCCTGTCCGATGGCCGGATGGTCCATGGTGTAGCGGCCCTGCGCGTCCGTCTTGAATGTGCCCGCCGACTGCATCCCGCCCTGCAACTGAATGAGGATAACGTCCTGGTTGGGCACCACCGCGCCGGTTGTGCCGTTGCGCACGGTGCCGGAGAGCGTGCCCGCAGATGCGGGCAGCATGATGCCGAGCATCAAGCCACACAATGCGATGGTGCGAATCGTCCGAGATTTCATGAAGTGGTCTTGCCCCGGAGGGACTGCACGGTTGCGGGAGCATCCTCGCGCCGTTGGGGACGCACCACGCCGCCGGTCACGTCTTCAATCTCCGCAAGCACCAGCGCTGCTTCCTTTTCCAGCAAGGCGCGCATCTCCTCGAAATCAGCGGCGGAAAATTTGCCGGAGCGGTGCTCGAACTTGAGGTCGCGCAGGTTTTCGTAAATGGCATCGCGGCGCTCGAGCAGACTATCCAGCCGCGAACGGTGCGGCGCGGAATCGCGGGGATCAGGGTCGATGTAGAAAATGAAGATCAGCGTGGCCGCAAACAACGCAAAACACGCGATGAGGATTCCCGGTTCCATATCAGTCTTTCCCTGCCTTGGTCGCCGGGCCGTCCAAGTCGTCGGCCAGCTCCATCTCCCGCCTCGCCCGCTCCAGCATCGCCGGAGAAATTTCTGATTCTGCGCCCGGGACTCCCGCGATCGACGGCGTAAGATTTCTCCAGCGAATCAGAACAGCCCGCATGATGAAGAATCCAAGAAGCAGAATAAAAAATGGCATGATCCACGCCACGAGGCCAAAATTCTTCGCCGGCGGCTGCGCCAACACTTTTTCTCCGTACTGCTGCACGAAGGACTGAATCAGCAAGTCTTCGGGCTCGTTGCGCGCAAGCCGCTCGTCTAATTCTTTCAGCATTGCCGTGGAGACCGAACAGCCCACGTGGTTGCACTCGACAAGAATCTGGTTGCAGCCGCACATGCACATCAAGCGCTTGCCGATCGCCTTCGCCTTGTCGCTTTGGCCCGGAATCTGCGCCCCGCCCGGCGCGGCAAACAACACCAGCGCCACGGCCAGCAGCACGGCATATCCCTGTCCTGCGCGTTTAATCGTCCGAGCCATGCGATCCTCTCCGGCTCATCACGGCCTGCGGCGCAGCTCCTGCGGCCACCGGGGCCGTTGCCGCCACGCCCTTCAATGCGAGCACCGGCAGACGGTTCGGCACCAGGGCCAGCCCGGTGCCTAACACGACGATCAAGCCGCCTAGCCAAATCCATTTCACCAGCGGGTTCACGTAAGCGTGAATAATGGGCTGATTGTTTTCCGGGCTGCGTCCTGCATACACCACGTACAGATCTTCTTTGAGCGTGGAATAAATCGCCACCATCGTGCCGGACATTTCATTGGAGGGGAAAAATCGTTTCTCGGGAAACAGCGTAATGAGCGGCTGGCCGTTTTTCAGCACTTCGATGGTGGCGCGCTCCGCGGTGTAGTTCTTTTCCGGGCGTTCCGTGAACGTCTGCAAGTTCATGGTGTAGCCGCCGAGGTCCAGGCGCGATCCGGGGCCCATCTCCATCTGCTTTTCCTGATTGAACGCCGTGCCGGAAATTCCGATGAAGATGAGGACCATTCCGAAGTGCACCACGTAGCCGCCGTAGCGCCGCGTGTTGCGCATGGTCAATTGTCCTACCGCCGCGAAAATGTTCATTCCGGTTCGGCCGGAGATGACTATTGCGCCCCGCAGGAATTCGCCCAGAATGGTCAGGATGACAAACACGGAAAGAATGAGGCAGAGCAACGCGTAGAAATCCTTGAAGCCCAGCGGCCAGGCGATGGCACCAGCAACCAAACCGCCAACCAGCGGCCATCCGAAATTCCGCTTCAAGCTGTCCACTGACGTGCGCCGCCACGCCAGCAGCGGGCCGACGCCGGTCAGGAACAGCAGGAAAAGTCCGATCGGAATGTTCACTTTGTTAAAAAACGGCGGCCCCACGCTGATCTTGGTGCCCTGCACCCATTCCGAAATCACAGGAAAAAGCGTCCCCCACAGCACGGCAAAGCACGCCGCCAGCAGGATGAGATTGTTGAACAGAAAACTGGACTCGCGCGACACCATGGAGTCGAGCTGGTTGTCGCTTTTCAGGTAGTCGCGGTTTTTGAAAAACGCCCAGAGGCAGACGACCAGGGTCAGCACGATGAAACCAACGAACCACGGCCCGATCGAGGACTGCGCGAACGCGTGCACCGAGCTCACGATGCCGCTGCGCGTCAGAAACGTTCCCAGGATGCACAACAGAAATGTGCTGAACACCAGCCACACGTTCCACACCTTCAGCATCCCGCGCTTTTCCTGCATCATCACCGAGTGCAGAAAAGCCGTGCCCGTCAGCCACGGCATGAGCGACGCGTTCTCCACTGGGTCCCACGCCCAGTAGCCGCCCCAGCCGAGCACGGCGTACGCCCAGTGGGCGCCCATCAGCACACCCGCGCTCTGGAAGCACCACGCAATCATCGTCCACTTGCGCGTGATGTGAATCCATTTTTCGCCGGGATAGCGGCCCAGCAGCGCCGCCAGCGCAAAAGCAAAAGGCACGGCAAACCCCACGTAGCCCATGTACAGAGTCGGGGGATGTGCGACCATCTCCGGGTATTGCAGCAGCGGATTCAACCCGCGCCCGTCGGGCATGGCCACCAGGCGCATCACTCCGTCAACGCCGGCAGACCCCAGCACCTGGAACGGGCTGACTACAAACACGTTCAGGATGAGAAAAAATAACTGCACGCTGGCCAGAATCACGCCCACGTAGGGCATCAATTCAGGATGCTTGCCGCGGTTGGTGAGCAAGACGAAGAACGTGTAACCGGAGAGCAAAAAGGTCCAGAAAAGTAGCGAGCCTTCCTGCCCGGACCAAAGAGCGGCAATCTTGAAAAAGTACTCCAGGTCGCGGTTGCTGTGCCCGGCTACGTAAGAAACGGAAAAGTCATCCGTGAGGAACAGGTAGAAAAGGCTGATCGTGCCGATCATCACCAGCAGGCATACGGCGATGCCTGCGTGCCGCGCGCTTTTCAATAACAGCGGATTGCGGGTGCGGATGGCAAGGATGCCCGCGACGATGGCGTATACGGCGCAGGCAAACGCGAGCAGGAGTGCGAACGATCCGAATAGGTCCACGAAATCTCCGCGTGTCGCTCAGCTCTTTCCAGTTGCAGGAGTAGCGGGCCGCTCTGGGGGCGCGGCTTCACCTGGTTTCTTCTGGCCAGGGGCCGCCTCGTACTTCGAGGCGCACTTGGCTTGCACTTGTTCCGCGACGAAGTGGCCGTCCGGCATCTTCTTCCCTTCCACCAGCGCCTGCGCTCCGTCCACGAACGTGTCCGGCAGAGGGTCACGTCCCACGTAGCTCACATTCAGCTTGTGGCCTTCTTGTTCGATGACGAAATCCACGCGCCCCGGAAGGCGTTTGATGGATCCCGATTGGATGTCGCCGCCCACGCGAATGCGATGCCGCGCCGCCGAGCCTTCCAGCGTGCTCAATTCCTGGACCGTGTGGTAGTACGTCTTGCTCTCGCTGACGCCCACCCATCCCAGCCATCCCAGCGTGCCGAGGATGAAGGCCGAAGCAATCGCAAACTTTCCCGCTTTGTTCACAGACTCCTCCTGCTCAATCCTCTTCGGATTTCACCAAGTTTAGCACATTCACAGACGGAAATTCGTCCTGGGCCCTTAGCGCGTTTCCTGAGCGTCCTGCTGAAACTGGCGCCGGTGGCGCGCTCCGGAGAGAACGCCACCGGCCCGTTACCCCGACAAAAAGTGCGTTATCGAGGGCTAGGTGTTTTCTTTCTTGTGGCACTCCATGCACTTCACCGGCGCCTTCTTGCCCTTGGCGTTTTCCGCCTTGTGGCAATCAATACAGTTCCCCGCTGTCGCCGTGGCGTTTTTGTGAAACGCGCCGACGGTATTGGTCTTCATAGGAGCGGTGGCTGTCTTGGTGTGGCATTCGGTGCAGGCTTGCTGCGGCTGGGTGCTAGCTTTCTCCGGTTTGGACGCGTGGTGGCAAACTTCGCATTTGTTCGCCGCGCGTTCGGTGTGCAGTTTGTGTTCAAACTTCACGCCGCCCATTGGAGCGCCCTTCAGTATGATCGTGTCCTTCGCTTTGGCCTGGCCGTAGGCCGGCGCGGAAAGGCTCAACATCAAGCCCAGGCCGCACAGGATGGCCAGAACGGCGAGCAGACTCTTCTTGCTCATCGAACCTCCACTCGAGTGTGATGCAGGTTCACAAAAATCGGCCTGCCGGCCCTGCCCGCGGCTCGGAAGTGCGCCGGCAACCGAAAGGAGGGTGTGCACTCATTGCCAGCGCACACCTTGCCTCACCCTAATCATGGGCAAGTCGGCAGCCAAATTCAAGTACTTGAAGTTGCGGCGGTTAGGGAAATCTTGACTGCCCACTCTGGGAAGTTTGGTGGTGGGAAGCGAGAATTTACCCACCTCCTACTCCTTCAGCTTTGCGTTCAGACACCACTCGAGTTCTTGCGCCAGTCCGGTGATGACCATCCCCGGCATCACCAAAAATTTGCAGCTCAACATTTCGTGCGGTTTCTCCTCGTCGGGCAAAGTGCAAGTGATCCGGCAATACTGGCATTCCTGATTCCAGCAGAAGCGCCCGTACGGAATCGTTTCCGGACTGATGAATTGAAAGCAGCGCAGCACCGAGTTCTTCTCCGGCACTTGAAACTTCTTGCCCTGGATGGTGATTTCCACCAGGCGCTCATAATGGCGATAGATTTCGGACATGACGTCGGTTTGCGCGGTGGAGAAGGAGCGTCACCGGGCAAGCCACAAGGCTAAAGCAGGCGGAACCCCGGAGCAATCGTTGCGCGTCGCTCCGGGTCGTAAGAGGTACGCCCTACGCAGTTTGTGCCAGCGCCCGGTATTCCTGCTCGGACTGTTCCGGCAGCAGCACCCAAAGCGTGTAGATGCCTAACGCTGTGCCCACCGGCGGCAGCAGCAAGGCGAGGAATCCAAGCACCAGCGCAAACATGCGCGCCCACGGCTGATAATCCAGCAAGCCCCAGCCCGCTATCAGCGCCAGGATTGCTTTCAGCATGAAGAAAGAAGCCACCAAGGTCAGTATCCCGCCCAGGAAGCGTTCCGGCACGGGAGCGATCGGCAAATAGAGCACCACCGCATGGGAAACCTTTCCATCTCCTGCCGCCGCGACCAACCGCAGCGCCCCCAGCGCAATCCACAGAATTGCAAGCAGCCGCAGGTGCCGGTTCACCCGGCCCTCGCTGGGCCGCGCCAGTACGGGCTCCACGGAGCGCCCGCAACCCGAACAGAAGCGTGCATCTGCCTGGATTTGCGTCCCACAGCTTTCGCAATACATAGGACCTCCACCCCAAACTTGCACCACTGCTGGAGGATACGAATATGCGGTCTGATTTGTTTCGCTAGTAGGCGTCAGGAGATGGAAAGGTTTCCCATGCGACGGAATTTTTTCGTAGCGCGCCCGCAACAATTT
>JAMCWK010000057.1 GCA_023481105.1 Acidobacteriota bacterium | reverse complement strand
AATTTCCGCGACATAGGATTCATCCAGTTCGCCGCGGACGCTGTAGGTCTGATTGAAAATTTCCACTTGAATGGATTTCATCGTGCACGCTCCCCGGTGGGCGGGAATATCATACAGTGGTGCGTGACGCATGGCGAGAAAGACGGGAAACTTTGGAACCGCAGTCCGGTGTCCGGTCCGATGCAGTTCATCGGACCACCGGACTCCTGAAAGCGGAGATGAACACAGCTAAACACAGATGGGGAACAGTCCTTCTCCTGCTGGCGATTGCTGCGAGTGGCGGTGCGACGATGAGCGCACAGGCGCAGGGGCAGCGGCCGAGTGAACGCGTAGAGAACATTCTGCGGCTGAAGAAAATTGTGGCGGAACATCCGGAAGATGTTGCGGCGCGCGTGGAACTGGGCAACGCGCTGGACGACAACGGCGACAGCGCGGGAGCTGTCGCGCAATACCGCGAGGCGATTCGGATCAATCCGAAGTTTGCGCCGGCGTACCGCAACCTGGCGCTGGCGCACATCCGGCAAGGCCAGTGGGCCGCGGCGGAATCGGCGGCGCGCGACGCACTGCGCATCGAGCCGCAGTACGCGCAGGCGCGCTGCGACCTGGCGGTGGCGCTGGGCAGCCAGCGCAAAACGGACGAGGCTGCGCGTGAATGGCAACAGGCCATGGCGGCGAACCGCAAAAGCGTGACGCGCTATGGCGGCTTTGTGCGCACGCGAGCCGAGGCAGAGGAATTTTCCCGCGCCGACGCAATCATGGCTGCGCGATGGCTGGTGGGACTCACGCTGCGCGACGCCGGCGACCGCAGCCGCGCCATCCGTGAACTGGAAAATCTGCTCGACAAGAACAAGCGATTCGCGCTGGCGCAAGTGTCGCTGGCCGAACTCTACGCGCAGAGCGGACGACAGAGAGAGAGCGAAGCGGCGATGCAAACGGCCATTGGCATCAATCCAGCACTGGCGGAAGCAGCGCCCGTCCCGGCGAATGCGCCGAGCGACGCCGCTGCCAAGGCGCGACTGCAAACAACCAACGTGCAGCTTGCGGAGCTCAAACGCATCGTGCCGAACTTGATTCAGATGCAGCGCCTGCACGGACCGGGGCCGGAACAAGTGGCCAAGGCGCGAGAACTCCTGAAAGAATCGGCGATCCGCATGAGACCGTTGCTGGAAAATTTTCCGGAGGACGCCGAAGGGTTTCTGCTGTTGGGCGATGCGCTGCGCGAACTCGAGGAGCCGCGCGCGGTGTGGGCGTACGAGACAGCGATCCGCGCGGCGCAAGGAAGGCAGGCGTACGCGGCGCGCGCGTGGATGGGATTGGCGCTGCTCCAGATAAGGGCCGGGCGCGACGCGGCGGCCGCGGAGATGTTTGCGCAGGCGCTGCTCGCGGCGCCGGAGGACTCCGAAGTGTTGAACGCGGCGGCGTGGCTGGCGGCGACCAGCGCCGATGAATCCGCGCGCAGTCCACAGCGAGCAGTCGAGTGGGCGAAGAAAGCCGTGGAGATTACCAAGGAAAAGCATGCTGTGTACTTGAGCACGCTGGCGGAAGCCTATTTCGCGAGCGGGCAAATCGTCGCGGCGGTGCGCACGATTGGAATTGCCATCGCGCTGGAACCGGATGAAACAGCGTACCGCGAGCAATTGGAAAAATTCCGAAAGGCGGGGACAGGAAGATAGCGCCGGCTTGTTTGCAGGACACGGTGTGCTACGCAGTGCGGAGAGCCGCGGCAAGAGACTTTTCCAACGAAGAGATAATTCTTGCAGAGAAATCCGTGAGCTGCGCTTCGGTGAGCGTAGCGTCGTGGGACTGGAAGACGACGCGGACCAGCAGCGAATATTTTCCGGTGGGAATCGCGCCGCCGCGGAAAAGGTCGCCCGGCTCGATGGAAATAATTTCAGGGATTGCCAGGGCGCGGATTTTTTCGGAGACCTGCGCAAAGGTCACGCCGTCGGCGAGGACCAGAGAAAAATCGCGTTCAACGGCGGGAAATCGCGGAATCGGCGCGTAGCGGATTTTTGCACGCGCGGCCTCCAGCGCTGCGCAGAGCGGGTCGAAGGGAAGCTCCGCTACGAAGACGTCTTGGCGGAGCTTGAATTTTTCGGCGATGCGGCGGGTGAGCTGGCCGGCGACACCGTGCGCACAGGAAGAGAGATCCTTCGCTTCGCTCAGGATGACACCGTTGAGCGAGAGGCGCGCGGAGTGTGCGGGATGGAGCCAGGCTGGCACGCCGGATTCCCAGCGGAAGCAGCCCACCAGTTGCCCCAGGCAATCTAAATCGCCTTTCAAATCGGCGAAGGAAAATTCCCGGGCGGGCTCGTGGATGGATTTTTCGCGTGCCAGTCCGGCGGCGCCGAGCGTCAGGATGCGCGTCTCGACGGGCTTGCCATCGCGCAGCGTGTAAGCGCGGCCGATTTCGAAGAGGCGGAGGTTGCGCTGGCCGCGGTTGGTGTTCCACTCCAGCGCTTGCAGCATGGTGACGATTCCGGAACTGCGCAGGACAGAAGCGTCTTCAGCAAGTGGATTCGTGAGCTTTGCGGGCGCGGCACCTTCGGCGCGGAACAGCGCGTCGCGCGTGGGGTCCACCAGCGTGATGGAAACAATTTCCTGATAGCCAAGAGCGACGAGACGCTCGCGCAGGCGGTCTTCGGCGTCGGCGAGAGGCAAGCGCGCGGCGGCTTGCCGCGCAGGATGCATGCGCGCGGGGAATTTATCGAAGCCGTGGTGGCGCGCGATTTCTTCGATCAGATCAATTTCGCGGGAAACGTCGCGGCGCCAGGCGGGGCGCGTGCATTCCCACGCGGCCATCAATGAACCGGCGGCGCCGGGCGTGGCGTCGGAGCGGCGCGGCGCGAAACCCAGCGCGGAGAGGATGGCTTCGATGTCGCGGTCGGGCACGTCCGAGCCCATGACGCGAAGCAATTCCTTGCGGGTGATCTCGATTTTTTTCGGCGCGGCTTTTGCGGGATAGATGTCCACCACGCCGCCGAGGAGTTCTCCTCCGGCAAGCTGGAGAATCAACTCGCAGCAGCGGCGCGAAGCGAGGTCGGCGATTTCCGGGTCCACGCCGCGCTCGTAGCGCGTAGAGGCTTCCGTACGCAGGCCGAGCGCCTTGGAAGTGCGGCGCAGCGAGGTGGGCTCGAACCAGGCGGACTCGAGCAGCACGTTGGTGGTGAAAAAACTGATTTCGGATTCCCCGCCGCCCATCACGCCGCCGACGGCCACGCTGCGCGCGGCATCGGCAATCATGCACATATCTTTGGAAAGCTTGCGTTCGACGTTGTCGAGCGTGGTGATTTTTTCGCCGGGGCGCGCGCGGCGCACCACGATGCGCTTTTCGGCCAGAGTGTCGAGGTCAAAGGCGTGCAGCGGCTGCCCGAGTTCAAGCATGACGCAATTCGTAGCGTCCACCACATTGTTGATGGACGGCTGGCCGAGGGCCTCGAGGCGCTGCTTGAGCCAGTCGGGCGACGGGCCAACCTTGACGCCGCGCAGCACGCGCGCGGTGTACCGCCCGCAGAGGTCGGGGCATTCGATTTCGACGCGGGTGACAGACGAAACGGGATCCTTCGCTTCGCTCAGGATGACTGGCGCGATGGATTTCAATGGGAGGCGATAGAGCGCGGAGAGTTCGCGAGCGATGCCGTAGTGGCTCATGCAATCGCCGCGGTTGGTGGTGAGATCGGCGTCGAGCACGGGGCCGGCGGGAGATTCTTCGAGCGAATCAATGGCAATGCCCGCGAGCGAAAGACGCGAGCGCACGTCCTGCGGGGAGGCCGTGACGGCGACGAATTCCTGGAGCCAGTGGAAGAGAACTTTCATCGGGCGAATCCGAAACGGACATTGTAGCGAGAATGTTGGAAAGTTGGAATGTTGGAAACCTCCAAAGTTGCAGAGTCACAGAGTTGCAGAGTCGAAACAGCAATCCCACTCACGCGCCTCCGCCCGGGACAAGTAAAGGCTTTCATCGCTCAGAATATTGGCGACGCAATTGCGCTTGCATTTGCTCATTTGGATGGCGGAGCAGGACCAGATTTGGCGGTGCCGTTCGAGGGCGCGGGTTTGCCGAGCTCGTCCAGAAATTTGGCGAGGATGCGTTTCTTGGCGTGCTTACTGTGCAAGCGGTCTTCGCGCGGCAGGAGAGAAAGCGGAAACGGCGCGGCCGAATCGGTGGGGCCATCTTCCATGGCGACGACGACGGGCGAATCGGGCAACGGCGGAATGGGATGCACGGGCGTGGCGGCGGCCGCGGCGAGCGACTCGGCGTCGTGAGCGACGAGGTCTGCGACGGCGCCTTCGAGGGCAGCTGCGCGATCGTCACAGGCGAGCTGGCGATAGACGCGCAGCCACATTTGCGCGAGATAGGCGACAGCGTAGGCCTGGCCGGGATGGATGCGTCCAAAGCGGACGGCGTGAAGCGCTTCGCGGATGACATCGAAGAGATCCGCGGGCGAGGAGAGACGCGCGAGCGCGAGTCCGGGGTCGGCTTCGGGGTTATGCGCGGCGCGATGGAGGTAACAGTAGCGGCTGCCGGGCGAAGGCCAGCGGGCGCAGAATTTGCCCGGGGCATGCTCATGGGCGCAGCGCTGCGAGGTGCCATTGGTTGGCGTACGTTCTTGATCAGACATCCTACCCCCTGGGGATGATCGAATCCGCAAGCGGTTGAGGGAAAAGGAGATCGGCAATCGATGATCTCCGGATGTCCCCGCTGGCCGAGGCCAGAAGTGAATGCGAAGCGGGCACACCATGGGTGCGGCTCGCGCTTGCGAGAACGAAGCATCGCGGAAAATGCCCTTCCCGCAACGGCAGGAAGGGCGGCAGGAACGGACGAAGGCATCATAGCGTATTGCGAAGCGTTTGTCAAGTACATTTCTTGCAGAATAGATGGACGGCCGCCGCGCTATTTTATGGCGAAGCCGCGGATGTGCGGGGCGACGATGGGCGACGCGATGCGGAAGTGGTCGAGTTGAAGAGAAGAAAAGCCAGCGGACTCGATAAATTTCCAGGTTTCGCGGTCGGGGTGGCAGCCGTCGCCGAAATAATTCCACGCGGGGCGAATCAAGCGCTGCACGCCGCGCAGCAACGTGCCGCGCGGCGCCGCGACGTGCTCCATGAAAACAAAGCGGCCGCCGGGACGCAGCACGCGGCGGATTTCGCGCAGCGTGGCGGCGAGGTTGGGGACCGTGCAGAGAACCAGCGTGCTGACCACCGTGTCGCACGAAGCGTCCGGAACGTCGAGAGATTCCGCGGAGCCGAAACGGAATTCACCGGCGATGCGGCTTGCGTCGAGCGCCGCGCGCAGATGCGCATGCAGCAATGGATTGGGTTCGATGCCGATCCAGCGCACGTCTTGCGGGTAATACGCGAGATTCACGCCCGTGCCCGGGCCGATTTCGAGGATGGTGCCGCGCAGGCCGGTGAGAAGCTCTCGCTTGTGCGGGGCGACGATTTTTTCGTGCTGCGGGCAGGCGTGGACGAGAATCCAGGCTTGGATGCGCTGCGGGAACGTGACGTGATGGGCGGCAGAGGACATTTGCACGGCGCGAAAATCGAACGACGAAGAGAGATCCTTCGTCCGCCACGGCGGACTCAGGATGACGCCGCCGAACGAAGCACGGCGATGTCACGGAAACTGGCGCAGGAAGCGCACGTCGTTCTGAAAAAGCAATTGCAGATCGGAGATGCCGTACTTAAGCATGGCGAAGCGGTCCACGCCGAGGCCGAAGGCGAAGCCGCAAAGTTTTTTGGCGTCGTAGTTGACGAAGCCGTAGACGGCGGGGTCCACCATGCCCGAACCGAACATCTCGATCCAGCCGGAAAATTTGCAGATGCGGCAGCCGGCGCCGTCGCAGAAAATGCAGCTCGCGTCCACTTCCGCGCTCGGTTCGGTGAACGGGAAATAACTGGGGCGGAAACGCGTCTTGACCTTGGGGCCAAAAAATTCGCGGATGAAATATTCAATCGTGCCCTTGAATTCGCAGAAGGTGATGTCGGTATCCACGGCGAGGCCTTCCACCTGATGGAACATGTAGGAGTGCGTCGAGTCGGGATTGTCGCGGCGATAGACCTTGCCAGGCACGATGACGCGCACCGGCGGCGGATGCGATTCCATGGTGTGCACCTGCACGGGCGAAGTGTGCGTGCGCAGCAAGTATTGCGTCAGCGCGCCGGGCGGCAGGTCGAGATAAAAAGTGTCCATGGTGTCGCGCGCGGGATGTGTTTCCGGAATGTTGAGCGCTTCGAAATTGTAATAGGGCGTTTCGATTTCCGGGCCGGTGGCCACGGAGTAGCCGAGCGAAAGAAAAATGCGCTCGAAGTCGTCCATGGTCTGGCGGATCAGGTGCCGCGTGCCGAGGGAGCGCGCGACGCCGGGAAGCGAGAGATCCACATGTTCGCGGACGGCGGCGGCCTGGTCGGCGGAAACTTCCACTTCGAGACGGCGGGCTTCGATGACCGCCTCGACGTGCGCGCGGAGCTGATTCAGCGCTGCGCCGACCACGCGCTTCAATTCCGGTGGCGCAGGCTTGAGCCAGTTGTCGGAAATGGCGGAGAGAACGCCGGACTTACGGCCGATCCACGCATCGCGAAAAGATTTCCAGGCGTCCGCGGAATCCACGGTGGAGGAAGCGGCGTCGAAATCGGCGCGGAGATCGGCGAAGAGCTGCTCGACATGCTCGGGCGAGCCGGCGCGAATTTCATCGAGCGTGCGGCGCGTGTATTCGAGAGGAATCGGCATACGAAGTTGCCAGTTTACAGTTGTCAGCGTTCAGTGACTAGAAAAATGTCTCAGCGTTGCAGGGTTTCAGAGTGGCAGAGAGATGCTTCAGGCCGACACAAAGCATCGGCCCTCCCTTTGCGTTCGCTCAGGGCAAGCCCTTCACCCTAGCTCAGGGCAAGCAGGATGAGAAAGCCTCCCCGCGACAAATTACGCCAAAGCAGCTTTGGCCTGGGCGGCGAGAGCAGCGAAGCCGGCGGCATCGCGCACGGCCATGTCCGCGAGAACTTTGCGGTCCACGCCGATGCCGGCCTTCTTCAGCCCGTTCATGAACTGGCTGTAAGACAGGCCGTTCAGGCGCGCGGCGGCACCGAGGCGCTGAATCCACAGGCGGCGGAACTGGCGCTTCTTGGCGCGGCGGTCGCGCGTGGCAAAACGAATGGCGCGATCCACCGCTTCCTTGGCGGAACGGTGCAGCTTGCTCTTGGTGAGAAAAAAGCCCTTGGCGCGCTTGAGAATTTTCTTGCGGCGCGCAAGGCGCTTGGTACCGCGTTTAACGCGAGGCATGTGTGTCTCCTTTGAGGACGAAAATCAAAATTCGAAAAGCGGGCGGGCCTGAAGGCCGCCCCAACAGAACGCGAAGGCTTAGTGGGAGACAAACGAGGGAGGAGCCGTGGGGGGAATCCGAAATTTCAGAGCTGAAATTTCAGATTGCTGACCGACGGCACTCGACGGGTTTGTCTCCGAAGATTGCCGGCGCGACGAAGAGGGATTCGCCGCCCAAACCGCAGCGGAAAGGATCTTCGTCCGCCTGCGGCGGACTCAGAATGACGAGTCCGCGAACCGGCCGGCAGGCACCCGTAAAGCCTGCAAGCACGGAAAAAACCCAAAGACCGAAAATCGGCGGGCGCAGCATGCTGCGCCCCTACGAAACCCAAAGGCCGGCAAAATGCCGACGGTACGCGCTAGGCGTAGGGGAGCAGGTGCTTGATGTTGGCGGCGTCGGCGTCGTGCACGCGCGTCAACTTCCGAAGGCGGCGCATGCGGTTGGCTTTCTTGGTGCCCAACAGGTGCCGCTTGCCGGAATGCCCGCGCAGAATCTTGCCGCCGGAGGTGACCTTGAAGCGCTTGGCGGCGCCGCGGTGCGTCTTGCGCTTGTATGCCTTTACCTTTTTCTTAGCCATGAAGCCCTTTCAAAGATCGAAAAACGAAATGTTACGAAGTGGAATCGGCGCCGAATTTCTCGCTGCCGGCCGAGGCCGATTTGGAGGCGCCTTTCTTGGGCGCCAGCAAGGCCAGCAAAATGTTCGCTTCCATGCGCGGCGAAAACTCGACCAATGCGTGATCGGCGACGTCGGCAAGCAAGCGCTGCATCTTGGCCTGGCCGACTTCCTTGTGCGCCATTTCACGGCCGCGATGGAAGATCATGGCCTTGACCTTGTGACCCTGGCCGAGAAACTTGATGATCTGGTTCTTGCGGACCTGATAGTCGTGCTCGGCGGTGGAGGGCCGGAACTTCACTTCCTTGATGACGCCGGCCTTCTGATGCTTGCGCTGCTCGTGGGCGCGCTTGTTTTCGGCGTACATGAACTTGCCGTAGTCCATGATCTTGCAGACCGGCGGGACGGCGTTGGGAGAGATTTCCACCAAATCCAAGCCGCGTTCGCGGGCAATCTTCATGGCCTCAAACGGCTGCATCACGCCCAGTTGGGCGCCTTCGTCATCAATAACACGGATTTCACGGGCCCGAATGCGTTCATTGACCCGGGTCCGATCCGACGGCCGCATGCTGCGTTCAGCGATAGCTTCACCCCCCAAAGACAGAAAATGGAAATGAGAAAATAGAAAATGGGAAAAACAAACCCACGAACCAGTGCCGTTAGAAAAAAGCGCCCCTTGCCCGGGGTCACAAAACAGGCCCAACAGCCGGGAAGGGCGAGGCGGAAGTATAGCACGGAAGGAAAAGAAGGTTAAAGAGTTGAAGGGGTGAAGAGGTAAAGAGGCCCGCGAATCAAGAGATGGCGCGGGAGGAGATTTCGGAGGCGAGGTCGGAGAGGAATTGGACAAGCGGGCGCGGGCCAAGGTCGCCCTTGGAGCGGTGACGGACGGCGACGGCGGCGGCTTCGGCTTCCTTGGGGCCGACTACGGCCATGTACGGAATCTTCTGCATCTGCGCGTCGCGGATTTTGGCCTGGAGCTTTTCGTTGCGGTCGTCCAAGTGGACGCGGATGCCGGATTCCTTCAGCTTCGCAGCA
The DNA here is from genome assembly GCA_023481105.1 of Acidobacteriota bacterium. Classification (GTDB taxonomy): domain Bacteria; phylum Acidobacteriota; class Terriglobia; order Acidiferrales; family UBA7541; genus JACQDE01. The sequence continues at coordinate 594 of JAMCWK010000057.1, read as the reverse complement.
ACCTGCTTGGCGTAGTCGGCGACTTTGTCGCTGACGGGCAGGACGTAAACCTGCACGGGGGCGAGCCACAGCGGAAACGCGCCGGCGTAGTGCTCGACGAGCACGCCGAAGAAGCGCTCGACGGAGCCCCACAGTGCGCGATGGACCATCAGCGGCTGGTGGCGCGCGCCGTCTTCGCCGACGTACTCGAGGCCAAAACGGCCGGGGAGATTGAAGTCGAACTGCACGGTGGTGAGCTGCCAGGGACGCCCGATGGCGTCAATGAGCTTGACGTCAATCTTGGGGCCGTAAAAGGCGGCTTCGCCCAAAATGTGCTTGTAGGGCGCATTGAGCCGAGCGAGCGAATTCTTCAGCGCGGCAGTGGCGCGGCGCCAGTCGTCCGGCTTGCCGGCGTAGTTCTCCGGATGCGCTTCGTCCCAGTCGGAAAGCTCAATGACGTAGTCATTGAAGCCGAAATTTTTCAGCGTGTCCCAGGCGAAGCGCACACAATCTTCGATTTCCGCTTCAATCTGTTCGGGCATGCAGAAGATGTGCGCGTCGTCTTGCGTGAAGCCGCGGACGCGCATCAGGCCGTGCAGCAGATCGGAAGAGCAC
>JAMCWK010000137.1 GCA_023481105.1 Acidobacteriota bacterium | reverse complement strand
CTGCGATTTGAACGCGCCGGCGCGCGGCCCTGCCGGGCACGGGTTCGCACCGGATCACAAGGACATGAAGGCGTCGCTGGTATTTTACGGGCCGTCCATCGCAGCGGGAAAAATCGAGGGCGCGCGGCTGATCGATGTGGCACCGACCGTAGCGGGCTGGCTGGGGTTGAAGATGGAGCGCGCGGAAGGACAGGCGCTGCCGGTGAAAATCAAGGCGAGGCGAACTGCGAGGTAGTCGCAGGGGGGCTTGCCGGAAAAAGGCGCTTCGGTTAGAATTATTCTTGGAAACAAAATCCGGCATGCTGTTTTCAAAACAACCCGCCTAGTGAAATCCCCTCGGTACAGGCCAACTTCTCCCCGCTCAGGCCCTGAAAAAAAACCGGCCGCCCGACATGTGTTTTCAGAGGCCATTCCCAGCCAGATCGAAGTAGTTGAGCAGGTCATCGGCCGGGCGCTGCGGGTGATGGGCGAGCAGGGTTGCGTAGACGGACAGGCTGCGGCGGCGGAATTGGCGCTGCGCGAGGCACTGGCCAACGCCATCCTGCACGGCAACAAGGCGGAGCCCAAAAAACGCGTGCAACTCGATTGCTACCAGGAAAACGACGGCTGCCTGCTGCTGGTGGTGCAGGACGAGGGACAAGGATTCGATCCCGCAGTGGTGCGCGACCCGACGCGCCCGGAAAACATTTTTCTTCCCGCCGGGCGGGGCATTTACATTATCCGGCACTTCATGGATGATGTGGAGTACCGCAAGGGCGGGCGGGAACTCAGGATGCGGAAGAAGAAGTAGATACCGGATTCACCTCAAGACGGTTCGGTCGCAGACTCCCACCAGAAAATCGGCAGTCTTCCTATTCCGGGAGATTCCCATTTTGGGTCGGCGGTACTATTCCGCTACAGCAAGGAAGTCGCTAAACTCTGCAATGAAGTTTGCAGGTAGCCTCTAAGTGGCTGCAGTAGGGTGGGTTAACGAGTGTCGGAGTGCTGCGAAGATCGGTCTTGGCCGTGCATGCGATGGGAATGGAGTAGCCCGTGAAGGGACGGAAGCAAGGACTGAAATGCCGGGGCCTTCTGATAATTTCGGCGTTGAGTTTTCTAATCTCGATTGGCAGCATTGCGACGGCGACAGAGACGGAGAATAGGAAACAGATTTCGGGCCGACAAGCGCAGGCGGACTGGCAGGCGCAAGTGCGCGAGCGCGTGGCGCGGCGGGAGATTGCCGGCGCGTTGCAAATCGCCGAGCAGCGGCTGGCAGAAGCACCGCAAGACCTGGAAGCGCGGGGCTGGCGTGCGCGGCTGCTGCACTGGTCGGGGCGGCGCGAGGAAGCGGAGCGCGAGTACCGCACGGTGCTGGAGGCCGCGCCGAACGATACGGACATTTTGCAGGGACTGGCGGACGTGTTGATGGCGCAGCAGCGGTACGACGAAGCAATGGCGCTGGTCGAACGGGCGCGAGACTTGCAGCCGCGGTCGGCGGAGGTGGAAGTGCGGCGCGGACGCGCGCTGCGCGCAATGGGGCGCTCCGAGGAAGCCCGGATTGCATTCCGCGAGGCGCTGGCGCTCGAGCCGAAAAACGACGAAGCGCGCGCGGGGCTGGACTCCGTGGCGGAAGGCCCGCGGCACGAATTGCGCGTCGGCGCGGACTTCGACAAGTTCAATTACACAGACCACTGGCGCGGAGTGACGCTGAGCTTGCGGTCGAATTTGGCGGCGCGGTGGACGAGCAATTTTTCGAGCACCTTCTATCACCGCGGTGGCGAAGAGGCCACGCAGTTTTCCGGCACGCTGACTTACCGGTTGAGCCATCGCGACGCGCTGACGGCGGGGTTCGCCGCGGCACGGGACCAGGGCGTCATCCCCAAGGGCGAAGCATTTTTCGAGTACGGGCACGGCATGAATTTCGGCCGGCAGTCGTTTGTGCGCGGGATGGAAATGAGCTACGGGCAGCGATGGCTGTGGTTCGACGCGGCGCGCGTGGTGACGTTTGCGCCCAGCGCGCTGCTTTATTTGCCGCGCGATTGGACGTGGCAGGTGGCGCTGACGGTAGCGCGCAGCCGCTTTCCCGGGCTGCCGGTGGGCTGGCGGCCGTCGGGCGTGACGCGGCTGACGTTTCCCCTGCACCGCCGCGTGTACGGAAATGTTTTTTATGCGGTGGGCACGGAGGATTTTGCGCGGACGGATCAGCTCGGAAGATTTTCCGCGCGGACGTACGGCGGCGGGCTGCGCATCGCCTTACGGCAGCGACAGGAATGGACAGCGTACCTTGCGTATCAGGACCGGACGCAAGGCCGCAAACAAACGAGTTTCGGATTTTCTTATGCCATCCGTTTTTAACCGCATCGTCGACTTTGTCGAGGGGCTCGGCCCGGCGGGCTTCGTTGTGCAAGCCATCATAGTCACGGTGGCGGGCATCGGCCTGCTCCTTGCATTTATTTTGGGACGAAGAGCCTGGCGGCACAGGCTCTTCCAACGGAGAGACCGAAGGGTTCAAGAAATCCGCCAGCATTGGGAAGAAATTCTGAGCGGCGACTGGCCGCTGGAGAATTGGAACGTGGCGGAGATGGATCGCGGCATTGTGGAGATGCTCCTGCTGGACCAGCTCGAAGCCGCACGGGACATGGAGGCGAGACGGCTGCTGCATTGCCTGCGCGTGAGTGGTCTGCTGGATCGTCGCATCGAGGAAGCGCGAAAGCAGCAAGGTTGGCGGAAGCGCCGGGCAATTTTCCTGCTGGGGCGGACGCGCGCTGCAGAGGTCATTCCGGCGCTCGCAGAGGCGCTGGACGATCCAAGCGAGGAAACGCGGGTGGCTGCGATCCGCGGGCTGGGGCGGCTGGGGCTCCCGGACGCTGCGGTGCCCATCCTGGATCATCTCCTCGAGGGGCGGCTGAAACTGCCCAGCAGCGTCATCCAGAACGCATTGCTGAATTGCTGCCGATGGAAGCCGTCCATCCTGGTGCCCTACCTGCGCCGCGCAGACGCGGAGACGCGAGCGCTGGTGGCGCGCGCGCTGGGAGAAGTGGCCACCGGGGAGCTCGGCGAAGAACTGCTGTTGCTGGCCAACGACCCGCAAGCGGAGGTGCGCGCCTCCGCGGCGCGCTCCCTGGGCGAAACGGAACTCAATTTGGCACTATCGGCGCTGGGGGCGTTGGCGGAAGACGACGAATGGTTTGTGCGGCTGCGCGCGGTAGTGGCGCTCGGGAATCTGCGCGATGAGCGGGCCATCCCCATGCTGGTGGATGCACTGTGCGATGCGAACCGCTTTGTGCGGCTGCGCGCCGCGGCGGGACTGGCCAAGATGAGCGAACACCTGGAGACCGTCCTCGACTCGGTCAGGGAAAAGAGGGACCGCTATGCCATGCAGGCGCTGATCTCCGAGTTGCAACGCGACGGCGTGGTGCTGCAGCAAGTGAACCATTTGCTCGGCCCGCGGAAGAAAAGCGCGGAGCGCATCCTGCTGAGCCTGGTCAAGAGCGGCGCGCTGCGCCTGCTGGTTTCCATGTTGCTGCTGCACGCCAACTGGCGGGCGCGCGTGGCGATTGCGAGGCTGCTGGCGCGCTCGGGAGCCGAGGAACTCGAGCCGCTGCTGGAGCACGCGTTCTACAAGGAAAAGTCGCCACGGCAGAAAAAGATTACCGGCTGGCTGCTGCGCAAGCTCAAAAAAGGAGGCGCCAGCTTTCAAAGCGAGCTGGTCCCCGCGCAATGACCTACTTTCTGACTTTTTCGAACATGACGCTGTTCGTGTACTACGTGCTGTCGAATTCTGCCTATCTCATTCTGCTGATCCTGGCCATCTATTCCAGCGCACGCTACCAGCGGCATTTGTCGAGTTTCCGCGTGGAAAGGATCAAGCGTTCGCCCCTGGCGCCGCCGATCTCGCTGCTGGTTCCGGCGCATAACGAGGAGAGGAGCATCGTGGAATCGGTGGAGTCGCTGCTCCTGCTGGACTACCCGGAACTGGAAGTGATCGTGGTGAACGACGGCTCGGAAGACGGCACGCTGGAGACATTGAAAAGCCACTTCCAATTGCTGGAAACGGACGTGCTGTACATCCCGGAGGTGGTGTCCAAGCCGGTGCGCGGGCTGTACATGAGCCAGAGCGAGCCGCGGCTGCTGGTGGTGGACAAGGAAGCGGGCGGGAGCAAGGCGGATGCGATCAACGCAGCGCTGAACGCCGCATCGAGCCCCTACGTTTGCGTAGTGGACGCGGACTCCATTCTGGAAAGAGACGCGCTGTTGCGCGTCATGGCGCCGGTGCTGGCGGACCCGGCGCGCGTGGTTGCCGCAGGCGGGATTGTGCGCGTACTGAACGGATCGCGCGTCGAGCGCGGACGAATGAAGGAGGTGCGGCTGCCGCGAAAACCCCTGGAAGTCATCCAGGTGGTGGAGTACCTGCGCGCATTCCTGGTGGGGCGCGAGGGTTGGGCTTACTTCAACATGCTGATGATTATTTCCGGGGCGTTCGGAATTTTCCGGCGGGACCTGGTGCGGCGCGTCGGCGGCTACCGCCAAAGCGCCATCGGTGAAGACATCGACCTGGTGATGCGCTTCCACCGGCACCTGCGCGAAAGCGGTTCGGATTACGAAATCAACTTTGTGCCGGACCCGGTCTGCTGGACGGAAGCGCCCGCGGACATGCGCTCGCTGGCGCGGCAGCGCGCGCGCTGGCAGAAGGGCCTGCTCGGAGTGCTGTGGCCGAACCGGGACATGCTGTTCCGCACGCGCTTCGGGCGGCTGGGTTGGATCGCGCTGCCGTACCTGTGGGTGTTCGAGCTGCTTGCGCCGCTGATCGAAGTGCTCGGCTACACCACGATTATTCTTGCTGCCGCACAAGGCGTGCTCAGCCGGGAATTTTTTATGCAGTTTCTGATCTTCGGATATGCGTTCGCGACAATGATCTCCATCGGCTCCGTACTGCTGGAGGAGATCACCTTCCGGCGGTACAACAACTGGAAAGACATGGCGCGGCTGCTGACTTACTGCCTCTTCGAGCACTTTCCCTACCGGCAACTGCACATGCTCTGGCGGCTGCAGGGGATGTGGCAGTTTCTGCGCGGGGATGTGAAATGGGGAACGATGCAGCGAGCAGGATTTCAGGGAGCAAGCAGCAAATAAAGTAGAAATCGTCAGGAATCGGACTTGCGGACGGCGCGCAGATCAATGCCGAGTTGTTGGCATTTTTTGTAAAGGTGGCTGCGCTCGAGGCCCAGCGCGCGGGCAGTGTTGGTCATATGATGATGGTTGCGCTTGAGCTCGGCGAGCAGGACATCGCGCTCGAAGGCTTCGACGCGTTCGGCGAGGGAGCCAGCAAAGGCGTACGACAAAAGAGGCGCTGTCCCGAATTCTCGGGACGCCCCTACCGGCAAATGCATTTGATCTGGCGGCTGCAGGGATTGTGGCAGTACCTGCGCGGGTACGTGATCTGGGAACTCATGCCCCGAATCAGGCTGAAGAGCTAGCTAGGCAAAGCATGACCTGATCTCCCGCTCATCATCCTGCGACTCTTTGAGGTACTATGTTCTTCTGAAAATGCCGCTTCCTTCGAGGGGAAAGCCCCAAGCTTGGAAGAATCCTCGTCTATAAGGAGTTCCACACAGTGGCCAGTCGCACGAAATCAGGCAAGCGCCCCGTCTTATCAACGCGTGACTTGCGCGTCATCTCCCGGGTCATCTCCGATCCGCGCCGCTTCCAGATCCTCAGGCACATCGCTGCGCAGTCCTGCACGGCCTGCTCTGACCTCCGCGCCGCATTTCCCATCAGCGCAGCCACGCTCTCCCATCATTTGAAAGAACTGGAATCCTCCGGCCTCATCGAGACCACCCGGCGAGGCAAGTTTGTGGACGCAGTGTTTCGCCGCGCCACCTGGGAAGCCTACCTGGCAGAGCTGCAAAGAATCTGACCGCGCTGAATCCTGAATCCTATCGGGGTCCCGCCGCATCAATTAGACAGTTGTCAAACTATCATAGAGATAGGAGATTGCCACGCCATGAGCAAACTCGCAGGAAAAGTCGCGGTCGTCACCGGCGCCTCCAAAGGAATCGGCGCCTCCATCGCTGAGCATCTCGCTGCGGAAGGCGCATCCGTTGTCGTCAATTACGCCAGCAGCAAGTCCGGCGCGGATGCCGTGGTCAAGCGCATCACCCAGAAAGGCGGCAAGGCCGTCCCGGCCCAGGCCGACGTGTCCAAGCCGCAGGACATCGCGCGCCTGTTCGCCGATACCAAGGCTGCCTACGGGAAGCTGGATATTCTGGTCAACAATGCCGGCATCTATGAGTTCGCGGCCCTTGATTCCGTCACCCCCGAGCACTTTCACAAGCAATTCGATCTCAATGTACTCGGTCTTCTGCTCACCACACAGGAGGCCGTCAAGCTCATCAGCCCTGAAGGCGGCTCGATCATCAACATTAGCTCTATCGTCGGCCCTATGCCCCTTCAGGCCGGGTCGGTATACAGCGCGACGAAAGCGGCGGTGGACGCCCTTACCATCGCGCTGTCGAAGGAGCTCGGTCCCAAGAAAATCCGGGTCAACTCACTCAACCCCGGTATGGTCGAAACAGAGGGGCTCCATTCGGCCGGCTTCGCCGAAAGCGACTTCCGCAAGATGACGGAGTCCCAAACCCCACTGGGCCGCATCGCACAACCCCAAGACATCGCGCGCGCTGCCGTATTCTTTGCATCCGACGACGCCGGTTGGGTCACCGGCCAGACGCTCATCCTTGCCGGTGGCCTGCGACAATAACCGTACCGCGCTGCGGCCATAGGTCACCTGTCGCTGCGGATGGCGCGGAGATCGATGCCGAGCTGTTGGCATTTTTTGTAGAGGTGGCTGCGCTCGAGGCCGAGGGCGCGGGCAGTGTTGGTCATATGATGATGGTTGCGCTTGAGCTCGGCGAGAAGGACATCGCGCTCGAAGGCTTCGACGCGTTCGGCGAGGGAACCGGAGGATGCGCCAGAGGCGGTGCTGAAGACCGCCCCTACACCTGCTGAAGAAAGCTGCGGGAGAGCGAGTTGGACGGAGGCGGCGTCCACTTCGTCGGAGGAAAGCAGCAGGACGCGCTCGATGACGTTGCGCAACTCGCGGACGTTACCAGGCCAGGCGTACTGCTGCAGAGCAGCGAGGGCTTCCGAAGCGAAGGTGCGGGACTTCCAGCCGTTCTGCGCCGCAATTTGCGCGGCAAAATGCGCGGCGAGGACGGGAATGTCGTCGAGGCGCTCGCGCAGCGGCGGCAGTTGCAGCGGAAAAACAAAAACGCGATGAAATAAATCCTGGCGGAAGCTGCCCTGCCGCGCGAGTTCCTCGAGATTGCGGTGCGTGGCGACGAGCACGCGCACGTCCACGCGGAGCGCGCGATCGCCGCCGACGCGCTCCACTTCGCCTTCCTCCAACACGCGCAGCAGCTTGGCCTGCATGGGCAGCGGCATATCGCCGATTTCGTCGAGGAAGAGCGTGCCGCCGTGGGCCTGCTCGAATTTTCCGGCGTGGCGCGCGGCCGCGCCGGTGAAAGCGCCCTTCTCGTGGCCGAATAATTCCGATTCAATCAGCTCGGCCGGAACGGCGGCGCAATTCAGCGTGACGAAGGGCGCTTCGCGGCGCGCGCTGCGCTCGTGCAGCGTGCGGGCGATGAGTTCTTTGCCCGTGCCGGTTTCGCCGAGGATGCAGACGCGGGTTTCGCTCGCGGCGATGCGCTCCACCTGAGCCATCACGCGGCGCATGGCCTCGCTTGTCCAGATGAGCTCATGCTTGCCGAGGCGCTGGCGCAGCTCGACGTTTTCTTCCTCGAGTCGCTTCCGCTTCAGGGCATTTTCGACCGTCACGAGCAGCTTATCGCTGGAAATGGGTTTCTCCAGAAAATCCACAGCGCCCAGGCGCGTGGCGCGCACGGCCATTTCAATGTTGGCCTGGCCGGAAATCATCACCACCGGCGAAGCCACGCCGAGATTCTTCAAGTCTTCGAGAAAACTCAAGCCGTCTTTGCTGGGCATGACCACGTCGGAGAGGATGAGGTCGAAGCGCTGCGCGCGAGCGAGCTCGAGCGCGCGGACGGCGGAGTCGCACACGGTGGCTTCGTGGCCGGCGAGGCGAAAGGCGCGGGCCAGCGACGCCAACGTATTGGCGTCGTCGTCCACGATGAGCAAGTTGGCTTTGTGCGGCATAGGAAAAGTGGTCGGCGGCCAGTAATTAGCTTTCCACGACCTCCGACTTCGCTTTCAGGATTTCCGAAGCATCTTGCGCGATGGGTTCGCGGGAAGCGGCCGCGGGCGCGGTGACGCCGGTGTGCGCCGGGCGCGGCGGGAATTCGATGCGGAACGTGGTGCCGTGCCCAGATTCGCTCTCCACGGAAATTTTTGCGGTGTGGTCGCTGACCACGGATTGCACGATGGCCAGGCCGAGTCCCGTGCCGTACTGCTTGGTGGTGTAGTAGGGCGTGAAGAGGCGCTCGCACTCTTCGCGCGTGAGGCCGGCACCGGTGTCGGCGATTTCGAAGCGCACGCCGCCTTCCGTGCCGGGGCGCGTGCGGATGGTCAATGTGCCGCCGGCGGGCATGGCGTCGAGCGCGTTGAGCACCAGGTTCTGCACGGCCTTGTGCAGCAGGTCGGGGTCGGCCTCGATGGCAGGCAGATTTTCGTCCAGGTACAGCTCCGGCGTGATGGACGGGCGGCCCACGGCGGTGAATTGCGCATAGAAGGGGCGCAGAGCGTCGCGCACGACGTCGTTCATGTTCACCGTCTTCAAATCCGGCGCGGGCATCTTGGCGAAATCGCTGAAGCGCCCGACGATGATCTTCAGGTTGGCGAGCTCGGCAAGAAGGGTGTTGGTACTCTCGCGAAAAACTTCGTCGAATTCGCCCGCGCTGCGCTCGCGCGCGCGCTGGAGATTTTCCACCGTGATTTGCAGCGGGAAGAGCGGGTTCTTCAGCTCATGCGCGAGGCGGCGCGCCAACTCGCGCCAGGCGGCCACGCGCTCGGCCTGCACGAGCTGGTCGCGCTGCGTGGCGAGTTGCAACGTCATGAAGTTGAAGGCGCGCGCCAGCTCGGCGATTTCTCCGCCGACGGGAACCTCCACGCGCGCCTGCCAGTTGCCGGCGGCGACTTCGCGCGCGCCCGCGGCCAGTTGCTGCACAGGACTGGTGATGCGGGCGGAAGCCCACCAGCTCAAAAGAAAGCCGACGAGGATGCCCGCGGCGGCGACAAGAAATGCCGTGGAGCGGATGAAATTCCCCAGCGCGACGATTTCGCGCCGCGAGCTGGCCACCAGCAGCACGCCGAGCAAATCGTTGGACGGGCCGAGCAGCGGAATGGCGTGCACCGATTCCGCGCCGGCGGCGTCGCGCGTCCATTGAATCGTGCGCACCATCTCGCGCGGCTGTTTGCGCACCTCTTCGATCAGCGGCGCGAGCGTGGCAGCCTGGGGCAGCGGGCCGGTGGCGTCGGTGAGCATGGCCTCCGCGAAATTTTGTTCGAGGTTGCGGTACAGCAGCGCGCGCATGCCCTGCGGAAGCACCAGCGAGGCCAGGAATTCGCGGTCCAGGCGCTGGCCGCCGATGATGTAGATTTTGCGCTCGCCGACAGACACGGGGCGCACGGCGACCAGCGCGAGTGCAAAACCGTCGGGGAGCTCTTCCTTGCGCAGTGGCCCGCGCGCTTC
>JAMCWK010000044.1 GCA_023481105.1 Acidobacteriota bacterium | reverse complement strand
CGGGATGCATCACGATTGCTTCCGGTGGCGCAAGCCGCAGCCGCTCCGGGGTGAGCTGGTAGAGCAAAACGTAGTCGTCGAGCGGCAGCGCCGGCTCGTGGAGTCGCTCCTGTTGCACGCGCAGGACCATGACAATGTCCGCACCGCGGACGGCCTCCTCGATGCAGGTGACGCGGCGAATGGACGAGCCGAGCGGCGCGAGGCTCTCCAGTTCGCGCGGCAACCACATCGCCGGGCCGCAGAGCGTGAAACGTGCGCCGAATTTTCCGAGCAGTTGAATATTCGAACGCGCCACGCGGCTGTGCAGGATGTCGCCAATGATGGTGACGTTCAGATGGTCGAGCCGGCCCTTGCGGTCGAGGATGGTCAGCGCGTCGAGCAGCGCCTGCGTGGGGTGCTCGTGCGTGCCGTCGCCGGCGTTGATGACCGGGATTTGCAGATGCTGCTGGACAAAATGCGGCGCGCCGGACGAAGCGTGGCGCATCACGATGCAGTCCGGCTTCATCGCGTCCAGCGTCTTCACCGTGTCAATCAGCGATTCGCCCTTGCGCAGGCTGGAGGATTCCGCCTGCAGGTTCATGGAGTCCGCGCCGAGACGCGAAGCCGCCGTGCCGAAACTGATGCGCGTCCGCGTGGAGGATTCGAAGAAGGCCAGGGCCACCGTCTTGCCGCGCAGCGTGGCCAGTTTCTTCAGCGGATGTGTTTGGATTTCTTGAAAGGGGCGGCATTGCTCGAGGATAAAGGAAATGTCCTCGCGCGTGAGCGGTTCGATACCCAGCACATGGTGAAAGCGATAGGGCACGCGGGACCTCTGGCGAAAATCGCGGGCAGCCGCCCTCAGGGAACGCGCTCGACGAGCATGACGCGTTCCTCGTGATCAATCTCTTCCAATCGCACTTCGATAATTTCGGTATCGCTGGTTTGCACATTGCGGCCGACGAAGGTGGCCTCGATGGGCAGCTCGCGATGGCCGCGGTCAATTAGCACGCAGAGCTCGATGCGCTTGGGGCGGCCGAGATCGAAAAGGCCGTTCATCGCGGCGCGAATGGTGCGGCCGGTGTAGAGCACGTCGTCCACCAGCACCAGAACTTGATCGTCCAAGGAGAACGGGATGTCCGTGGAATGCACCACGGGCTGCGGAGCCACCAGGCTCAAGTCGTCGCGATAAAGGGTGATGTCCAGCGTGCCCACGGGGACGACCGAGCCGTCCATGGCCTTGATGGTGCGGGCCAGCCGCTGGGAAAGCGGCACGCCGCGCCGGCGGATGCCAATCAAGCTGAGACCGGCGGTGCCACGGTTGCGCTCGACAATTTCATGCGCCAGCCGCAACAGCGTGCGGTCAATTTCTGCCGCAGCCATCAGTTGGGTTTTTTCCACGACGCGCATCGCGGCGAGAGTTTAGCACAGTGGAAGCAATCGCCGCACGCGAGGCGTCGGGAACCGCGGGAGTAGCGGAAGTGCAGGTGAAGAGTGCTCAGAAAGCGCGGTGACGTCACGCGGCTGTAAAACTCCCGTGATAAACTGTGGCGTTTTTTACTTTGGAGGAATCATTGATTCACTTCCTGCGAAAGCTCCTGGCGTTAATCGTCAGTGCTGGATTGCTGACGGCGCCTGTCACCCTGGCGCAACGCGAGACCGGCGGCGCGCGCGCCACAAAAAAATCTGCTGCGCCCAAGCTCGTGGTGGTCATCGTCGTGGACCAGATGCGCGGGGACTACATCGAGCGCTACGGCCACCAGTGGACGAAGGGGCTGCGGCGCATTGTGGACCAAGGGGCGTGGTTCCGGCAGGCGGCCTACCCGTACATGAACACCATCACCTGCGCGGGGCACACCACGGTTTCTACCGGCAGCGTTCCTGCGACGCACGGCATCATTTTGAACACTTGGTGGGAGCGCGAATCCGGCAAGCAGGTGAGTTGTACCGAAGACTCGAAAGCGCAAACCATCAGCTATGGCACTCCCGCCAGGGGCGCGCACAGCGCGTGGCGGCTGCAAGTGCCCACGCTGGCGGACGAACTCCGCGCGCAATCCGGAGGGCAGACGCGCGTGGTCACCATGGCCGTCAAACCGCGCGCGGCCATCATGCTCGCCGGGCACCGGTCGGATTCCACCACGTGGTACGAAGCGAGCGCGGGAGCGTGGGCGACCACTTCGGCGTTTACGGCGGAGCCCGTGCCGTTCATGGATCGTTTCATGAAAGCGCATCCCCTGGAGAGAGACGCGGGGAAAACATGGACGCGATTCCTGCCCGAAAGCGCATATCTCTTCGAAGATGCTGGTCCCGGCGAGAATCCGCCGAGGGGTTGGAGTCATTCGTTTCCGCATCCGGTCGGCGGCGCGGAAGGAAAGCCGGATGCGGAGTTCTTTCGCTTGTGGGGCGATAGCCCGTTTGCGGATGTGTTTCTGGGCGAAATGGCGGAAGCCGCAGTCACCGCGCTGGGCCTTGGCAAGGGCCCGGGCACGGACTACCTGGGGATGAGCTTTGATGCCTTGGACGCCGTAGGCCATGCGTTCGGGCCGCACAGTCATGAGGTGCAGGACACGCTCGTGCGCTTGGACGCCACGCTGGGAACGCTGCTGGCTTTTCTGGACCGCACGGTAGGACCAAAGAATTACGTGCTGGCGCTTTCCGCGGACCACGGTGTAGCGCCGATTCCGGAGCGCATGTTGCGGGAAGGTTTTGACGCCGGGCGGGTTGGGAACGCAGAAGTCGTGGAACGCATTGAAAAGGCGCTCTCGCCAATTTGGGGTGCCGGCAAGTACGTGGCGCGCATGAGCTATCCGGACCTGTACTTCGTCCCTGATGTGTATGCGAAGCTGCGAACGGATCCGGCGGCCATGCACGCCGTGAAAGATGCGATCAACAGCGTTCCGGGAGTGTGGCGCATTTATGGCGGCGAAGAACTCGCGGACGCCAGAGGTAGTGACGATCCCATGAAAAGAGCAGCGGCGCTCAGCTTTTATCCGGGCCGCAGCGGCGACATGGTCATTGTGCCCAAGCCCTACTGGTTCTTCGTGTCCAATCCTAACTCCCTTTCCGCGGGCTCAGCAACAACGCACGGGACTTCGCACGGCTACGACCAGCGCGTGCCGGTGATTTTGATGGGGCCCGGAATCCGCAGCGGAGAATATCTCGCGCCGGCAACTCCGGCAGACATTGCGCCAACGCTGGCGCTGCTCTGCGGTATCACGCTGGCGCGTGCCGACGGGCGAGTGCTTGCCGAAGCGCTGGAATCGCCGCAGGCCAGCGCGGCCAAGGCGAAGCAAGCATCCTCGCCAGCGAAAAAACCGTAGCGGAAGTGCGCGCAGGTTTTGCTTGGCTTTCGCCCCGGAAGTGCTACACTACCGGTAGTGGTGAGCGTGGCGACTTCGGTCGACCTCAGCGTCAGCGTCGGCGCCCTCCGTCTGACGAACCCTATCATTGCCGCCAGCGGCACCTTCGGCTACGGCCTCGAATTTTCCCACCTGGTCAACCTGAACCGCTTGGGCGGAGTTGTCGTCAAAGGGCTTTCCATTGAACCAATGGATGGTGCGCCAGCGCCGCGGATGTGCGAAACCCCGAGCGGAATGCTGAACGCGGTCGGTCTGCAAAACGTGGGGGTGCGCGCGTTCGTCGCCGAAATCCTCCCCAAGCTGCGCGCCTTCCGTTCTGCCGTGCTGGCCAACGTCTTTGGAAGAACCGTGCAGGAATACGTGCAGGTAGTGGAGGTGCTGGAGGCGGCTGAAGGCCTGGCTGGGTACGAGCTGAACATCTCCTGCCCTAACGTCAGCAAGGGTGGAACCCACTTTGGCAGCGACCCCCAGCTTGCGGCGGAAGTGGTGGCCGCGGTGCGCAAAGTAGCCAAACGGCCACTTTGGGTAAAGCTGTCCCCGAATGTGACCGACATCGCCGAGATTGCGCGGGCCACGGAGGCAGCAGGGGCGGATGCGCTGACAGTTGCCAATACGTACATCGCCATGAGTGTGGACCCCGAGACACGGAAATCGAGGCTGGGAAACCTGACCGGTGGGCTCTCGGGTCCAGCAATTAAGCCGATCACGCTTAGACTAGTCTATGAAGCGAGCCGGGCGGTCAAAATCCCAGTTGTTGCGCTGGGTGGAGTCGAAGCTGCCGAGGATGTGGCCGAATACATGGTGGTTGGGGCTGCGGCGGTGCAGGTTGGCACAGCCTCGTTTATTGACCCTCAGGCCACAGAAAAGCTTGTGGATGGACTGGAAAAGTGGTGTACGATACATAACATTTGCAATATGAATGAGTTGCGAGGATGTTTACGGCAATAAATGCTTGTCTTGGGAGGCTTAAAGACGGTATAATGTCCTGATTTTTGGTGGCCAAAATAGGACACTATGCGATCGAAGCTTTTCATAATCTGGGCCGGCTTTAGGGGTTTGCTGCTGATCCTAGTCATCGTATCAGCGGTGGAAGCCCCCGCAGTCGTGCTGCCCTCCGAACCGGCGAAGCCCTTGATGGTCTGGCATGGGGTTTCGAGCTGGTACGGGGAGCAGTTTCACGGGCGCACGACCGCCAACGGCGAAACCTACGACATGTTCGCTGCCACGGCCGCCCACCCCTTCCTGCCCTTGGGGTCGCTGGTCAGGCTGGTGAACCCTAAGACCGGGAAGAGCCGAATGGTGCGCATCAACGACCGTGGGCCGGTGATTGATGGCCGGGGGATTGATGTATCCTACGAAGTGGCGCGTTCCTTAGGGTTTGAGGAGCAGGGTCTGGCGCGCTTGCGGATTGAGCTCCTTGAGGTACCCAAGAACCATTGGCGCGAAAAGCACAAGAAAGACTGATCGTAGCGCTGGACTTTGCCCGGCTGGAACCTGCCCTCCAAATGGCCCGCCGACTGGTCGGCTTGGCTGGGATCTTCAAGATTGGGAAGCAGTTGTTCACCGCGGAAGGCCCCCGGGCAGTGGAGCGAATCGCCAGGCTTGGTGCGGGCATCTTCCTCGACCTGAAATTCCACGACATTCCGAATACAGTGGCTGGCGCCGTTCGCGCAGCAGCGGAAATCCCGGGGGTGCGGCTGGTGAATGTCCATGCGCTTGGCGGGAGAGAGATGATGCGTGCTGCAGCACGCGCCGTTGCGGGGAAGCAACGCCGCCCGAACGTGCTTGGCGTGACGCTCCTGACCAGCATGAATGAAGAAGCTCTGTCAAAGGTGGGAATCTTGGGGCCGCCCCTCAAGCGGGCCGTGCAACTGGCTCGGTTGTCAAAGCTGGCAGGGCTGGATGGAGTCGTCGCTTCACCGTTGGAAGTAGCTGCCATCCGTCGAGCCTGCGGAGAAAAGTTTCTGATGGTCGTGCCGGGCATTCGGCCCGGGGCGTCTGCTGCGGACGACCAATCACGAATTGCAACTCCCGCAGAAGCCATCCGCGCGGGCGCTGACTATCTCGTCGTGGGCCGACCCATCACGCAAGCAAAGGATCCGCGGGCCGCGGCTAGAGAAATCCTCGCAGAAATATCTTCTTCGTAGTTGTAGACGGTTTGACGCCCCCACCACGCTTCGATAGCATCCTTGCGAAATGAAAAATGTAATCGTTGGCACCGCCGGGCACATTGACCACGGCAAATCCGCGCTCGTCGAAGCATTGACCGGTACACATCCCGACCGGCTCGAGGAAGAAAAGCGCCGCGGAATCACCATTGACCTGGGTTTCGCCTTTCTCGATCTGGGCGAAGTGCGCCTGGGGTTTGTGGACGTGCCTGGCCACGAGCGCTTCGTAAAGAACATGCTGGCCGGCGCGGGCGGGTTCGACCTCGTGCTGCTGGTGATTGCGGCCGACGAGGGAATCAAGCCGCAGACGCGAGAACATTTTGATATTTGCCGCCTGCTGGGAATTCCCCGCGGGCTCGTTGCCATGACCAAGTGCGATCTGGTGGACAAAGAGGCCGTGGAGCTGGTGCGGTTGGAAGCGGAAGAATTCCTGCGCGCATCGTTTTTGGAAGGCGCGCCGATTGTCGCGGCCAGCGTGAAGACAGGCGCGGGATTGCAGCAAGTGCGCGACGCTTTGTTGCGCGTGGCGCAAGCTGCACCGCCAAGAGACGCCGGGCGGCATTTTCGCCTGCCGATTGACCGTGTGTTTGCCATGAAGGGATTCGGAGCGGTGGTGACGGGCACGTTGGTGTCGGGCTCGGTGAAGCCGGGAGACGAAGTGGAATTGTTCCCGTCGCGCAAGCGCGTGCGCGTGCGCGGCGTGCAGTCCGGGGGAAAAACGGCGCAGCGAGCGGACGCCGGGCAGCGCACCGCCCTCAACCTGGCCGCTGTGGAACTGGATGAGCTGAAGCGCGGGATGACGCTTGCCGCACCAGGCGTCTTCGAAGATACGCGATGCGTGGATTCGCGGTTGACCTTGCTTGCATCGGCGCGGCCCTTGAAAAGCCACGCGCGCGTGCATTTCCATCAGGGCACATCGGAATGCGTGGCCGAAGCCGTGCTGTTGGACCGCGCGCAGCTTGCGCCGGGGGAGTCGTGCTTCGCGCAACTGCAAATGCCCGAGGCCATGCTATTGCTGCCCGGAGACCGCTTCATCATCCGGCAATTTTCGCCGGTAGTGACCATCGGGGGCGGCGCGGTGCTGAACAATCACGGCTCACCCCAGGCAAGAAAAGACGCGGGGCTTGCATCGCTGCTTGCTGCGATGGAGCGCGGGAGCCGCGAAGAAATTTTGTCGGCCTTGTGCGCGGGCCAGCCAGCGGGTCTTGCACAGCGGCAAATCATCGCGCGCACAGGATGGCTCGCCGCAGAAGTGCAGGAAACCGCGCAGAAGCTGATGGCCGCGGGGAAAGTGCGCGTATTAGCGGGAACGCCCGAAAGCGAATTCGTGGTGGTCGGCGCCGATGAATTGAAGGCCACGGCGCAAGCGGTGAAAGCTGAAGTCGAGAAATCGCACGCGGCAAACCCGCTGTCCCCGGGTATTTCCAAAGAGGAGTTGCGCGAGCGAGTGACCCGTCGGGCGGAAGAAAATGCGGTCTTCCGCGCGGCTCTTGAAGAATTGGTCGCGGCGCGGGAACTGACACTGGCGGGCGACCTGGTGAAGCGGGCGGGGCGCGAGATTTCACTCACGCCGGAAGAGGCCCGCGCGAAGGAACAAATTGAGCAGGCATTTGCGAGGGCCGGGCTGACCGTGCCGTCGGTAAAAGAGGTGCTCGGAAAACTGGCCGTCGAAGAAAAGCGCGCGCAGAAAATTCTGCAAATGCTCCTGCGCGAGCGCGTGCTGGTGAAGGTTTCCGAAGACCTGATTTTTCATCGGTCGGCGATGGAGGAATTACGCGCCAAACTGGCGGCATACAAGAAACAGAACGGCGAGCGGCTGCCCATCGCCGCGTTCAAGGAGCTCAGCGGCGTGAGCCGCAAGTACGCGATTCCCTTGCTGGAGTATCTGGACCGCGAGCGGGTCACGCGGCGCGTGGGCGATGCCCGCGTGATTCAGTAGGGCCCCCGGCACGGCCGCGGTTTTGTTTGATTGACCTGTGGCGGGGCGAAGCCTAGAATCAGCATTAGGGGGTCGCATGTTTGGAGGAAAATTGGGATTACCGGAACTGCTGCTGATTCTGGCCATTGTGCTGATTATTTTCGGCGGACGGAAAATCCCCGAAATCATGAAGGGGTTTGGCGAAGGCATCCGCAGCTTCAAAGAGGGCATGCACGGCAACGAAAAGCCGGAAGAAAAAAAGTAGCCAGCATTTGTTCTGCGAAGAAAAATGAACGGCGGTCCGCCATGCGGGGCCGCCGTTTTTGTTTGGCAGCGATCAATCTGGCGACCAGCCGAATTCAATCAGCGAGCGGTACAGCAGCGACAGCGGCAAGCCCACCACATTGAAGTAGCAGCCTTCCACGCGTGTCACGAAGCGCCCCGCGCGGCCCTGGATGGCGTACCCCCCGGCTTTGTCAAACGGTTCGCCCGTGACCACGTAACGTTCGATCTCCTCGCTCGAGAGCGCCGCGAAAGTCACGCGCGTAGTTTCCTGCACCGAGCGCGCGGCTTCCTCTTTGGCCAGGCGGCGCACCAGGTGCGCAGGCGCTTCGCCGTGCCAGCGGGTTTCGTCAATGCGCACAGGGATCGCATCAAACGAAATTCCGGCATCGCGCAGGACTTCAGCGCGGCGCGGCGAGGCGGAGGCGAGGATGAGCCGCATGAGTATGCCGGCTGGATTTTACGCTAGAAGGTAAATCGATACTCGATATTCGATACTCGCTCACTGCTGACCGAATATCGAACATCGAATGTCGAATCAAGTTTCTGCGCCGCAAGCGGCGACTGCTTGCGCCTTCGTCCAGCCCAAAAGACGCATTAGCGTGGCCGGTGAAGCTGTGGGCTGTTGTTCAAGATATTTGTGGGCGATGGCGCAGCGCGCGGCTTCCGATGAAATGGAACGCGCCGCCGCGACCTGCCGCGGAAAAGCGCGCGCGGTCAATTCAAAGCGGCTGGAGGGCCACGCCGCAGTCTCCTGCTCCGCGCCAAAATGCACGAGCACCATGTGGCATTGCAACTCGAGCATGGCGCGCTTAAAGCGCACGTTCCCCGTTTTCGATTCCATTTTGCAGGCGTGGCGCAACTCCAGCGTGGCCAGCGGGCCATGCTCCTCGAGCACTTTCCAAATCACCAACGCGTCGTGGCTGATGCGGCCTGCGGCATAGAACCGCTCGTAATCACTGGCGGCCGCCGCGGAATCGCGCATGGCAAGAAAGTGCGGTAGCAGCTTCACCGACACAAACATACCGCGCCCGCGCAGGCATTTCGAATAATAGGCGCGGCGGCGGTGCGGCAACTCGTCCTTCCACTCCCAAATCATTTCGCAGTACTTATCCCAGCCAGGGCCGAGGTGGATGCCTCGCCGCGCGCAGGCGTAATACAGCGACGGCAGGGGGACATTTTTTAGCGGGAAGAGAACGCAGAAGCCGGTCGCGTCAATGAATCGCACTGCGTCCGTGGCGGTGCGCACTCTTGCCCGCCAGGAGATTTCGTGCGCAGCCGCGCGATTCATTCGCACATTGTAGCCCGCGTCCCGAGGCTTCGGGACGCGGGGCCCTTACGGTGTCCGCGGCTCCGACGACGGCGGCACGATGCTCTTGATGCGGAAGTAGGTGACGAGATTGCCGTAGTGCTCGTTGTTGTGCGCGAAGTTTTGAATCAGCCGGCTCACGCGAATGAACTGCACCTGGCGGCCGTTGGCCATGGTGAGCTGCACGGTCTCCATCGCCGCCGCATCCGTCAGCCCCGCGTACACGCCATCGCAGTACGCCAGCGCGTCGTTCAGGGCTTTCACCAGCTCGGCCTTCGTGGTGAGCTTTTCGATGTCATTTCCCTGATTGGGATTCTTTTCGCCCTTGGCGGAGGAGCAATAGCTGTAGTTCGCGTTGGCCACGTGCCCGATGAGTTGCCCGAACGTGCGCACTTCCTGTTGCGCGCCCGGCTTCATGGCGTAATCCGCTTCGGCCATTTTTTCCGCGGACTTTGCCAGGTAGTTCCGGTTGCTGGTGTATGCGTTCTTCAGCCACGTGGCGAGAGACGGTGGCGCCTGCGGTGCGGCCGGCGCTTGCGCCGCCGGCGCGGCGGGTGCTTGCGCCGCCGGCTGGCCCATCTGCGCGACCGCCGGAATTGCCAGCAGCGCAACTAGCAGAGCAGCGAACAGAGACTTTCTCATTCGATTGTCCTCCAGAGTGATTTGGCTGAAGCGCAAGTCTAACCCAGG
>JAMCWK010000074.1:2467-39618 GCA_023481105.1 Acidobacteriota bacterium | reverse complement strand
TCGCGCACATCTTCCGCGTCACTTCCAGTCTCGACTCCATGGTCGTCGGCGAACCCGAGATCACCGGCCAGGTAAAGTCCGCATGGGCTCGCGCGCAGCAGGCCGGCACCACCGGCCGCTTTCTCGACGCCGTTTTCCAGAAAGCCCTCAGCGTCGCCAAGCGCGTGCGCAACGAAACGCCCATCGGCGCCGCTGCGGTTTCCGTTCCCTACGCCGCCGTCGAGCTTGCCCGCCAAATCTTTGGCTCGCTCGAGCAGCGCAAAGTGCTCGTCCTCGGCGCCGGAAAAATGAGCGAGCTTTCCGCCCGCTATCTCGTCGCCAACGGCGCCAGTTCCCTGTGGGTCACCAATCGCACCTTCGAGAAGGCCGTCGAGCTGGCCACGCTGCTGCACGGTGTCGCCGTGCCCTTCGAAGACCGCTGGCGGCATCTGGCCCAGGCCGACATCGTGCTGGCTTCCACCGGCTGCCCGCACGTCATTCTCACTCGCGAAGACGCCGAGCGCATGCATCATGAGCGCGAAGGCCGCCCCGTGTTTTTGATTGATATTGCCGTCCCACGCGACATTGATCCCGCCGTGCGCGAGATCCCCGGCATGTTTCTTTACGACATTGACGACCTCGAGCACGTTGTCGCGCACAATCTGGAAGGGCGCCACACCGCCGCGCTCGCCGCGGAAAAAATTGTCGCTGCGGAGGCCGCTGGTTTCCGCCGCAAGCTTGCCGCCGAGCGCGTGGTGCCCACCATCGTCGCCGTGCGCCAGCGTCTCGACGAAATCCGCCGCCAGGAGCTCGACCGCTTCCGCGCCGAATTCGGCCCGCTCTGCGAAGAGCACGAGCGCGCGCTGGACGAGCTGGCCGCGCGCATCGTGCAACGCATCTCCACGCAGCTTGCGCGCGAGCTGAAGCAGGCACCCGAAAACGCCGAGCAGGATATACTGACCGCTGCCGTCCGGCAGTTGTTCCGTCTGCATCGTTCGCAGACGGTATCGTAGGGACGCCGCAAGCAGCGCCCGTTTCCGAACAACAGAAAAAACCAGGAGAAGAACAAAAGAAATGAACGAACAACGTCGCGCCCCTTCCAATGAATCGCCCGCATCGTCCAGCATGTGGACCAGCCGCGAAGCGTATCTGCTCGCCATGGTCTGCCTGCTCGTCGGCGCCGCACTGGGATATTTCTTCCGCGGCTCGGCGGGCAACATCCCCGTGCCGGTTGTGCAGACCGCCACCATGCCCGCCGCTCCGCAGGGCAGCATGCCTCCCGCCGAGGGCCCGCCGCCGACCGCCGAAGCCCTTTCTCCGATTGCCGCGCCGATGCTCGCCGCGCTGAAGGCTGATCCGAAAAACGCGGACGTGCTCGTCCAGCTCGGCAATCTTTATTACGACCATCGCGTCTATACCGAGGCCATTCCCTACTACAAGCGCGCCCTGGAAGTCCGCCCCAAGGACGTCAACGTGCGCACCGACCTCGGCACCGCTTACTGGTATTCCGGCGACGCCAAGACGGCCGTCGCGGAATACGAAAAAAGTCTGACGGTGGACCCGCGGCACACCGCCACCATGATGAACATGGGCATCGTCAAGCTGAACGGCCTGAAGGATGCCAAGGGCGCCATCGCCATCTGGGACAAACTGCTGAAAGACAATCCGCAGTTCCCCGAAAAGCAGAAAGTGCTCGACCTCATCGCGCAGGCCAAAGCCTCCGGAAATTAACGCGCGTTTATCGCAGGTTCGCATGGCCGACCAGTGCATTCAGCATCTGTTGCAGGAGCATCGCGCGGCGGAAGCCGTCCTCGCCGCACTAGATGAGCTGCTGGACGTGCTGCAAGCGGACCATTGTTGGTCTGCGCACCGCGCGAATAGTTTTGCGCGCGTGCGGCTATTCGTCACACGCGACCTGCCGCTCCACGAGCGCAAGGAAGACGACATCCTCTTCCCCGCGCTGGCCGGATTTCTTCCCAGCGATACCGGCCCCCTGGAAGTCTTGCGCGGCGAATTCACCGCCATCGCCGCGGAATCCACGCGCATGTTGGATTGCGCCAAGTCCCTCGTGCAGGCCGGGGCCTCCCCACAACTCGTGGATAATTTCCTGCGCGCCGGCCGCGCCTTCGGTCAGCTCCTCCGCGACCACATCTACAAGGAAGACCGCATCCTCTTCCCCATGGTCGCGCGGTATCTGCCGCCGGAAAAAGATGCGGAACTCCTCGCCGCCATGCAGCACTGCGCCACGCCCGGCAAGGGCACCTGAATGCGCCCCGTCATTCTGAGTCCGCCGCGGCGGACGAAGAATCTCTCTTCAATTCTTCTGCAATTCTTTTCTTCCCGCTTCCGCGCCGAAGGCTTAGAATTGGGATTGGAATCATTCGCAGGGGAGACCGGCCATGCCCACCGACAAGAAAACGATGCTCGAGGCGCTGAAAATGGAAATCCTGGTGATCGAAAAGGGCGGCTACCATCCGTCCGTCCATCAGCCCCACGACGACCCGCGCATTTTCCGCGATTCCGTTTCCTGCCTGAATCTCGGCCTCGGCGACGACAAAAAAGAACATCCCTGCTCCGCCTGCTTCCTGATTGATTTCGTCCCCGAGCACCTCAAGAGCAGCAACGACGATCCCTGCCACAAAATTCCGCTCAACGCCCAAGGCGACACCGTGGAGTCCCTTTCGCGCACCTCCTCGCCCGAAGACGTTCAAGCCGCCGTCCTCGCCTGGCTCAAAGCCACCGTCAAAAAACTCGAAGCCGAGCTCGCCGCCGAAAAGTAGGGGCGGACCTGCGTGTCCGCCCTCTTGGTTTTGGAATCGTAGGGGCGCTACTTGCTTGTCCAGAGCGCACGCGAAGGGCTGCGCCCGCTGTTTTGTGCCTCGGTTTTGTAGCGCCGGGCTTCAGCCCGGCATCTGGAGTGCGGCGGCACGACGCCGTTTTGCATTTTCGCTTCCCGCAAACCCTTTGAAATGAAACGGCAGGCCATTTCTCCTTTCACGCGTCGATCACCCACCCTATTTTTATGAGGATGATGTCCAACTGGTTGTAACCGCAGGAGTTGGGGATTTGATACATTTTGTAACCGGGTTAACTGGTTTCGATTCATGAGGTTGAGCGGGGGATCATGTGCGCCTGGATGGATTTGTGCATCGGCTGAGCGACAGGGTCCACGACAACGCGGGCGAGGGCAACAGCCAGGAGCAACAGCAGGCACACAAACTATATCTTACAGGAAATACGTTGTCAAGGATTATTTTTGCCGCGAGACGAACGCCTCACTCCACCTTGTAGACAGAAACTTTGTGCCAAAGTCTGTGAGGCGAGTCCATTCTGACTTGAAGACCGCGCTCTTCAATCAAAAAGCGAAGATATTCCCGGTTATCGAATACATGCGTTACCCTGAATGGAGAATGCAAAGGCTCGCCGAGCCGCACTAACTTTCGCCCAGCCACTTTAGCAGCCTGGCCGGCTTCGACCTGTGCTAATTCAGAGAACGAGACGTAGACAGCCTTGCCCAATCGAGGACTCTCTTGAATCACGTGCTGGAGAAGCTCCGTGCCGGCAACAGTTGACGAAAGGCCTATCTTTCGGAATTCGTCTGGAAGTGGGAGGTATGGCGGATTACAAAGCACCAAGTCGTGCGGGAGTGATGCCCGGTCGTCGGTGATCCAATTCGAATTCAAACCAAGTCGGAGGCGTAGTGAAATCCCAGGCCGAACTGCTGAGTTGCGTGCCCAGTTCACAACAGAAAACAGGATTGGAGTCAGCAACCAATCGGCCATCGTAACTAAACATAGATTTCGGCATTCGCACGCTGTCACAATTCCGAGGAAGCCTGTGCCACAGCCAATGTCCAATACGGATGAATAGGGTTCATCAAAAACGCGCTGCTTTCTCAGAGTGTCTACGAGGTGAAAAGAATCGATGGCGGGTGGCCAGAATTCTGCCATATCTCTGTAGAGCACTTCGATGGAACCATATCGAATTGCGACAAGCCCAGAAGCGAAGAGTTTGTCGACCAGAGCTCCTAGCGGATGACCGTGAATGGGGCAAGCAGGAGATAATCTTGCTGTGGCATTTGCCGTCCACTCTGGTGGCTCAGGAGTTTTGCAAACGCAATCCCAGAGCAGTTTCGGAACCGAAAGTCGAAGAGCCGAATCCTCCGTGAAAAATGAGACTGATCGGAAGTCCTTTTCGACGCGGATTTTTAATGTGGGTTTTGGCAAAGTACTGAGTAACCGTTGTTGATCTGTAGTTTCCTGCAGTTGTCGGAGAAAAGAATCAATCGTCCGGCCGGAGTCGGAGAATTGCTGTGCCACCAGAGCCCTGTACTCTTCGTTGATCTCGTCGAAGGATAAGTAGTGGTGATCGCGGATTGCGCGAAGAATCAGAGCATCCACGCGCGCGCAACTATCGGCCGCAGCTCTGAAGTCCAATCGTCCGCTATCCGGAGAGCTCTGCTGTGCAACTGCGGACAAGTACTCATGAGCACTTGGTCCTACCCATGGCAGACCCGAAACAATTGCCCTTGCCAGGGGTCTCCTCAAATACCAGTCTGCAGCGCGACGTAACAAGCGGGCCACTGGCGCCTCCTGGATTCGAGAGCATCTGCCGAAAAAAGGCAAACCGAAGAGTTCAAATGCGCCCTAGGCGAGCCTCATTATTCCACATTCGAATTCTAATGAAACAAGAGTGATAGTTTTTTGACATTTTGACTGAAGCCGCGCAGTGCCCTAAAGCTGGAGCCTCGGGGCTCGGCATGTTTTGATCAGGCCTACGCTTCGGGCTGGGGGGTGTCGGCGGTGGCGGATTCATCTTCGGCGTGCATGAGGCCGAACTTTTTCATTTTGTAGCGCAGGGCATCGCGGCTGATATCCAGCAGCCGCGCGGCGTGCGTCTGATTGCCGCCGGCCTGGCGCAGCGCCAACTCCACCAGCGCGCGCTCCACTTCTTCGAGTGACGTGCCGCCTTCGGGGATGGAGAGCGGAGGCAGCCAGCGCCCTTCGGCCAGCGGTTGCCCGCCGCCGTGCGGTGAGGAGGTATGTTCGAACGCGGTGACGCCGGAATGCGGCTGCACCACGGAGAACGGCAGATACACCGGCCGCAGCACCGGCTCTTCTTCGAGAATCATGGCGCGCTCGATGGCGTTCTTCAGCTCGCGGACGTTGCCCGGCCAGTCATAGTTAATCAGCAGGCGGCGTGTTTCCTCGCCCAGCCCGCGCACCGATTTGCGGAACTTGCGGTTGTAGTGGTCAATAAAGAAATCCACCAGCGGCATCAGGTCTTCGCGCCGTTCGCGCAGCGGAGGAATGTAGATGGAAATAATCGCCAGGCGATAGTAGAGGTCCTGGCGGAAGTGGCCTTCGCGCACGGCGCGCTCCAGGTCGCGGTTGGAAGCGGCAATCACGCGCACGTCCACCTGCATATCGCGCACGCCGCCAACGCGGCGGATCACCTGGTCTTCCAGCACGCGCAGCAGCTTGGCTTGCAGGAACTGCGAGAGCTCGCCGATTTCGTCGAGGAAAAGCGTGCCGCCGTCGGCCACTTCGAACAGGCCCTTCTTCATGGACTTGGCGTCGGTGAACGAGCCTTTTTCGTGGCCGAAGAGTTCCGTCTCCATCAGCGTTTCGGGAATGGCCGAGCAGTTGATGGCCACAAAGGCTTTGTCCTGACGCAAGCTCTGGTAGTGGATGGCCTTGGCGATGAGGTCTTTGCCGGTGCCGCTTTCGCCCTGGATGAGGATGGTGGTCGCTTCGCTCGATGCTACTTTGCGCACGAAGCCCATCAGCTCGGTCATTTTGCGGCTGACGCCGACCACGTCGTGATAGCCGGTGCGCCGGCGGACTTCGCCGCGCAGCGATTCCACTTCCGTGCGCAGCCGCGTGGCTTCCAGCGCGTTCTGCAGCGTGAGCGCGAGCTCGTCGAAGTCCAGCGGCTTGCCCACGAAATCGTAGGCGCCCATCTTGATGGCCGCCTTCACGTCGTCGAGTTGCGGGTCGGCGGTCATCATGATGACGCCGCGCGCTTCGCCGCTCTGCTTGAGCTTCTCCAGCACTTCGAGGCCGCTCATGTCCGGCAGGCGCACGTCGAGCAGCATCAGGTCGGGCGGGTCGCTGTGCGCCAGGCGCAGGGCCGTGCCGCCGTCTTCGGCTTCCACGGGCACGTAGCCCCACTCTTCGCACTTCTGCTTGAGCGACCAGCGCACCAGGCGCTCGTCGTCCACAATCAGGATGCGTTCGCGGGCCATCGACTCTACTTTACTACGAAATGGTCACTCTGCGGTGGGTGGCGAGGCGGGACGCCGGAAGGGCAGCCAAATGAGGAACTGCGTGCCCTGCCCAAGCTGGCTGGTGACTTCGATCTTGCCGCCGTGGTCTTCCACTACACGGCGCGCCAGAGAAAGCCCCAGCCCGGTGCCCTGCCCCTTGGTGGTGAAGAACGGCCGGAAGATGTTGGGCAAGTGTTCGGGAGCGATGCCGCGGCCCGTGTCGCTCACGCTGACCAGAGCTTGGTTGTCGTGGGAGACGATTTGCACGCGGACTTTGCCTTCGCCGTCCATGGCTTGCAGCGCGTTCAGCAGCAGGTTTAGCAGCACCTGCTGCATCTGTCCGGCGTCGTGTTCCACCGGGGGGAGCCCCGGCGCTTTCTCCAGCACAATCTCTACCGGCCGGGAGAGCGCTTGCTGGCGGGCCAGGTTGACGGCATGTTCGACAGTGTCATTCAGGTTCGCCGCGCGGAATTCCGGTTTGCGCGGGCGGGCATAGTCCAGCAGGTCGGAAAGAATGCGCTTGATGTGCAGCACTTCCGTCTGCACGTCTTTGAGGACTTCGCGGCCGGGGCTGCCCTCGGGCAAATCGCGGCCAATGATTTCGATGACGCCGGCGATTCCCGCGAGCGGATTGCGGATTTCGTGCGCCAGGCCCGCGGCCAGTTCGCCCAGCGTGGCCAGGTGCTCGGCGCGGGACATCTGCGTGCGGTGCAGGCGCTGGATTTCTGCGCGGCTCTCGCGCAACTGCCGCACCATGTCGTTGAAGTTGCGGCCCAGGTCGCCGATTTCGTCGTTGCGGTCGGCGAAGCCGACGGAGACGGTCAAGTTGCCGTCGCGCAGCAGCGCGATTTTTTCCTGTAATTCGATCAGCGGGCGCTGCACGAGCACGGCAATCACCGCCAGCAGCGCGGCGCAAATGGCCACTGCGCCCGCTGCGGCCACGGCGATCACGCTGCGCCGCTCAGGGTCTTCGAAAGAAACCGACACCCACACGAACACCACCAGGCCCGCCAGCAGCACCGCCGCCACTGGCAGGATGGCTTTCAGCCGCAAACTCACGCGCACGTCGCTCATGCGTTGCGCTTCGTGGGCACCGCGCTTTTCCGGCGCGGATTCCGTGCTACCATTCCTTCGCTGCACCGCGTTCGGGCAGTCAATTCATTCCAGGAACAGGCTTCCGTGGAATCATTCATCCAGGAGATGAAGCGCTACCTCGGATTCACCGAGGAAGATGCCGCCCTGCTCCGGCAACTGGGCCCGCGCATGGAGAAATATCTACCCGAGCTGGCCGAACGATTCTACTCCCAGATTCCCCACCATCCCAACGCCTTCCGCGTGTTCAGCGGCGGCGAAGCGCAGATTGCGCGCTTGAAACAAACCCTGCAAAACTGGGGGAAGAGGCTGTTCTGCGGCGTGTACGACCACGCTTATGCCGAGGAGCGCTACCAGATCGGCTACCACCACGTGCGCATCGGACTCGAGCAGAAATATGTCATCAGCGCCATGGGTATCGTGCGCGCGTTTCTATCCGAATGCCTGTTGCTGGAATTTCCGGCCGGCGACGTGCGCCTGCGGTATGCGCGCGCGGTCAGCAAGATGCTGGACCTCGACCTGAACCTGATGTGCGAATCGTACATGCACGCCTCCATGCAGAACCTGCGCGCGTTGAACGAGCAATTGGAGCGCGCCAACCGCGACCTGGCGGAGGCCAGCCGCAGCAAGGACGAATTCCTCGCGCAGGTTTCGCACGAGCTGCGCACGCCGCTGAATTCCATTCTCGGCTTCACCAAACTGATCCTCGACGGGCTAACCAAAACGCGCGAGGAAGAGCGCGAGTTGCTGCGCGACGTCTTCTCCAGCGCACAGCACCTGCTGGGCCTGGTGAACGACATCCTGGACATCGGGCGCATCGAAGCCGGGCGCATGGCCATGCACATGGAAGACGTGGACCCGCGGCAGGTGCTCGATTCCACTTTGCCGCTGGTGACCATTCCCGCACACGAAAAGGGACTGGAGCTGCGGGACGAGACGCGTGACGCGCAGCTTCCCCGCGTGCGGGCGGACGAGGTGCGCCTGCGGCAAGTGCTGCTGAACCTGCTCTCCAACGCGATCAAGTTCACTCCCGCCGCAGCGTCCGGCGAGCCGGCCGGCCGCATTTCCGTGCGCGCGCAAATCGTGCCCGCCTCCACCGCCTCCGTCGCGGCGGATGGACATGGATTTCTGCGCCTGGAGGTGGTGGATACAGGAGTGGGCATCCAGGAAGAAAAGCGCGAGGCGGTTTTCGAACTGTTCGTGCAAGGCTCAGCCGGGCGGCGCCACGAGGGCACCGGGCTGGGCCTGGCCATTTCCCGGCGGCTGGTGCAAATCATGGGCGGCGCGATCGGCATCCAGAGCGGGGACGCCGGCAGCGGCACGACAGTGTGGTTCACGCTTCCGCTGGCCGGAGAACATGCGGGAGAGTCGCCGGCAGCGGCGAAGGAAAAACTTTCTGCGCGGGCGCGCAAATGACTTCTGCGCAAACGGATTCCAAGACAGTGCTGATTGTGGAGGACCACGCACTGGTGGCGAAGTTCTACCGCATGGCGCTGGAGCGCGGAGGAAACTTCACGTGCGTGGTGACGGAGGATGTGCCGCAAATCCTCGCGCACGTGGCCGCCGGGCGCGTGCACGTGGCCGTGCTGGATGTTTCGCTGGCGAATGCGCACTGGCAGGGGCGGCTGATTGACGGCGTGGAACTGGCGCAATTGATGAAGCAGTCGGCCGCAGCCGCGGGACGCTCTCTACCCATTTTGCTGGCCACAGCCCACGCCATGTCCGGCGACCGCGAGAATCTGCTGGCCGCCTCTGGCGCGGACGACTACCTGGAAAAACCGGTTTTCGAAGCGCAGATGTTGGTGGACAAAGTCCGCCGCCTGCTGCGCAGCGCATAAGCTCCGCAAAAGAAAAAGCCGCCGGCTAGAAAGCGAAGCGTACTGATGTGGTAAACAAGTTGCCGCGGAAATCGCGCGGCGCGGTGGTAAGGTCCGGCGCTGCCTTCTCGTTATAGCCGTAATAGCCCCAGTTCGATCGGAAGAACATATTCTTGTTCAGCTCGATCTCCAGGCCGGCATAGGGCTTGTGATAGTTGTACCGGAGCGGTCCGACCGGCGCATTGGGACTGAGGAAGGTCGTGTCACCGTTCACGCTGTTGACCATGTAGCCCAAGGAGGTGGTAAGCCGCCTGACCGGCCGCCACATCAGGCTCCCATAGCCATAGTGGGTTTTGCTGCGGTAGCGCGAGACGCCGGAGACCGGCAAGGTACCCACCGGGCAGGGCGTGGAGCCCGGGGGCAGGGGACCGGCGCCGATCGTGTAACAGATGTTGGTGTTGGATTGGACGTCGTTGTAGTCGTAGCCAAAATCCACACTCCATTTCTCATTCGGCGCCAGCACGACGGCAAAGGCATAGGTGCGGTTGTGCTGGGTGTGCAGAATCTCGAATACGTTGTTGCGGTGCTCGTAGATGTTGAAGAGTCCGGAAATGTTGGCCCACTGGACCGGCTTGTAGTTGGCGCGGAATTTGTAACGCTGATACTGCCGCGGGCTGATGCGCGTGAAAACATGATCCGCAGACATAAGTTCCATATCGTAAGTGATCCGCCACTGGTTGTTGGGCCGCAGCCATAGGCCGAAAAGCCCAGCATGTTCGTTGATGTCGGTCACGTCTTCGTCCGCGTCACTGCCCACCAGGCGACATGAACCGTCCGGCAAGTTTGTAGCGGTGAATCCGGGGGCGGTTGTGCCGGGTGTGCAGCCGCCACGGTTCGGCAGCGTTGGGAAGAAAGTCAAATCGACACTCTCACTGCGGCTGTGGACGATCTTGCGGTTCCGGAAACGGTAGGCAATGCTTCCGCCGAAATGCTTGTTGAAGTCGTACGCAACTTCGAAGTGGTTCGAGACCGTACGCTGCTTGAGCACGAGACGGAAAAGCTCGGAGGCCAGGTCAGCCGGCGAGCTGGACACGTGGCGCGGGCAGCCGACAGAAGTTGCCGTCGGACAAGTGGCAGGTGGAGCCGATCCTTGCACAAAGCCCGCCGTCGGGTCGAGGAGCGAGGCAGCAGGTTGGGGGGCCGCGGGATTGACCGGAAAGAGCGAGAGTTCCAGCATGTCAAAGAACCCGGGGATGCGGAAGCGGTCATAACGGAACACGTCGGTGAAGCGGAGTTTGTCCGACACGTACCAGGTGACAGCGAAATCGCCGGTCACATTGTAGCGCTTCCCATCCGCCGGCCCGCTGGTGGCGAACTGGCGCTGGTTGGTGCGCTGGACCAAGCCCTGGTAGAACTCGGACAGGCCGTTGAAGTTCAGCGCTCCCTGGTAGCCGGTGGCGGCGTTTGTTCCCAGCAAGTCCATGGTGGAATTGCTGTAGCTCAGCCGCCCGGAGATGTCGAAGTTCCGGAAATAGCTCGTCTGGAAGCTGAGCTGCGATGTGGGATATAAGGTGCGCACATTGCCCGCCCGGTCGTAGCGCAGATAGCCGTTGCAGGCGGCTTTTATTGTCGGCGGAGTCGTTGCGGCGTTGGTGATAAACGGGCTGGTGACCGTGCTCGCACACGGCGTGGAGGCGTTGAAGTTGAAGATGGCGCCGGGGTCCACGAGCTGCCCGTTAGAGAGCTGGTAGAGAGGACGCGCCAGGGAGCTGTTGCCCAGAACGAGCTGGGTGGCGATGGGATCGGTAAAGGTCGTATCACTCTTATAGAAGTGGAAGAACTGGTCGAAACTGATATTGGTTTTGGGAAGCAGCTTGAAGTCCACGCCGATCTGATAGGAATTCAGCGTGTTGGCCCAGTTCTGCACCAAGAAAACGTCCGTGCCTTCGTGGAAGGTGGTCAACGAAGGGCCTTGGCTGACATTGCGAGAATAGCCCAAGCGCACGCGGATGGGATTCTGCGGCGCCAAGACCAGGCTAAAGTCTGACATGCGGCGCGTGATTTCCATGCGGTGCGGAGAAAAGGGAACATTGAAAATCGGTGTGCCCGCCGGGACGGTGGAGACATAGCTGTTCGGGTTGAGGGGGTTGGCCAGCAGGTTGTAGTCCCAGAAATTGCGGTCGCGGCGGAATGTGGCGTTGAAGTTGTACCACTTGTTCTTGTAGATGCGCAGGCGCGTGACGTTGTTGGGGTCGCCGCCGTAGCCGAAGCTGTGCAGCGAGAAATTGTCAAAGAGCAGCCCCTGATGGTTTAGGGAACGCATTTCGAGGCTGTGCTCGAACAAGCGCGGCCCCTGGTTCAAGTTGACAAGCGTGTTGTAGACCGATCGGCTGCCGGTAAAGTCTGTCCAGCGGTAGCCGAACTCAAAGGTTTGCTTGATGTTGTAGTTGCCGGAGTTGACGCCTTCCTGGGTCTCAGCACTGCCTTGCGCCAACGCAGGAAATGGGAAAAAGAGCAGCGCGCCCAGAAGCAGGGGGAGCGCCAGGAGAGCGGATTTGGGAATTGCTCGGGAGTGTTTGCTGTTCATGGCGCCTCCTACTTGAAGAACACGTCGCTCGTGTTCGAGCCGTGAATTTGAGTGTGGCAGAGTGTACAGGCTTGATACTTTTGCGTCTGATTGTGGAAGCTGGGCAGCGCCACCGTGGGGAGGTCGCTCGACAGCGTGTGGCACTCCAAGCAGAGCAAGTTGACCTGGCTGCGCCGGAGCAGGCGCGGGTTGGAGGAACCGTGCGGCGTATGGCACGCCACGCATCCTTCTGTCTTGACCGGGGCATGCTCGTAAACGAACGGGCCTGCTTTCTCCGCGTGGCACTTGAAGCAGACGGCATCCTGGGTGGGCGTGGAGCGCAATTGCCGCATCAGGAAGCCGCCGTGCGGGTTGTGGCAATCCGTGCACTTGATGAGCCCCTCGTTCACGCGGTGCCGGAAAGGACGGCTGAAGTCGGGCTTGGTTTCCATGTGGCAGGAGTAGCAGAGGTCCGACTGCTGCCTGGCGCGCAGGAGATAACTTTTCTCCTTGGCGCTGTGGATGGAGTGACAGGAGGCGCAGTTCACCTGATTAGTGTTGTGGCGGGAGCGAGCGAAGTTGCTGTGCTCCTCGGAGAACTGGTGGCACTTCATGCAGCGCTCGGTGATTTTTTCGGAAGCGACGTTCTTGAAGTTGAAGATCTTGGACTTGTCGCCGCCGGCATTGACGTGCTCGGTGCCCGCGCCGTGGCAGGCTTCGCAGCCCTGGAACTCCGGCCCGCGCTTGGTATCGAGCACAGTCTTGTAGTGTGGCGTGGCTTCAAAATTCTTGATAAAGCCCTTGCTGGGAAGATCCTCATGACATCCCTTGCAGACGTCGATCCCGACGTACTGGGAAGTATCCGCAGCCTGCTTGGACTGTGCAGGAGGGACGGGCCTGGCTTTGTCGGACGGCGCGGCTGCCAACTGGAAAGCTCCAGCCAGCACGACGACCGCAGCGACAAGCCCAATGCAAACCACTTTGAGCTTACGCAGGTCGGGCATAGCACACTCCTCAAAAGATGCGCGGCGGCTGTGACGCGGGCCGGAAGGGTGAAAACGTCAAAAGACCCTGCGTGGAACTATACAACGAGTAAACAGAAAATCAAGACCTTCTAATAGGCGATTGCGTTGCAAGCGTAAACAGGGATGATGCGTACCAAAACAGAGCGGAAACAGAAACCTGTAGCGAAGCTTGTGAATGGACGAGGTCACTCGATTGTCTACTTGCTCATTTCCCATCACAACGAAGCCCTCGCATCAGGCATAGGCGTGCAAGCCGGGCAGAAGGTATGTCACGCCGAAGAACGTGAACAGGACGACGGCAAAACCGATGATGGCAAAGTAAGCCGCGCGGCGGCCGCGCCAGCCGCGAGTGATGCGCATGTGCAGGTAACCTGCATAGACCAGCCAGGTAATCAGCGCCCAAGTTTCCTTGGGGTCCCAGCTCCAGTAAGAACCCCAGGTGCGATTGGCCCAGTAAGCGCCGGCGGCAATCATCAAAGTGAGCAGCGGAAAAGCGATGCCGATGGTCTTGTAAGTGAGAACATCCAGCGTTTCTTCGGCGGGCAACATGCGCTCGAGGTCGGGGCGGCGCCACAGCAGAAGCAGATAAAGCGCCGAGGCGAACAAGCCGCCGATCAGTCCGGCGAGAATGAAGGGGCTGGCCGCGAGGCTGGTGGCGAATGTGCCCTCCACCTGCGGAGAGTGATAAACCCCTTCGCGCGCGCGGAGAATGAAGGCGCTCAACCCAACGACTTGCAGCAGTGCGCCAACGAAGAAAGCACGATTGGCCCAAATCATCGCCGATTCCACTTTGTTGAGCCTGGCCCAGAAGTAGAACACCAGCGGAGCCAGCACGGCGGCGAGGACGAGAAAAAACATCCAGCCCAGTTCGGGGATAACCACCATCAGCCGCGCTTTTTCCGTGAAAAAAATTTCCTGCTTGCCTTGCGCGTCCCAGGCAATCAAGCGCAGGCCGCCGGAGGGATCAAAGCGGGAGGCAATGCCGATGTACACGCTGACCAGGAAAGCGCTGGTCGCGGCAAGAAAGGTTTCGGTGCGAATGCGGTCCTGGATGAGGAACATCATGGCCAGGGCGAAACTGACGGCGCAGGCGGCATAGGCCAGCATGGCCAGGCTGACGTGAATGTGCAGCCAAGTGGACTGCAAAGCGGGCACCAAGGGGCGCACCGCGGAAGGAAGCAACTGAATCAGGATGACGGAAAGCGTGGCGAGGGGCATGGTCACGGTGCCGATGACCTGCACGTGATAGCGGCGCTCGACAAAGATGGTGAGCGCGGCCAAGGTCCAGACAAAGCACAACAGCATTTCATAAATGCTGGAGAACGGCGGATGGCCCGAGATGTACCAGCGATGCCCAACAGCCAGGGTATTGAAGAGGAAGCCGAGGGCGGTGGCGATGGAAGCAACATGGACGTAGCGCGGGATGCCGGTCACGCCAAAGCCCAGGTACAAGGCGGTGGCCGCGCCGTACAGGATCAGCGCGGCGTAGAGAAGATTTTGCTCCGTGTAGACGTCGCCGCTTTTCACCGCGCCGAGAAACGCGGTGAAAAGCAGAAAAACAACGGCCAGGCTGACCAGTACGGTCAGCAGGTTGCCGCTGGAGACGGGCTGCGAATCGGCGCTTGCACGTGCCATAAAAAGTCCCCCTGAAAAAATCAGGCATTCACCAGCGAGACGGATTTCGTGTGCCGCTCTTCCGTTGCGTTGGCTTGCAATTCCTGCTCGATTTCTTTCACCAGCTTGCGAAAACACTCTTCGAACTGCTCACGATTCTTGCTGGCGGCTGCGCCGACCCAGAGCATCAGGCGCCCGCGGCCGTCGTCCACCGGCACCGCCCAGTAGCGGATGTGTACAAAGTAGAAGGCCATCACCAGGCCGATGCCCATGACGATGCAGCCGGCCCACACGGCCCACTGTCCCGGCTCGTAAGAAACTTGCAGGCCGGTGAAGTAGCCCATGGCCAAGTCCTGAAACTTGAAGTCGTAGGGCAGCGCACTGGGATGGGAAAAGTCCGGATAATTCGCAAAGAGCCACATCTTGCTTTCTCCCGCTTGTTTCGAAGCGACGGAAAGCTGAATGGCGGGATTGTTGGGCTGGTCGGAACGCGACTCGATGCGGCCGCCGTTGATGACCATGTCCGGGACGAAGGCGGTGAACTGCACAGAATGCTCGGCGTCGAGCGCCACGGTTTCGTTGGGATGCAGGACAATCTCGCGGCTGTCCGCGGGAGTCTTCTTGGAAACCGCGAGCAAGCGGATGCTGCCGACTTCACCCGTGGAGCCGTAGCCGGACTGGAAGAAACGCAGGCCGCGATGAACCAGCGGCTCGTTGACTTCAATCTCCTTGCGCTGCACTTCGCGGCCGTTTTCGAGAACCGTCAGGCGGCTCCACCAGCGGCGCGGGGAACCGTCGGCGTAATTTTCCTGGCCCGCGCCTTCACAGCGGACGGTGAACGGGATGGGCTTCTTGGTGCCGTCGCGCATGTCAATTTCGCTGGATTGCCCGTCGAGCGTGAGGGACATGTATCCGCGATAGCCCCACACGGCGTCCACAATGCCGCCGCCGAGAATCAGCAGCAGGCTGAGGTGCACAACGTAGGCGGCCAGACGCGCGAAACGGTGGCGCTCCGCGTACAACGAAAAATTGCCGTCGCCACCGACGTGCTGCGGCTTCATTCCCAAGCGGCGGAAAGCGCGCTCCGCGGCGGCCACGCCGCTCTGCGTGCTGCGCACAGGAATCTCTGCGTGCAGCGGCAGGCCCGTCAGAAAGTGCGCGTCCGGACGGCGGTAAGGCCGCGAGAAGTAACGCCACACACCGGGAAACCGCTCGATGGAAGCCAAAACAATGTTGATGCAGAGCAGCGAAAGCAGGGCGACGAACCACCAGGAATGAAAAACGTCGGTGAGTTGCGTGGCATCCAGCCAGCGCAGCGTCGCCGGGGAGTATGCGCGCTGCATCTGCTCCGGCTCGGTGATCGGGCGCTGCAGGACAAACGTGCCCGCAGCTGAAGCAATGACCACCAGAATGAGCAGAACAATTCCGGTAGCAACCGAACTAAATGTTTTCCAGAGCTTGTGAGCCAACGATTGCTTTTCTGACATCACCTGGACCCCATACTCGCGGGCAGAGGATGGCACGTTCAAGGCCAGTGAGTGTCTTTCGTGTAACGCATTGATATTAAAATGGTTGCCGGTAACTGGAGGGAGCGAAACAGGAAAGAGTTTTGGGCCATATGACGCAGAATCTTGAGAGCAAAGGGAGAAATTCCCTCACAGGAAGGCGGCATGCGGGCCGGCAAGAGACGGAAAGCGCTCGCTAACTGATTAGAAATCAGACAAATAGAAGGCCTGCTAGAGGAGGGGCTCTTTCGGTCAAGCGGTTGCAATAGTTCTTCGAGCAGACGGAAGGAACAGGTCTCGACCATGAAGTCACCGCGCGTGCTACTGGTGGAGGACAACCGGTTGCTGCGGTGGTGCGTGTGCAGCGAGCTGCATCGCGGGGGCTGCGCGGTGGTGGCGCCGGAAACTGTGGACGAAGTAATGCGGCTGGACCCATCGCAGCCCGTGAATGTGCTGGTGACCGATTGCCGGCTGGCGGATGGACACAACGGATTTGAAGTGCTGGCGTGCGTACGCGAACGCTACCCGGAAATCTGCGCCATTCTGATTTCCGCGGAAGCGGACCCGCAACTGGCCGTGCGCGCGCGGGACGCGGGATTCGATGTGGTGATCGAGAAGCCCTGCCGGGTGGCGGAGATCGTCGGCGCGGTGCGAGCACTCACCAGCGGAATCTCGGCGGAGCTGCCGTCGTAAGCGAGTTTGCAAGTGCCGGGAGGCAAGGGCCGCCGGCACAGGGCAACAGAGGAGGAGCACCATGGACGTCAAAGCATGTCCGATATGCGGCCGGCCATTTTCCGCAGTGGACATCGTGTTGTCCGAACACGACGCCGGGTTTCAGTGCCGGAACTGCTGGAACAGGATGCAAGCCACCGGCGATGGAGGGCGCGCATTTGGCGCCATGAGAAAACCGCGCATCCTCGGCGCGCGCGTGACCGCCAAGGCGCAAAGGAGAAAGCCGTGAACTTGCTGGATTCCTATAACTACGAAGTGCAGGTGGAATGGACGGGAAAGCGCGGCGGCCGCTTGATGGGCGAGGGACTCCCGGCGATGGATTTTTCGGCGCCGCCGGAATTCGCGGGCGAAGCGGGCAAATGGACGCCGGAACACCTGCTGATGGCCGCGAGCGCGAGCTGCCTGACGGCGACCTTCCTGGCCATCGCGGAAATTTCCAAGCTGGAACTGGAGACGTTCCGGATGAAAGTGCACGGCAGACTGGAAAAGATACCCGGAGAAGGGTATCGTTTCACGGAAATTACCCTGGCTCCGGAGATCGGCGTGGCCCCGCAGGACGTAGAGAAAGCCCAGCGGGTGCTGGACAAGGCGGAGAAAAACTGCTTTGTGAACCGGTCGCTGAAGGCCACGGTAAAGGTGGAGCCGCATTTTGTGCCTTCACCGGTGGCCGTATAAGGTTTGCGTACAGTTCAAGCTCGTAACTTCATGAGGAGGAAACAGTGAAATCGTTAATCAAACTGGTTATGGTAGTGGCTGTGGCCATGGTCGTAGCGATGGTGCTGACGCTGGCGCTTCCGCAGGTAGCCCTCAGCGGCGGCGACGCAGAAAAGGGCAAGGCGCTGTACACCAGCAAGTGCAAGATGTGCCATGCCGCCGAAGGGGAAGGCAACCCGGGCATGGCCAAAGCGCTGAAAGTGGAGATGAAGGCACTCGGCTCGAAAGAAGTGCAGGCCATCAAAGACCCCGAGCTGAAGAAGGCCATAGTTGACGGCAACGGCAAAATGAAGCCCGTCAAACTGACGGACGAAGAAGCCGCGAACGTGATCGCGTTTCTGCGGACCCTGAAGAAGTAAGCGAAACGAAAACTAAACGAGCGGAAGATGCTCGTGAAGGAAACGAACATGGAGAAAACTGCCTCGGCGAGCGAGCAACCGGAGCAGCCGGGACGCCGGCGCGTGCTGGGCTTCCTGGTAGGCTCCGGCGTGGTGGCATCGTTCGTATCGTTCGTGTATCCGATACTCAGCTTTGTGCTGCCGCCGGAAAGCGGGGAGCTGGACGCGGACATCGTGGCCGCCAAGGCCAACGAGCTGGCGCCCAACTCCGCGAAGATTTTCCGGATGGGCAACCGGCCGGGCATCCTGGTGCGCACGGCGGACGGGAACTACAGCGCCTTTTCTGCGGTGTGCACGCACCTGAACTGCACGGTGCAATACCGGCAACGCGAGCACGACATCTGGTGCGCGTGCCACAACGGCGTGTACAACCTGCAAGGCGGAGTAGTGAGCGGGCCGCCGCCGAAAGCGCTGGAACAATTCGAAGTGCACACGCGGGGCCAGGACGTCGTGGTCACGCGGGCGACACACACCTAAGCCTATGCAACCTCTCAAGCGCTGGTACGAGGAACGATTCGGCACCGAGCTGTTCAGCTTTTTGTGGCACAAGCAGGTGCCGCGGCACAAACACACCATCTGGTATTACCTGGGCGGGATGACACTGTTCCTGTTCGTGGTGCAGGTGGTGACCGGCATCCTGCTGCTCTTGTACTACCGCCCCTCGCCGACGGAAGCCTTCGAGAGCGTGCAGTTCATCATGACCAAAGTGAAATTCGGCTGGCTGATCCGCGGCATCCATTCGTGGTCGGCCAACCTGCTGATTTTCACGGCCATGGTGCACATGTTCTCCACGTTCTTCCTGAAGGCTTACCGCAAGCCGCGCGAACTGACGTGGGTAAGCGGATGCGTGCTCTTCTTCCTGTTCCTGGGCTTCGGCTTCAGCGGCTACCTGCTGCCGTGGAATGAGCTGGCGTTTTTTGCGACGAAGGTGGGAACGCAAATGATGGCGGCGGTGCCGGTGATCGGGAAATGGCTGCTGGTGTTTTTCCGCGGCGGCGAGGAAGTGACCGGCGCCACGCTGACGCGCTTCTTCGGCTTCCACATCGCCATTTTCCCGGCGCTGACTACGCTGGTGCTGGGCGCGCACCTCTTCCTGGTGCAGTACTTCGGGATGAGCACGCCGGTTTCCGTGGAGCAGGCGCACAAAGACAAGCCGGTGCCCACCTATTCCTTCATTCCCAACTTCCTGCTGCGCGACATCATGGGCTGGTACATCGCGCTGGGCGTGCTGGCGGCGCTGGCGGCGATTTTTCCGTGGGAACTCGGCGTGAAAGCCGACCCCTTCGGGGCGACGCCGGCGGGCATCAAGCCGGAGTGGTATTTCCTGTTCATGTTCCAGACGCTGAAGAAAATTCCCGGACACGTGTTGTTCATTGAAGGGGAGCAGTTCGGCGTGCTGGCGTTCGGGTTGGGCGCGGCGCTGTGGATGCTGGTGCCGTTCCTGGACCGCAAACAAGAAGGGCCGCTGAAGCGGCTGCCGGCAGTGGCCGGCGGAGTGATCGTGGCGTTCATCATCGTGATGACGATTTGGGCGTGGAGAAGCTGATGACAGCAACCAGTGACCGGCGACCAGTGCTCAGTTACTTCTCCACTTGGATTCTGTGTGTGCTCGGCGGCCTGCTGCTCACGAGTGGTACGGCGAAGGCGCAACAGTCGCCGGCGCCGCCGGTGGACAATTGCCGGACGTGCCACGCGCAACTCGACGACCGGCTGGGCGAACCCGCGAAACAATTTGCCGATGACATTCACGGCACGCGCGGCATGACCTGCGCAAGCTGCCACGGCGGCGATCCGAGCGAAGAGGACATGGAAAAGTCCATGAGCAAGGCCAAGGGATTTCGCGGCGTGCCCAAGCGAAACGAAATCCCACAGCTCTGCGCGAAGTGCCACTCCGACGGCGCGTTCATGCGCGCGTACAACCCGTCGTTGCGCACCGACCAGCTCTCGCAATACCGCACCAGCGTACACGGCAAGCGGCTGGCGGCCGGCGACACGCGCGTGGCCGTGTGCAGCGATTGCCACGGCATCCACAAAATCCGCCCGGCATCGAGTCCCATTTCCACCGTGTACCCACAACAGATTCCGAACACGTGCGGACGGTGCCACGCGGACGCGGCGCACATGAAGCCGTACAAGATTCCCACCGACCAACTGCTC
The DNA here is from genome assembly GCA_023481105.1 of Acidobacteriota bacterium. Classification (GTDB taxonomy): domain Bacteria; phylum Acidobacteriota; class Terriglobia; order Acidiferrales; family UBA7541; genus JACQDE01. The sequence goes on along the minus strand of JAMCWK010000074.1, from coordinate 19,751 downwards.
AACTATCAGGCCAGCGTACATTTTGAGAAGCTCCAAGGCGGCGATTTGGCCGCACCGACCTGCGTCACCTGCCACGGCAACCACGGGGCCACGCCGCCGGGGATCTCTTCGGTGGAGCGCGTCTGCGGCACTTGCCACGTGTTCCAGGAACAGCTCTTCGACCAGAGCCCGCACAAGACGGTGTGGGCCGCGAAAAAAATTCCGTCCTGCCTGACTTGCCACGGCAACCACGCGATCAAGCACACCAGCGACGCGATGATTGGCACGGGCAAAGATTCCTTTTGCATGACCTGCCACACCGCTGGAGATAACGGCGGAAAAACCGCGGGGCAGATTTCCGCGGCGCTCGCGGGACTCGACAAATCACTGGCCGACGCCGATGCCGTGCTGGACTCCGCCGAGCAAAAAGGAATGGAAGTGGGCGAAGCCAGAGTGACGCTTTCTACCGCACACGAAAAATTGATCAAGGCGCGCGTGGACCTGCACACCATGAACAGCGCCCGCGTGGAAGAAACCACCAAGGCCGGCGAAAAACTGGCGCAGCAAGTAAACAAGGAAGGCGTGCAGGCGCTGGCCGAGTATGCTTTCCGGCGGAAGGGATTGGCGCTTTCCCTGGTGGCCATTGCCTTCGTGGTGATTTTCCTGTGGATGTTGATCCGCAGCCTGGAACGACCGTCCGCCGGAAGCGAGGCCGGACGCACCGGAGCCAGTTGAAGTACACTGTGAAAGATTTGCAGAACGCTGCAGCCCGTGAAAGGAACGGAAGCTCGCAACGCGCGACCGCAGACCGATGGAACCTCGTGAACGGATAGCCCTGTGGTTACGTCCCGCATTTTATCTGGGCCACAATGCAATCACGCTGACCGGCGCGGTGCTGACCACCAGCTCCGCTCTGACGATGATTGGCTTCTGGATCTTTGAGGTTTTCGGCGGGGGCACAACCCAACCGTATGTGGGCATCGTGGTTTTTCTGATTTTGCCGGGGTTCTTCCTGGCGGGCTTGGTGCTGATTCCTTTCGGAGTGCTGTGGCGCAGGCGCAAGCTGCTGGCAAGCGGCACGCTGCCGGATATTTATCCGAAAATCGACCTGGGCCAACCTTCGCTGCGGCGGGCCATGGGGCTGGTGGCGGGCATGACGGTGCTGAACGTGGCCATCTTCGGCACTGCGTCGTACCGCGGCGTGCACTACATGGAGTCGGTGCAGTTCTGCGGGCAGACGTGCCACACAGTGATGCAGCCGGAATACACCGCGTATCAGAATTCACCGCACCAGCGGGTGAGCTGCACACAATGCCACATCGGGCCGGGCGCGCCGTGGTTTGTGCGCTCGAAACTCTCCGGCCTGCGGCAGGTGTTTGCGGTGACGTTCAAAACCTATTCGCGGCCTATTCCCTCCCCCGTGCAACACCTGCGTCCGGCGCGGGAAACCTGCGAGCAGTGCCACTGGCCGCAGAAATTCACCGGGGACAAATTCCTGGTGCGGACGAAATATTCGGACGACGAGGCCAACACGCCGCTGACCACGGTGATGGTGCTGAAAATCGGCGGGCGCAACTGGCAGGGCAACACCGGCATCCACGGGCGGCACCTGGACGTGTTCGAGCGCATCAGCTACACGTCCACCGACGGGCGGAGGCAAGTGATTCCGCTGGTGAGCTACATCGACGACAACGGGCAGACGGTGGAGTACGTGTCCAGCGAAGTGAAGCCGACGCCGGAAGAATTGGCTAAGGCCGAACGGCGCAAGATGGATTGCATGGACTGCCACAACCGCCCGACGCACGCCTTCGAGCTGCCGGAGCCGGCGGTGGACAAGGCCATGTACGAGGGGCGCATCAGCAATACGCTGCCGTACATCAAGAAAAAAGCGGTGGAGGTGCTGCGAGCGGAGTATCCCAGCCGCGAGGTAGCCGAGCAGCAAATCATTGCCGCCATTGATAGTTTTTACAAAACCAGCTATCCGGACGTGTACAAGAACCACCGCTCGCAAGTGGAAGCGGCAGCGGACAACGTGAAGCGCATCTACCTGCGCAACATTTTTCCGGAAATGAAAATGACCTGGGGAACGCATCCTAACAACATCGGACACCAGGATTTTCTGGGGTGCTTCCGCTGCCACGACGGCAGCCACACCAGCAAGGACGGCAAGACGATTTCGCAGGATTGCGACGCGTGCCATACGATTCTGACCATGGAGGACCCGGACCCGAAGATCTTGAAAGACCTCGGACTGAAATAACCGGACCCAACATCCGGCCATCGCCGCGCAGGCCGCGCCCCGGCCCAAGACGATGCGACTCGCACTCATCAGCGCGCTCTATCTCACCTTCAGCTTCCCGCTGCCCGCTGCACCCGCCCCACCGCAGGAAGATCCCAACGCCATTTGCCTGGCCTGCCACGGCGAAAAAAGCCTGACGGCCAAGCGCAAAGGGAAAAGCGTCTCGGTGTACGTGGACGCGAAGAAATTCGCCGCGTCCGTGCACGGCAGCCTGACGTGCACCACCTGCCACGCCGACCTGGAAGGCAAGGACCTGCCGCACGGTGCGCCGCTCAAGAAAGTGGACTGCGGGACGTGCCACGATGCGGAACAGCAGCAGCATGCGCGGTCGCTGCACGGTAAGGCGGTGGCGCGCGGCGACCCGCTGGCGCCGCGCTGCGCGAACTGCCACGGCAATCACGACATCGTTCCCGTCAAGGATGCAAGGTCGCGGGTGGCGCCAATGAACGTGCCATTCGTGTGCGCACAGTGTCACCAGGAGGGGACGCCGGTCCAACGGAACCGGAACATCCACCAGGGCAACATCATTGAAAATTTTTCAGAAAGCATCCACGGCGAAGGATTGCTGCGGAAAGGGCTGATCGTGGCGCCGAACTGCGCGTCGTGCCACACGGCGCACTTGATCCTGCGGCACACCGACCCGGCGTCGTCCATCTCGCGGCGCAATATCGCCGCCACCTGCACGAAATGTCACGCGATGATCGAAGTGATGCACCGGAAAGTGATCCGCGGCGAATTGTGGGAAAAGCAGGCGCACGTGCTGCCGGCGTGCGTGGATTGCCACCAGCCGCACAAGGTGCGGAAAGTTTTCTACACGCAGGGAATGGCGGACGCCGACTGCATGCGCTGCCACGAAAATGAAAAGCTGAAAGCGGCGCGGGACGGGCGATCGCTGTTTGTGCGCGCGGCGGAGCTGGCCGGATCGCGGCACGCCAAGACGGCATGCAGCCAGTGCCACTCGCAGGTGAACGCTTCGCGGGTGCGGCCGTGCGAAACAATTACGCAAAAAGTGGATTGCGCGGCGTGCCACGCGGAAATCGGCCAACTATACCAGCGCAGCACGCACGGGCAATTGCTGGCCAAAAACGACGTCAACGCGCCCAACTGCAAGGAATGTCACGGAACGCACGGCACGCTGGGAAGATTGAATCCGCAGTCGGCGACGTTTGCCACCAACGTGCCCACGCTCTGCGCGCGGTGCCACCGCGAAGGGCAGAAGGCGGCCCAGCGCTACACGGGACAGCAACACGAAATCATCGAGCACTACACGGAAAGCATCCACGGCAAAGGATTGTTGAAGAGCGGGCTGACGGTGACCGCGACGTGCACAAATTGCCATACCGCACACTTCGTGCTACCGCACACCGACCCGCTCTCCAGCGTGAACGAAAACAATGTGCCGGCCACGTGCGGCACGTGCCACCACGGCATCCAGGAGCAGTTCGAGCGCAGCATCCACTCCCGCAAAGTCTCGACGACGGACAAGGCTCTGCCGGTCTGCAAGGATTGCCACACGGCGCACACCATTCGCCGGGCCGATCAGGATCAGTTCAAGCTGGAAATCATGGGCCGCTGCGGGCGATGCCATCAGCAAATCGCTGAGACCTACTTTGACACGTATCACGGAAAAGTTTCGCGGCTGGGGTACACGAAGACAGCGAAATGCTACGACTGCCACGGGGCGCACGACATCCTGAAAGCGACCGACCCACGCTCGCACTTGAGCCGCGAGAACGTGGTGAAAACCTGCCAACAGTGCCACGCAGGTGCGACGCGGCGCTTCGCGGGTTACCTGACGCACGCCACGCACCACGACCCGGAGAAATATCCGTTCCTCTTCTGGACGTTCTGGGGCATGACTGCGCTGCTGCTGGGCACGTTTGTGGTTAGCGGGCTGCACACGCTGCTGTGGCTGCCGCGCGCGCTGCAAATGCGGAGGGAGTTGCAAGAAGCGGAAGCAGCAGAAGTCGCCGCACTGGCGGCCAAAGGCAAGCCGGAAGCGTCGAAACCTCCACCGGCGGAAGGCACCCCCAATGGCTAACGGCCAGCCGCCCGAGAAACAGTTTGTGCGGTTCACGCGGCTGAACCGCACGCTGCACGCGTGCATGATCGTCAGCTTCCTCAGCCTGGCGCTGACCGGACTGACGCTGAAGTTTTCCTACACGGCGTGGGCGGCCATGCTTTCGCACATGCTGGGCGGGTTCGAGACGGCCGGATACATTCACCGTTTCGCGGCGCTGGTGATGTTTACGACGTTTGCCGCACATCTGAAGGACCTCTACCGGATGAAGAAGGAAAAGGGGTCGTGGCGGGCGCTGATCCTGGGGCCCAACACCATGGTGCCGATGCGCAAAGACTGGAAGGAATTTGTCGCCACCATGAAGTGGTTCGTGGGCCTGGGCGCGCGGCCGCAGTACGGCCGCTGGACGTACTGGGAAAAGTTTGATTACTTCGCGGTCTTCTGGGGCATCGCCATCATCGGTTCGACGGGGTTGACGCTGTGGTTCCCCGTGTTCTTCACGCACTTCCTGCCGGGCTGGGCCATCAACGTGGCGACGATCATCCACAGCGACGAAGCGCTGCTGGCCACCGGATTTATTTTTACGGTGCACTTCTTCAACACGCACCTGCGTCCGGAAAAATTTCCCATGGACACGACGATTTTCACCGGACGCATGGCGCTGGCGGAATTGAAGCGGGACAAACCGTTGGAATACGAAGAACTGGTGCGCAGCGGCAAGTTGGAGGCCGGCCTGGCCGAAGTGCATCCGCCCATCGTGATGAAAACCATCAGGGCCTTTGCCTGGACCGCGCTGGGGCTGGGGTTCTGCATTGTGATTTGGATTATTTATGCGATGCTGTTCGCGTACCAGTAAAGAGATGCTCGGAGAAACCGCTTGAAAAAAGGCATCATCCTGTTGCCTGCGATAGTTCTCGCTCTATTCGTGTGCGCATTCTCCGCACCGTCGGGGGCGCGCGGGCTTCCGCAGAAGAACGATGCCTGCCTGGCGTGCCACGGCGAAAAGGAAATGAAGTCGGAGTCCGGCAAGAGCATCTTCGTGGACCCAGCCAAGCTCAGCGCCAGCAAGCATGCCGGGGTGGCCTGCCAGAATTGCCACACGGACATCAAGGACTATCCGCATCCGAAGAAAATCGCCCGGCCGCAGTGCGCGACGTGCCACGCAGGCGCTGCCGCCAGCGTCCCGAAGAGCGTGCATGGAGCGCTGGGAGCAGAATCCTGCTCGAACTGTCACAACGGCGCGCATGAAGTGCAGAAGGCCGGTCGGCTGCCGACCAAAGAATGCGCAACGTGTCACGCGGACGAGGTGGCGCAGTACCAGCAAAGCGTGCACGCCAAATTCCGCAGCGCCGGCGACGCGGAAGCCCCCGTCTGCCTTTCCTGCCACGGCCCGGCGCACAAAATCGTGCCGCGGAGCGACGCGAGTTCCATGGTGGCGAAGAAAAATCTGCCCGGCACCTGCGGCGCGTGCCATGCAAATCCCGAGTTCCTGGCGCGCCACCAGATTCCCTATGCGCGGCCGGTGGAAGCGTACAAGCGGAGCTGGCACGGACGGCAAATCGAAGCGGGCAATCTGAAGGCGGCCTCGTGCTCGGATTGTCACGGCAGCCATGCGATCTATGGCCCGCAAAACGCGCGCTCGAAAACCAACCATTGGAACGTGCCCGCGACGTGCGGCGCGTGCCATGCGGAGATCGAGAAGGCGTACGACGCCAGTGTGCACGGCGCGGCGGTGGCGCGAGGCGTGCGCGGCGCTCCGGTCTGCACAGATTGCCACGGCGAACACACCATCCTGGCGCCGAGCGAACCGCAATCGTTGGTGAACCCGGCGCGCGTCTCCAGCGTCACATGCGGGCACTGCCATTCCGACGAACGGCTGGCCGCGCGCTACAACTTGCCGCTCGACAAAGTGCCCGCGTTCCAGGATAGCTTCCACGGCCTGGCCAACCGCGCGGGTTCGCAGACGGTGGCCAACTGCGCGTCGTGCCACGGCGTGCACAACATCCTGGCGTCGAGCGACCCGCGCTCGATGGTCAGCCCACAAAATATCGCCGCCACGTGCGGCGCGTGCCATCCCGGCGCGGGCGAGCGCTTCGCCATCGGGCGCGTGCACGTGCTGCCGGAAACCGCCGCGGAACATCCGGTGGTCCGGTTTGTGCGTGTGGCCTATTGGTGGCTGATCCCGCTGACCGTGGGCTTCATGCTGCTGCACAACGGGCTGGACTTCTTCGCCAAAATGGCGCGCGGCGGGCCGCGCATCCATACCGGCGAGGAAGTGCCGCGCATGAACCTGCACTTCCGCATCGCGCACTGGCTGACTGTGCTGAGTTTTCCAACGCTGGTGCTCACCGGCTTCGCGCTGAAATTTTCGGAGTCGTGGTGGGCGGCGCCGGTTGTGCAGTGGGAAGGCCAGATGACCGTGCGCGCCACGACGCACCGCATCGCCGGAGTGGTGCTGATTGCCTCCGTCGTCTATCACGTCGGACACCTGATTTGGCGGAAGCGCGATCGCATCATCTTGTGGCGGCTGATCCCCGACATCAAGGACGTCACCGACCTGCTGGGCGTGATCCGGTACAACCTCGGGCTCACGGACGAGCGGCCGCGCTTCGGCATGTTCAGCTACGCGGAAAAAATCGAGTACCTCGCGTACATGTGGGGCACCGTGGTGATGGTGAGCACGGGATTCCTGCTGTGGTTCGAGAATTTCACGCTGCGGAATTTTCCGAAGTGGGTGACCGACGCGGCCACCGCCGTGCACTACTATGAGGCGATTCTCGCTTCCCTCTCCATTCTCATCTGGCACTTCTACATGACCATTTTCGATCCGGACGTCTATCCGATGGACAAGGCGTGGTGGAATGGGAAAGCGTCCGCCGACCACTTGAAACACACGCGGCCGGAATACTACATGGAGATTGTCAGCAAGCAGTCGGAAGAAAAAGCGCCACCGGAAAAGAAAAGTGGCTAGTCCGCAAGGTTGATGCGCACGCCAGCGCCTGCGCCCAGTGCCTTTTCGTACACGGTAATTGCGGCGGCGACGTCCTGCAGCGCGGTGCCGGTGCTGTCGAAAATCGTGATTTCGTCGAGCGAAATACGGCCGGGCTTAAGGCCGGCGACGATTTCTCCGAGCTCGGCGTGGACCGCAGCGCGCGTGACCACGCCCGCGGCCAGCGCGTGGTGCAGGTCACCGCTGGTGGCACACTGCTCCAGAATATCCACGACAATTTTGTTGCCGGCGAACAGCGCAGGATCGAGCTCGTGCTTGTCGGGATTGTCCGCGCCCACGGCGGAAATAAACGCGCCCGGTGCGACAATTTCCTTTTTCAAATAATACTGTTTGGCGGGCGTGCAGCAGACGATGACGTCGCTGGAACGCACGGCTCGGGACAATTCCGCGACCGGCGTGACTTGGATTTTCAATTCGGCGGAGAGCTCGCGGCTGAATTGCGCGGCGAGCGCGGGATCGAGGTCAAAGGCACAGGCGCGTTCGATGCGGCGCACACGGGCCAGAGCGCGAAGCTGGATGCGTCCCTGGTTGCCGCAGCCGCAAATGGTGGCCGAGCGCGCGTCGGCGCGGGCGAGAGATTTCGCGGCCACCGCCGTGACCGCGCCGGTCCGCTGGATGGTGATTTCCATGGAGTCCATGATGGCCAGCGGCGTGCCGCGCTCCGCGTCGCACAGCGCGACGATTCCCTGAATCGTGGGCAGGCCGAAGCGCTCGCGGTTCTTCATGAAATTGGCGTTGGCCTGCACGGCGAAAAAATTCCGGCTGGTGGCCAGCGGGCCCGCTTTGATGTGAAAGCCGCCGCTGCCGGTGTGGATGCCCAGCATGCCGGGCGGCTCGGTCTTCCCTTCCCCGTAGAGGCGGAAAGCTTGCTCGACGGCGGCGATGCTGTCGTCCAGCGTGAGCAGCGCAGCAACTTCGCTGCGTTTGAGAATCAACGTGCCTACTGTGCTCATGCGCGATCTCCGGAAGAAAGATAGCGGCGAATGTGGCGCAGCACGCTCAGAAACATTCCCGGCGTAAGGCGGCGGGTGAGCGTGTTTTGCTGGCTGGGGTGGTAAGCAGCGAAGAGGCGCGGCAGCCCGGCGGGAAGCTGGTGGCTTGCGCCGTGGCCGAACGGGAATGCTGCGCGCGTGCGGATCTTTCCCTGCTCCGCGAGGAGCGCAAGATAACTGTCAAAGGCGATTTTCCCCAGCGCAAGAACCGCCCGCGGGCAGAGGACGGTCAACTCCGCGTCGAGAAATGTGCGGCAGTTACGGATTTCCGCGGGGAGTGGCTTGTTGTCCGGCGGGGCACAGCGTGCCGCCGCCACGATGTACGCGTTCTTGAGTTGCAGGCCGTCGTTGCAATGCTTCGAAATGGGCTGGTTGGCGAAGCCCGCGCGATGCAACATGCGGAATAGAAAATCGCCGCTGCGGTCGCCGGTGAAGACGCGTCCGGTGCGATTGCCTCCGTGTGCGGCAGGCGCGAGGCCGAGAATCAGAAGCTGCGCAGCGGGATCGCCGAAGCCGGGCACGGGCCGGCCCCAGTAAGCTTCGTTTCGAAAAGCGCGGCGCTTGGTGCGCGCAACTTCCTCGCGATAGCGCACCAGCCGCGGACACTGGCGGCAGGAAATGATGCGGCCGTTGAGGATGGCGAGTTGAGCGGAGTTGGACATGCCGCCAGCGGCGCGGACGCAACATTCTAAGTCAGCGCCACGCAGTTTGCACGGAGAGGGTAAGCTGCCCTTGGTGTGGATCGCATCAGAAGGCGGAAGCAGAGAATCGCGCTACTTCCCGAGAAGCGGCACGGTTTTCTTCCAGAAGAAGCGCCACCAGGTCATGCTGCCGATGCCGAGCTGGTCGGCCCAGGCGTCGCGCATGGCGACGTTTCCGCTCAAGATGCCTTCGCGAGTGACGCCCGCAGGCGGCGGCACCAATTGTGCCATACGGTCGTAGATGCGATTCTTTTCTTCAGGCGCGACGCGCGTCAGCAAATGCCAGAGTGTGAGCGCGTCCCGCTTGCGCGATTCCGCGAGCACGGTGTCCAGCGCGCCCGCGCGGACATTCATCGAGCCTTGGTCATTCCCCTGCGGGGCACCCAGCAGCGAATCGAGTTGCGCCAGCGTCTGCTTGAGTTTTTCCGGCGCGTCCTCGTAGTACGGCGTGCCGGGACCAGCGCCGGGCCGCGTCAGGCAGATGGCGCCGGCGGGCACCAGCGATTCGCGGCCGTTGCGCTCCAGCGTGACGAGTCCCGTCTCCACGTGCAGCAGGCTCGCGCCCGCGGCGTCCACTTCCAGCCGGTACACGCAGCCCATGTCGATGGCGTTGGCGGAAGGCGTCTGGACGGAAAACAGCCGCGGCGGCGCCCAGATGCGCGCGAAGATGGCGCCCTGTTGCAGCGCAAGACGATGATCGGAAGCATTGGCGCTCAACAGTTGCACGCGCGAATCGGGCTTCACTTCCACTTCGCCGATCAGCCCGACATCAATCACCGCGCGAGATGCGCTGTCGGTCACCAGCCATTCGCCGAGCCGCAGGCGGCCGTGATCAGAAATCGGGCGCGAAGCCACGCGCGGTGCGCCTTCCACGCGCGTAACCACCCAGAACGCGCGCTGCTCGAAGCGCAACAACAGCGTGGCGCTGACCACCAGCAGCAGCGTAGCGGCGATGGCGGCAAAGCGCGGCAGCGGCTGCCACCAGCGCAGCGGAAAGCGATGCACCGGCGGCTCAAACGCCGGCGCGGGCAAGTCCTCGCGCAGCGTGCCGAGCAGATTTTCCAGCCGCTCGACTTCCGGGTCCGGCTTGCCGGATTTGTCCCAAAGGTAGTTGTCATTCATGGCCCGTACTCCCATCTTGCAAATCTTTGGTGGCGTCGGCCGGCGGCGTATCGGCCACGCCAAGCCTCTCGCGCAACTGCTTCATGCCGCGGTGCAGGTTGACGCGCACCGACGCCGCGGTCAGCCCGGTGCGCTCGGCAATTTCCGGGCCGGTCAGGCCCTCGACCAGACGGAGGATGAGCGTTTCGCGATAAGCCTCGGGCAGCGACTTGATGACTTCCAGAACCGCGAGGGCTTCGGCGCGATGTGAAGCGGCGCCGCTACGGCCGGGAATTTCTTCCGGAAGCTCCTCGGTGTCCGTCGAGCGGCGGAAAAAATCCGTGGCGCGGTTGCGGGCAATCATTGCCAGCCAGCCGCCGAACGCGGCGGGTTCGCGCAGCGTGTGCAGGCGGCGCATGGCCTGGAGAAAAACGTCCTGCACCAGGTCGGCTACCTCCGGCGCGGGTACGCGCGCCAGGAGCAGCCCGTGCACCATGCAAGAATAGCGCGTGTATAGCGCGCCAAAAGCCGCGCGGTCACCGTCGCGCGCGGCAAGGACGAGCGCAGCGTCAGCATGTGATGAAGGCGCGGCGGGCAAAGTCACCCCGCGAAATTGCCTGATGCCGGCGCTGGCGTCAATCGTAATCTCCACGGACATTCCACCACTTGGAGAGACGCAGAGGCGGACAGAGTGTTAACGCGCGCCGCCGCGCGAGGCAGAGCAAAATGCCGTTTTGCGCCCGTGCAAATTTCCACTAGGATAGAAGCGGCTCAGGCCCTGAACCCATGGATTCTCCGCGCGAAAAGATCCTGATTCTGGACGGCGACGAACCCGCGCGACTGCGGCTGCTCGATCAGTTGCAATCCGCGGTGTACGACGTCTATTTGACGGCCGACTGCCCGCAAGCGCTGGAGACCGCGCGCCTCCAAAGCGTGGACCTGGTGCTGCTCGGCACAAACGTGTCCGGGGGCGACTGCTGGCAGGTGCTGACGGAGCTGAAAGGCGCTGCGGCCACCGCGCCCATCCGAATTATTGTGCTCTCGAGCGGCGGCGCGGATGAGCGTGTGCGCGCACTGGACCTCGGTGCGGACGACGTGCTGGCCATGCCGGTGGAGCCGGACGAATTGCTGGCGCGCGTGCGTTCCCACTTGCGGCGAAAGAAGGCTGCCGACGAATTGCGCAGGCAGGCTCGTGTGGCCGAGGAAAGCTACCAGGTGGCGCAAACCGGGTTCCAGGCGCTGGCCGTGACGGAACGCATGACGCGCGATGCACGCGCGCTCGAACGCAAACTGAAAATCGGTCTGACTGTGTTCATCGCCGTGGCCGCGGTGATGGCCGTCACGTTCTTCCTCTACTCGCGGCGCTCGGAGACCGAATACGAGCGCACGCGCGCGGCGATCGTGCAATTCCAAAAGGGCCTGACCAGCCAGGAAGAATTGCTGGCGCGCACGCGCTCTTTGCGCGAGGAGACGGAGCGCGCGGCTGCGGCCTCCGCCGAAGAGCAGAAGCATCGGCTGGAGGCGGAATCGCAATCGCTGCGGGAGCGCATCGCCACGGCGGCTTCCGAGGAAGTCTCCGCGCTGCGCAAGCAGCTCGATGCGACGAGCACGCGGCTGGGCAAAATCGAAAGCGAGCAGAAAGTGGCGCAGGGCATCATCCGCTCCTATGCGTCGAGCGTTTGCCTGCTGCACGTCAGCGTGGCCTTCCGGCACAAGGAAAGCGGGCAGCGCCTGCGCTATGCCGGGCTGAATGACAAGGGCGAGCCTTTGCTGGACAGCGACGGAAAACCACTTTTCGAGATTCAAGGGCGCGGGCCGGAAGTCCGCGCGGATATTTTCGGCACCGGCTTCCTGGCCGCCGCGGACGGGCGCATCCTGACGAACCGGCACGTAGTCGAGCCGTGGTGGAAGGACGCCGAGTTGAACGCCATGTCGGAAGAAGGCTTCGAGGCGGTCATCGCGGAAATCAGCGCCTACTTTCCGGATGCGCCGCGAGCCTACCGCGTGGAAATCCAGAAAATTTCGCCGGTGACGGATCTGGCCGTCGTGCAGGGAGACATGAGCGACTTGAAGCGCGCGGCGGTGCAGCTTGACGGGCGCAGAGAAGCGTCGAGCAGCGGGCAAGCAGTGGTGCTGATGGGCTATGCGACCGGCCTCGACGCGATTCTTGCGCGCGCCGGCGAAGACATTGTGCGCAGCATCGTGCAATCGAGCGGCGGCTCGCCACGGTTGATCATGGCGGAGTTGGCGCGGCGCAGGTTGATTCGCCCGCTCACCACGCAGGGACACATCGGCGACGTGCTGGCGGACAAAATTGTGTACGACGCGCAGACCACTTCGGGCGGCTCGGGCGGGCCGCTTTTCAACGCGCAGGGAAAAGTCATCGGGGTGAACTACGCGGTGGTGCGCGGCTTCGGCGGATCGAAGTTTGGCATTCCCATCCGGTTCGCGGATCCCCTCTTGAAAAAATGAGGCGGATACGCAGGCCCGCCCCTACGAGATGCCAGAATTGACTTCGCTCGGAGCGGCGCATAGCATGGACGTTTTCATTGGAGCATCGAAAGCGCACAGGGGGCGGGGTGCAAGCGCAGCCGAAGACCGGAACTATTCTCGACCGCATTGTCGAGGCGCGGCGCGCCGCGGTCGAGCACCGCAAGAAAATCGTCCCGCTGCCGGTACTCAAGCTCGCAATAAAACGGAATGAGCCGGCGCGGGATTTCGCTGGCGCGATTTCGCAAAACAAGCTGAACGTCATCGCGGAATTGAAAAAAGCGTCGCCCTCGCGCGGCGTGCTGCGTGAGGACTTTTCGGTGGAATCGCTTGCAGCCAGCTTGGAACAGGGCGGAGCGGCAGCGCTATCGGTGCTCACCGAGGAGCAATTTTTTCAGGGCGCGCTCGCCTACCTGACCAATGCGCGAAAAACAACGGCGCTGCCTGTCCTGCGCAAGGATTTCATTTTCGAAGCGTGGCAGGTGTGGGAAGCGCGCGCCGCTGAGGCGGATTCGTTTCTGCTGATTGCCGCCATCCTCGACGATTCTCTGCTCCGCGAGCTGCTCGCGCTGGGCCGCGAGCTGGGCATGGAGGCGCTGGTGGAAGTCCACACGCGGGACGAGTTGCGTCGCGCGGTGGATGCGGGCGCGCGCATCATTGGCGTGAACAACCGCGACCTGCGCTCGTTCGAGGTGCGGTTGCAAACGTCGCACGAACTCATCGAAGAAATTCCCGACGCGTGCATCGCCGTGAGCGAGTCGGGCCTGCGAACGCATGAGGATTTAGCGCGGCTGCGCGAGGCGGGATTCGATGCATTTTTGGTTGGCGAGCAGTTGATGACTGCGGCGGAGCCAGGCGAAGCTCTGCAGATAATTTTGGGTTTGTAGGGGCGGGGCAAGCCCCGCCCGAGCGGGCGCAGCTTGCTGCGCCCTTACAGGCGAAAAGGGAACATGGTGCGAGTGAAGATCTGCGGGATCACGAACTGGGCGGACGCCGAGGCGGCGCTCGCGGCGGGCGCGAACGCGCTGGGATTCAACTTTTATGCGCCGAGCCCGCGGTACATTCCGCCCTCGCACGCGCGGATGATAATTTCGCGCATGCCGCCCGGCGTGGATGCAGTGGGCGTGTTTGTGAATGCCTCGTTCGCGGAGGCGCATGAGATCGGCCTGACCGTGGATTTGGACGTGCTGCAGTTGCATGGCGATGAGGCGCCGGAAGCCGTGGCGGAGTTTTCTGAGTCGTGGCCGCTGATCAAGGCGTTCCGCGTTGGCCCGGAGTTCCGCGCGGAGCTACTCGAGTCCTACCGCAGCCACACGGATTTTTTTCTGCTCGATGGGTTTAGTGACGGCGCGCGCGGCGGCACCGGAAACACGTTTGATTGGAGCAAGGCGCTGGAGGCGAAGCGCTACGGCCGGATTTTTCTTTCCGGCGGATTGAACGCGGACAATGTCGGCGAGGCGATTCGCCAGGTGCGGCCATTTGCTGTGGACGTGTGCAGCGGCGTGGAAGCGTCACCCGGCAAAAAGGATGCCGAGCGTGTGCGCGAATTTATCGCCGCCGTGGAAGCCGCCAGCAAGGAGATAGCGCAGTGACCGCCGCCACGCAAACCTGGCCGGACGCGCGCGGGCGCTTCGGGCCGTACGGCGGGCGCTATGTGCCGGAAACGCTGATGGCGCCGCTCGAAGAACTCGAGCGCGCGTACGACGCGGCGCGCGCGGACGCGGGCTTTGCAGCGCAACTTGATTTCGAGCTGAAGAATTTCGCCGGGCGGCCCACGCCGCTGCAATTTGCTGCGCGGCTCACCGAACATCTCGGCGGCGCGCGAATTTATCTCAAGCGCGAAGACCTGCTGCATACCGGCGCGCACAAGATCAACAACTGCCTCGGCCAGAGCCTGCTCGCCGTGCGCATGGGGAAAAAGCGCATCATCGCGGAAACCGGCGCGGGACAGCACGGCGTCGCGACAGCCACCGTGGCGGCGCGGCTCGGCCTGGAATGCGTCGTGTACATGGGCACCGAGGACATGGAGCGGCAACGGCTGAATGTGTCGCGCATGCGCATGCTGGGCGCGGAAGTTGTCGGCGTGAACTCCGGCAGCCGCACCCTGAAAGACGCCATCAACGAGGCGATGCGCGACTGGGTAACCAATGTGCGCACGACGCATTACTTGCTTGGCTCGGTGCTCGGCGCGCATCCTTATCCGCGCATGGTGCGCGATTTCCACGCATGCATCGGGCGCGAGGCGCGCGCCCAAATCCTCGCCGCGGAAAAACGCTTGCCGGATTTTCTGATTGCTTGCGTGGGCGGCGGCTCGAATGCGATTGGACTGTTCTACGAATTTCTTGCCGATACGAGCGTGAAAATGATTGGCGTGGAGGCCGGCGGCCGCGGCGCGGCACTCGGCGAGCACGCTGCGCGATTAGCATTTTCGATGGGATTCAGGGGCGCACGGCCGGGCGTGCTGCAAGGCACATATTCGCGCGTGCTGCAAACCGCGGACGGGCAGATTGCCACGACGCATTCCGTTTCCGCGGGGCTCGATTATCCTGCCGTAGGGCCGGAGCACGCGTGGCTCGCGGAGCAGGGCCGCGCGGAATACACTGCGGCGAGCGACGACGCGGCCATTCACGCAGCGCGCACACTGGCGCGCATCGAGGGCATCATCCCCGCGCTCGAATCGGCGCATGCGCTGGCGGAAATTATTCGCCGCGCGCCACAAATGAAGCGCGAGGAAATCATCATCATGAATCTTTCCGGGCGCGGCGATAAAGACATGGAAATTCTTGCTCGATATCTTTGATGAATCCTACTCGAATTACAAAACGATTTGAGGAACTGCGTCGGGCAGGCGAGCTCGGCCTCGTAGCGTATATCACGGCAGGCGACCCTACACTCGATGCGAGCGAGCGCATTGCGATGGCGCTCGCTGACGCCGGCGCGGACGTGATCGAGTTGGGCGTACCCTTCAGCGATCCGGTGGCCGACGGGCCGGTCATCCAGCGCGCCAGCGAACGCGCGTTACGCAGCGGCACGACGCTCGCCGGCGTGATCGAGTCGGTGAAGCGCTTGCGCGCGAAAACGCAAGTGCCGCTGCTGCTGTTCAGCTACTACAACCCGGTGCTGCAGATGGGCCTGAAGAAATTTGCTGATGCGGCCGCGCAGGCCGGCGCCGATGGCGCGCTGATTACGGATATCACTCCCGAGGAAGCCGGCGAATATCGCGGCGCGATGCGCGCGCGCGGGCTGGACACGGTGTTTCTCGCGGCGCCGACTTCCACCGACGCACGGCTGAAGATGATTGCGGAAACGTCCACGGGATTTCTGTATGTGATTTCGCGCACCGGCGTGACCGGCACGAAGGATTCGCTGGCGGAAGAGTTGCCGGCACTGACGCGGCGCGTCCGCGCGGCGACGTCGCTGCCGATTGCCGTGGGCTTCGGCGTTTCCCTTCCCGAGCACGTGTCGCTGCTGGGCGGCTTGGCGGACGCGGCGGTGGTCGGCTCGGCGCTGGTGGCGGAGATTGAGAAAGCACATTCAGCGGAGGCCGCTGCAACAGCGGTTGCAGCGAAAGCGCGCACACTGAAAGAAGCCGCGCGAAAAGGCATCAGCCGGCGGGAAGCGACGCGATGAACATCAAGGCTCTGCGGCGAAACATTGACGAACTGGATCGCAAGCTCGTAAAGCTGCTCAACCGGCGCGCAAATTATTCGCTGGCCATCGGGCGATTGAAACAGCGCGGCGGCTTGCCGTTGTTCATTCGCAAGCGCGAACAGGAAATTGCGCGCAATGTGCGCGCCGCTAACCGCGGGCCGCTGCCCGACCACACCCTCGAGCACGTGTTCGACCAGTTGTTGCAGCATACGCGGGCCATGGTGCGCAAGGCGCTGTGGGCGGAACGCCGCCGCGCAATAGGCGCCGCGCCACGCGCGCGCAAAGGCAAGCGCTGATGTTTCGCCGCGCTGCCATTCTCGGCACCGGACCGGGTTGATGGGCGGGTCGTTCGCGCTGGCGCTGCGCCAGCATTTCCCTCAAACACAAATTATCGGCTGGGATCGTGAAGAAGTTGTAGCGAGAGCCGTAGAGCGCGGTGTGGTTGACGAAAGCCGTACCAAGTTGGCGGATGCGCTGCGCGGCGCGGATTTGATATACATCGCGCTGCCGGTGGGCGCCGCGCTCGAACATTTGCCGCAAATCGCAAACCACGCAGCGGCAGATGCGCTGGTGACGGACGCGTGCAGCACCAAGACGGTAATGTGCCACGCGGCGGAAACATTCTTTCGTGGCGGCGCATGCTTTCTCGGCGGGCATCCCATGTCCGGAAAAGCGGTGAAAGGCATGGAAAACGCCGACGCGGAAATTTTCGCCGGCGCGAAATACGTGCTCATCGGAAGCGAAGCGGAGGCGGACGAACGCGCGCGGCGGTTTGCGTCGCTGATTGAAAAGATCGGCGCGCAAACAGTATGGATGGATGCGGAGACGCACGACTGGGCGGTGGGCATCGTTTCGCATTTGCCGCAACTCGTCAGCGTAGCGCTGGCGCAGGTGATTCGCGACGAAACTGACGAAACTGGCTTGCCGCTGAGCATCGCCGGCCCGGGCCTGCGCGACGCGCTGCGGCTCGCGGCGAGTCCGTACGGTGTCTGGCGCGACATCTGTCTCACCAATCCCGATAACATCGCGCGCGCGCTCGAC
>JAMCWK010000074.1:0-2456 GCA_023481105.1 Acidobacteriota bacterium | reverse complement strand
GCAAGGACCTGCAGGAATCCTTCGCCGCGGCAAATGACCTCTACAAAATGCTGCAAGAGTTGAAGTAGACTGCATGGGCAATTCTTCTCCCGCGGAGCGCCGTTCGCAGGGCCGCGGGAATCCTCCTGGAGTTCTGAAATGGACAAGCGAGTAGCCAACGCCGACGCGGCAATTCAAAACATCCGCGATGGCGCGACGATCATGATGGGCGGCTTCGGGCTGTGCGGCATCCCGGAAAACCTAATCGCCGCGGTGAAGCGCAAGGGCGTGAAAAACCTCACGGTGATTTCCAACAATGCCGGCGTGGACGATTTCGGCATCGGCCTCCTGCTGCAGACGCGCCAGGTAAAAAAAATGATTTCGACCTATGTCGGCGAAAACAAACTTTTCGAAAAGCTCGTCTTGAGCGGCGAGCTGGAAGTGGAGTTGAATCCGCAAGGGACGCTGGCGGAGCGCATTCGCGCGGGCGGCGCGGGTATTCCCGCGTTTTTCACTCCCACGGGCTACGGCACGATGATTGCCGAGGGCAAAGAAACGCGCGAGTTCGGCGGGCGCATGTGCGTTCTGGAAAAGGCGCTGCGCGCGCAATTCGCTTTCATCAAAGCGTGGAAGGGCGACCGCTGGGGCAACCTGATCTTTCGCAAGACCTCGCGCAACTTTAACGCGCCGATGGCTACCGCCGCGGATTTCGTCATTGCGGAAGTCGAAGAGCTGGTGGACGTCGGAAAACTTAACCCCGACGGCATCCACATCCCTAGCATCTACGTGAACGCAATTTTCCAGGGAACGAATTACGAGAAGCGCATCGAGCGAAGGACCGTTCGGAAAGCATAAAAGAAAACGCAGAGACGCAGAGCACGCAGAGGAGCGCAAAGAAACATGGCACAAGCGGAAGTGGATAAACGCGAAATCATCGTCAAGCGCATCGCGCAGGAGTTGCGCGACGGCTACTACGTCAACCTGGGCATCGGCATGCCCACGCTGGTGGCGAATTACATCCCAGCGGGCATGGACGTGATGATGCAATCGGAAAACGGCATGCTCGGCGTGGGGCCGTATCCGCTCGAGGGCAGCGAGGACGCGGACTTGATCAACGCGGGAAAAGAGACCGTGACGGAAATTCCCGGCACAGCGTATTTTTCCAGCGCGGATTCGTTCGCCATGATTCGCGGCGGGCACGTGGACCTGACCGTGCTCGGCGCGCTGGAAGTGGACGAGCGCGGAAATCTCGCCAACTGGGCCATCCCCGGAAAAATGTTGAAGGGCATGGGCGGCGCCATGGACCTGGTCGCCGGCGCGAAGCGCGTCATCATCGCCATGGAGCACGCCACGAAAGACGGTAAGCCGAAAATCCTGAAAAAATGCACGCTGCCGCTGACCGGCGTTGAAGTGGTGGACATGATCGTCACCGAGTTGGCGGTGATCGAAGTCACGCCGGAAGGACTGGTGCTGCGCGAGGTGGCGCCGGGCGTCACGCCGGAGGATGTACAGAAGTCCACCGAGCCGAAACTGCGCTTCGCGCCGGATTTGAAAGTGATTGCGGTGTAGTGCGAGAGGGCGCAGCATGCTGCGCCCCTACAAAGCCAAAACAGAAATGAAACCTCATTCCATTGTCGTGGTCAGCCTGCACAGCCCCAAAGAGCGCATCTGGGGCGAGCTGCTGGAACTGAATGTCGCGGGCGTCACCCTGCGCGGCATTGACTTGAACGGCTTCGACGATTTCATTCACCAGGCACGCGACCCCGAAGGCGACCTCGTGGGCCTGCCCACGGTATTTTTCCCCATGACGCGCGTGGAACGCGTCGCGCTGGACGAGGCCCGCGGCTCGGTGCCCTCGCTGGCGGACACCTTCGAGCAAAAAGTGGGCCGCGGCCTGCTCGAATACCTCGCGCAATTCACCTGAAGTGCGATACGATTTCCGGCGATGAATTCGCGCATCTTGACCGTCCCCAACCAGCTCACCTTCTTGCGCTTTGTGTTCCTGCCGTTTTTTGTCATTTCCATCTGGTACGACCACTACGACTGGGCGCTCGGCGTGCTGATTGCCGCGGCGCTGAGCGACCTGCTCGACGGCATTCTGGCGCGGCGGTTGAACCAGAAGACCGAACTGGGCGCGTATCTCGACCCGCTGGCCGACAAGCTGCTGCTCTCGAGTTCCTTTCTGCTGTTGGCAATGAAGGGAAAAGTGGTGTGGTGGCTGACGATTCTAGTGCTGGCGCGCGACCTGCTCATCCTGGTGACCGCGGCGGCCATCCTGCTGGTGGTGGGCTACCGGCCGTTTCCTCCGAGCCTGTACGGAAAATTCACCACCGGCGTGCAGATTATTTTTATTTTTCTGGTGGTGGCCAGCACGGCGACGAACTATCGCGCGTTGGATATTTTGGAGGACGTGTTTCTGTTCTTCGTGGCCGGGCTGACAATTTTCTCCGGCGTGCACTACAGCTTCGTCATTGCCA
>JAMCWK010000132.1 GCA_023481105.1 Acidobacteriota bacterium | reverse complement strand
AAGATGCAAGAACGATTGAATTTTCACCCGCAGAGCGGGATGCAGCCTGGATGGATTTGTGCGGTGGCTGAGCTAGAGGGTACCTCGGCAACCCGGTCGAGGGCAACAGCCAGGAGCAACAGCAGGCATGGCAAGCGTAACTAATGGCAACCTGATTGTCAAGGGAAATCTTTGGACTACAACTAATAGATAACCTGCGCAATCCCGAGGTCTCGGGACGCAGGTTGCCGCGACATAAACCAGGGTGATGAACCAGGAGATTCTTCGGCCCGACGCCAGACGTCGGGACTCAGAATGACAAAAATCTTGCCGCGCTGAAGCGCGCCGCTACAAGTGCCAAGGAGTAGTGAGTGCCAGACAGGCACGAATGCCTGTCCCACTGGGAAGGAGTGGCCACCTGCCAGAAGGCGGGCCGGTGGCCGCTACAAGAACAAACACGCCGGCAGGATGGTTCGGCATTGCTCACCACAAGTGCCGGCGGTACAACGCACAGGCTGAAAGCCTGTGCTACCGGGACGCCGCGGACGAATGCAGCGAGTTGAAGAGCAGTTTGAAGGTGGCGTGGGGCTGGGCGCGGAACTGCGCGCGGAAGCCGAGCAGCACCACTCTTCCCTTCCCGACGCTGACCTCCGCGGCGGCGACTTTGTCGTACAGATATTCCGGGCCGCCGATCCAGCCGCTTTGCAGCGGATTGGTGGAGGGATATTTGGCCACGGCGCGCGCGCTGTTTTCCGTAAACGGCGCGCTGATTTCAAACGCCGGGCTGTTCAGGAAGTACGCGGAAGTTTTTTGCGGGAGGCCGTAGGCGATGGGATTGCGGTTGTCCACAAAAATTTCCAGCACCGCACCGGGACAATAAAATTTATCGGAGGGCACGCCGCGCAGGATGTTGCGCACCGGCAGGCCGAGAGTGTCAATGGCGAAATTGGACGCGTCGTCGAGCGCGACGAGCGTGCCGCCGGCGCGCACAAAATCTTCGATGGCCTTCGCGCCGTCGTCGCCGATTCCGCCGCGGTATTCGGGGCGCACCCACTCGCCGCGGTTGCCGTTGAGGATGCCGTTCTTCGACTGGCTGGCGAAAATGATGACGTCGTATTTGTCGTTGAGTTTTCCGGCGCGGATGTCTTCGTTGTGCAGCGAGGTGTAGGGGAATTCGTATTTTTCCAGCAGCCAGCGCGTCCAGCCCTCGTCCATATTGGCCGCCCACGGCTGGTACATGGCAATCCGCGGCGCGCGCAGTTTCATTACATTCGCGCGCAATTTGGAATCATCCGCGGGCATGAATTGTTCGCCGGTCAGACCCAGTTCTTCGACGAGCGCGCGCAGCTTCTCGTACGCGAAGTTGCGCACAATCAAGCTGCCGGGCGGATAGCGCCAGCCGCGCGAGCTGGCTTGCACGAAATCCGTGGTCCAGGAAATGTCCGCGCCAGCTTTGAGCAAGCGATTGGCTAGCAGCGAAGAATTATTTCCACCGGGCGCAACGACAAACGCGGGCGCGCCGCCTTTCTTGGCGGCGACCAGATCACCCTTTGGCTTTTCGATGGTGGAAAGCTTTTCCAGCGGCGCGTCGAATGGCTTCTTCACTTCGATGGCGGCCACGCCCATTTGCAGGGGCAGGGTCCAGCCGGTGACATCGTAAGGCCGCTCGGGGGCCTGGCCGGGCGCCGCGGGCCGCATGGGATATTTTTGCGGCTCGAGAATGTCTTTTGCGTAGCCGCGGAAGGGCTGGGCCATCGGAATCACATAGCTCCCCGATTCATACCTTATTCCGCCGGCTTCAAACGCCGCCTTTGCGCGGAAGATTTCGATGCCGGTGAGATCTAACACTTCGAGAAGTTTCCATGTGGCGCCGCGGTCGTGCTGCTCCTCCGGAATGATATAGGCGAAGGGATCGCCCTTGCGACCGGTCTCGATGGCTTTGCGATTCAAATTGTAGAAATTGCGCTGGAACATGACGCGGTTGGCAGCGGCGCCTTCGAGAAGCGCGTAGGTGATGACCAGCTCGTAGTCCACGATGTCGCGGAGGCGCCACGTGCCGCCGAGCCACGGCTTGGGATACTGCGTGCGCGCCCAAGTGTCGTTGGGCGGCGGCAACGGACGCCGCGGATCTCCGCCTCCGGCGCCCGGACCACCTTCCGCACCCGGGGTGGCCGGCCGCGCGGGAGCATAGAGCTGCGTGCGCTGCTGCTCGACGGGACTGGCGAGGCGTGCGCTGGCGACTTCCGTCAGCAGGCCGACCATGTTGTGCCACCACGCGCCGTTTTTCGCCGGGCCCTGATACCACCACGGATAGCCGCGGCCATACTCGACGCCTTCGTAGCCCGCGGCGTTCAGCGCCGTGAACATGTACATGCCCAGCAGGCTGGAGCCGGCACGCACCAGCGGATCCTGATTCAGGTTGATGGGGTCGGTGAACGGGGGCACAAAAATGCGCGCGCCGCTGGAGCCCATCTGATGCTCGTCGAGAAAAATCAGCGGGAACCAATCCTTGTAGAGGACGCGGATGACGTTGCGCGTTTCAATCTGCGTGAGCATGAAGGCATCGCGGTTGTTATCGTGGCCGACGTACTTGTGGTAGAGCCAGGGCATGGGCGAAAACTCGAATTCCGTGCCGACATTTTTGTTGTACCAGTCCACGATCATCACCTGGCCGTCGGGATTGACGGAAGGCGCGAGCAGGAATACCACATTGTCGAGAAGATTTTCGATGTACGGCGAATGCTCGGTAGCCAGGCGGTGGACCAACTCGAGCGACATCTGCGTGGAGCCGACTTCGCTGGAATGAATGGTCATGGTAATCAGCACGACCGCCGGGTTCTTCGCAAAAATTGCTTCGGCGGATTTTTCGTCGAGCGCGTAGGGATAGGCGAGCTTGCGCTGGTCGGCCTGAATTTCCGCGAGGCGCGCCAGATTTTGGGGCGAAGAAATGGTCAGCAGGATAAATGGATTGCCCATGGTGGAGTTGTCGAGGTCGGTGACGCGCACGCGGTCGGAGGTTTTTGCGGCCATGCGCATGTACTCGACCACTTGCGGCCAAGTGGCCAGTTTTTTATCCGTGCCCACGCGGAAGCCGAGATATTTTTCGGGTGTGGGAAGTTCCTGCGCGGACACACACAAGGCCGCGAGCAAAATGACTGCGAAAATGCGAAGCAGGCGACGAGTCAGCATGGGAAAAACCTCCGGGAATGATTACGTGCTATCGACGCGGGGCACCGAACTCGCGTTTCGGACTTCACCGCGCGGGCATGTTAGGCAGCGAGACCAGACAAGTCAATGAAGAAGACGAGGCAGGAACAATGTGTCGCGATTACGCGCCGGCGGCTTGCGCGGGAGAGGCGAGGCGCAGCTTGGCCCAGCGGGCGGTTTCGCGAAGCAGCGGATCGGAATTGGTGAGACATTCGTCGAGAAAATATTCGAGCGATTTCAAGCCGAGCGTGCCGATAGCATACGCGCCGCAGGATTTCAGCCAGGGGTCGTCGCTGGCCACCAGCGCGGCAACAGCGTCCTCGCGGCTTTCCACTTTGGCGCCGACCATGCGGTTGGCGAGCTTCACGCGATCTTCCACACTGATGTCGCCATCCAGCAGCGGCACGAGCACGGCGCGGAGCTGCGGCTTCAGCACGTTGTCCAAGAATTCCAGCGCGTTGGCGTGAACCGTGGGGCTTTCCGACTGCAAACCCACGTGCGCGCTGTGAAAATCAAATTGCGGGTAGAGCAGCGAAAGCAGGCGGAAGATGCGCTCGACCTCCTGGTTCATGGACTCGCGCAAGGCGCGCGCGACGGGATCGTCGCTTTCCAGCTTGCCGCCGAAGGTGCCCAGAATCTGATAGGAGCGGTAATGGCCCATGATTTCGGCGGCGAGCACCGTTTCAATCAGCTGCGCATCCACGGCCACTTCCGGATGGCTCTGGCGCAATTTGTTCAGCGCGGCGAGCATCCGGAAGCGCAACATGGCGTCGGCCTCCAGAAGATTTTCCATCAGCGCGGACTCGGCGGAAGCGGTGCCAATCAGCGCCAGCACGCCAGGAATTTCGCGGCGAATTTGAAGAGGAACGGAAACATCGGCCAGGTGGTCGCGCAGCGTACCCACGATGCGCTCGCCGAATTTCGCCAGGGTGTCGGCGACGTCGGCGCTGAGGAGCGGATTGCCCAGGCGGTCGAGCAGCTTGAGCACCAGACGGCGCTTGTCCAGCCGGCCTACGGCGCGAATGGCCTGGCGCGCCACTTCCGGATCTCCGTCCGCCAGCAGGCGGCGCAGCTGGGGATCGAATTCATCGGGGAGGCCGGCGATGAGCCGCGCGGCCTCCAGGCGAGTGCGCTGCCCTTCGACTCCGGGTTCGTCCACCATTGCTTCAAACATCATGCGCGCGGCTTCCAGATTCTGAGTCTTGCCGGGCCGCGCCAAGAATGCCACCATCGCCGAACGAATGGAGAAGTCGGAAAAATCCCCCAGTTCCTGGATGCGCTCCAACGGATCCAAGCGCGTATGGTGACAGAGATAGAGCAAGGCTTCGGTGCGCACTTCGAGACTGGGATCCTGCAAGAGTTTTTCCACCTGCGTGAGCACGGTGCGGTCGCCGGCACCGGCCAAAATGGAGAGCGCTTTCTGGCGCACGCCGGCGTCGGGATGATTCAAAAGTTCGCGCACCGCCGGATGCGAAGCCTGCTGCTTTCCCACGTCGAAGAGGCTGAGGGCGTAGAGCAGCTCTTTGGGATCTGCGGGGCGGAGATTGGCGGCGAAGACGTCCAGAGTGGAACGGTCGAGGATGGGCGCAGAAGCGCGCTCAGAATCCAAACGATGCTGGTGAATGCTCTCGCGAAGCGTGACGACGTACTGCCGATGCGCCACCAGCGCAGCGACAAACCAGCCGCCGATGAAAATGATGTTCACCCAGCTGATGCGCATGGCATTCCAGCCGAGAGTGGTTGCAAATGCGAGCACGCCCACCGCGGCCAGTCCGTCGCCGAAACGCCACACCACCGTGTCAATGAACGATTTCACCTGATTCTTGATGTTGGTGGCCACTGGAAGGTACAGCAATTCGACGCTGGGCTTGTCAATGGAATACTGGAAGACGTTGATGCCGCACCGGAGAAAGATAGCCGCCGCAATGTACACGCCGCCCCAAAAAATGACGCCCACGGAACCGAGGAGCATAGTCACGGGCACGACAAACAAGGCTGTGCCAAGACCGAAGCGGCGCAGCAGACGCGACGTGCACAACAATTGCACCACGAGGCCGGCGATGCCGGCGTAGAAATAAAAATCTCCGAAAAACGCGGCCAGTTCATTCTTCGCGGGAATGAACATTTTGGAAAGCGCCTTAAACTGCCAGCCGGCGATGCTGGTCACGACGGAAGCGGTCAAAATGAGCAAGGAAATGGAGCGAATATAGGGTGCCGACCAGATGAGCTTAAGACTCTGGCGCAACCGCGGCGACTTCGCTTCATTACGCTCCGCGGTTTCTTCCACCGTTTCTCCGGCCAGTTTCCTCCGCCAGATGACCATGACCAGGGCCGCGCACGCTGCCAATTCAAAGGTCATGGCCAAAAGCAAGTTTTCCGTCCCATACTTGCTGGCGACGAAACTGGAAAGTTTGCCGCCGCAGATGGCACCGGCAATAGCGCCACTGCCCACCAGGCCGAAAATGCGCTTGGCCTCTCGCGTGGTCAAAACGTAGTTGGCCAAGGTCCAGACCTGCGCCGGCGCCAGCGCGCCGACGATACCCACCCACACGTAAATAATCGGGAAGAGCGCGGGAAAGGGACGGTAGTGGGACCAATACCAGAACAGAAAGGTGTTGGATGCGTAGAAAATCAGGCTGCCGGCAATCAGGTTGCGCAGGCTGAGCCGCCGGCCGAGAAGCAGGTAACCGGAGACAACGAAGCCCACCAGCAGAGCAATGGCCAGGTCGGCATAAGGCAACTGCACCGCTTTGAATCTATCGAGGAACAGCGCGTCGCGGGCCACACGGGCCTCGATGTAGCTGGCCATGACCAGGAAGAGGTACGAGAAGAGGAGGGAGCCGCGGGCCAAGTCGCCGCGTTGCAGATTCAGAAGCCGCTCAATCGTCCGCGCCATCGGAAGGTGAGGGTACTCTATAAGCAGCGGCCATGCAGTGCAAGCCGATAGCGACGGCGGCCGTCCCGGGTGCTACTTCAAGTCGCGGACTACTTCACTCTCTCCACGCTTGGCGATTTCCGCGCGGAAGTGCTCGATGATCTTCCGGCGGCGCTTGATCAGCCCATCCACCTCAAATCTTCGCAAAAAGGGCTTCATGCGGTCCTTGATCACCTGTTCATCAAGCGCCAGGAGTTTCTCCCAAATGCCGCGGTCCACTTCGACCAGCGCATCCTTGTTCAGTAAGTTATCGTTCTGGCGGAAGGCGCGCGAGTAGTCGATCAGCCAGACTTTCCAGTCCTTGTCGATGAGGATGTTGCCCTGATTGCGGTCGGTGTTGTACACGAGGTTGTCGAAAAAGCGCATAACCTTCAGCTGGTTGTTCCAGCGGATCGCGTCCGGCGGCTGGATACGCTCCTTCAGCCGCTTTCCCTCGTCCATCACGTTTTCCACGAAGATCTGAATGCTGCCCTTTTCGCCCTGCACACTGCGCACGGTGGCCGGAGGAACATTGTCCATTCCCACCATGCGGCTCAGCTCGTAGGCGGCAGGCTCAAAAATGAAGTCATCGCGAAAATTGAATTCGCGCGCACCGCCGGCCAATTGGGCCACTTGCTTCTCCTCGCTGAAGCTGCGAAACATGGCATGCACGCGCAGGCCGTCTTTTTCGAGAACCGCCATGCGCGGATGGGTGATACCTTTGGGCGCACCTTTCATAGAGACCACTTTGGCGGTGCGCAAGAACTCCAAGAGCTCTTCATCGCTCTTGAATGGCAGCGGCTTGCCGTCTACGTCCACCCATACGTGGGCAGCCGGAGCCGCTGCCGTCGCCGGAGCCGGTGGTGGCGCTTGCTGCTGCGCCGTGGCTGGCTGCTGCTCCTCGAGGCCGCCACCGGGGAGTTCGAGAAGTTCGCGCAACTTGTGGCTGGCGGGGACTGCCACGCCGCCTTTGGTAGCCGCCGGATCCAGCAGAACAATGCTCTGGTCGGGATAAATAGCGGTGAACTTGCCGGCAACGATTTCCAGCGCCGAGGCGCGCCCACCGTTGTAGTGGGAGCTCAGCATGCCGGTATCAATCAGGAATATCTTGCCGTCAAAGCGCGCAGCGATGCGCCCGTCCGCTTGGGTCGTGTGGCCGACGACAATCTGCGAAATACCCAGGCCTTCGAGCAGCTTGGCTACCTGTGCCGGGCCGTCCTCGCCGTTCCAATTCGCGTATCCGCGGAACCACAGCGGCCCCGCCGGATGCACGATGAACCAGTTGTTGTAGCGGAGGAATGCGGTGAGCTGCTCGATGCGCTTCTTTTCCGAAGCAAATGTTTCTTTCGGCTTGAAGTCCTTGGGATGCTGTTCCGCGTCTGCCGTTTTGCGCGCCAGATCCGCGTTGCGGAGATCGAGCTCGGCGCGCACGGCAGCGGTGATTTCCGGCAAGTCGAAATACTTGAGAATAATTTTTTGCTGCTGGAAAAGCTGCCTGTAATCGTCAAACGCCCGCACTTCGCTGCGGACGCGATCCGCGATGGCCTCGATCTTCCAGGAGGCCAAGTCCGGGGTGATGCCGCCGTGCACGAACAGCGTGGATCCAATCTTGACCACCGCCGGCCGTTCGCGCAGCCAGCGGCCGTACCTGCCGGAGGGGCTCAGGGCATCGCGCTGCTCGACATAGCCGAGCGGGTGTTTCGCCATCCAGGCGGCTTCCGCTTCCGGCGAAGGCCCGGCAGTGGCGTTGCCGGGACCCTGCGCAGCAAGGGAGTGGGACTTCTGCCAAGCGTAAAAGGAATCAAAGGCGTCCCTGCGACGTTTCTCCGAAGTTGAGTCGGCAAACTCAGCAAACGAGGCTTCCGCGTAACGCAAGTCGCCGATGAGGTTCATGGCTTCGTGATTGCCCATCAGCGTGACCACGCGGCCGCCCTTTCGCGGCGCCTCCGCTTCCAACATCATCAAAAGATCCATCACCTCACGGCACTTGGAACCGCGGTCGAGGAAGTCGCCTGTCTGTACCAGCGTGGCGTTCTTGCCAATCCAGTGCAGCTTGTCGTCAATCAGCCCGGCTTTTTGCAGGATGGCCACCAAGGCGTCGTAGTCGCCGTGGATGTCGCCCACAGCAACCACGCGCGCCGGCGCTTGCGCCAGCGCCGACGACACCAGCAAGAACAGGCTCAGCGCGAGAACAAGCGCAAAATGGTGACGACGCAATACACGACCACTCGAATGGTTTGCCATGGTCTTCATATTTTAGCCAAAACAGGGCCGATTGGCACCAAATAGTTTGATTCGCTGTTTGAAACAGGCGTTGGCCGACACTTCCAGGGAGCATGGTTTCCAGATGGCGGCGCGGCATTCTGCCGTAGAATGGTGAGAAGGAAGGGGACGCGAATTGGGCCGACGAAGCCAAGTGCGGGGTTTGCATTGGACTTGCGCAGTGCTGCTGATTGTGGCGAGCGGTTCATCGCATCCCGCGGCGGCGGCAGGGGAGCAGATTGCCTTCAAGCGCCAGGCCACAGCCATCCTGAAAATGGACAACAAGCCAGTGAAATTCTGGGAAGTGTATGTGGCGGAGAAGCGCGGCCACCTGGTGCTGGTGCAACTTGGACAGCGCTATCTGCTGCTGGACACGAAAGAAAAGGAAATCCTGGAGCTCGATCCCGGAGCCGTGGAACACAAGCCTAAGGGGAATGACGTGGTGTGGGAGCGTTCGCCGAAGAGCGAGAAGTTACTCGAGAGCGAAGATTGGGCGTTGCGCAAAATTGGCCCGGCCATCTCGATTAAAGTGCGCCTTGCGGCCGAGGGGCGTGTGCTGGAGGTGCAGTTGCCGCGCACGCCCGACTGGGGCTGGGTTTTTTAGTTTCGAATTCGGAAATGCAAGCGCGGGGAAATTATTTGCGCTGCACAGCGCTGACCCAGGGAATTCCGATCAGGCCGTCCTGCACGCGGATTTCGACTGCGTCGCCCTTCTGGAAACGGTCCAATTCTCCGGGGCTCAAGGGAACGCGCTCGAAGCGCACGCCCGGCCGCCACGAATGCACCACCAGGCGGCTGGTGCGCAACATCCCAGGCATGGAAAATTTTCCGACGACCACAGTCGTGTGGACAACCGGCGGGGCGGAATCGAAGCGTCCGTTGACAAACAGCAGGGAGGCCAGCAACCAGGAAACCGGCAGCAGCCCGTAGCACACGCGCTTGAGCGCTTCCACGGAGGCCTGGCGGCGCGCGCGAAAATCTATCCACACCGCCGAGCCCACCACCACGAAGGAAGCCACGCCGAGAAAAATGAACATGGCGTCCAGCTCGAGAGGCGGATAGAAGTGGGCGGCGGGCAAGAAGGCGACGGTGCCGAGGAGATAAATGGCGGTGCGGTTCAGCAGGCGACGCCGCAGGACAGCTTCCGCTTCAGCAGGAGTCAGGCCGCAGTTCTCGCACGTCTCCGACGTAAGTTCCGCGCCGCAGTCCAGGCAGCGGCGCATCACACGGCCAGGTTGGAGAGGATCTTGTCCAGAGTTTCGCGGTCCTGCGCAGAGAGTTCCCGGAACTCCACACCCATGCCGCGACCCACCATGACGCGCTTTACAACGCACTTTACGTGCAGCGGATCGGCAATTTGGAGCCGCGCCGTAAAGACGGCGCCGACCCACAGGGGATTCGCGGCCACTACGAACATGCCGTCGGCACTGATGTCGGTCAGAAACGCGCGGAAGGATTTGCCTTCGATCTCAATGTCCACGTCGGCCTGGAAACCGTAGCGTGGATACCTGCGCCGCTCTTCACCCATGAACACGGAAGCACCGTCCGCCTAGGCCATGTGGCTTGCCAACGCTACGGGGATGCTATGCAGGGAGAGGAACTCTGTCAATGGGCACGGCAACATTGTTGCGCAATGCTGAAGGTCCAACGCAAAAGCGTATAATTCGGAAATGGATTATGGCGAGCTGTTCTGCAAACAGAAAGAAGCCATAAGGCGGCGCACCCGCGAAGTGGCGGGCATGGTGCGCACCGAAGACCTCGTGTGGCGTCCGGAGAAGGACGCGCTGAGTATCGGCGAGATGCTGCGGCACCTGTGGGTGTCCGAAGAGGGCGTGCGGCGCGTGGCGCTCGACGGAAATTTCGCCTACTACGAAAAGCGCATACCGCAGGGGCTGCGCGCCGTACTGGGCACGCCGGGCGCGCTGGCGGATGAGTTGGCGCGGCTCGAGAGCGTGCATCAGGAAACGCTGCGGCTGGTGACGGCCTTTCCGCCGGAGCGCATGGAAGAAGAGCGCGTGCACGCGGAGCTGGGCTTCCGCCGGAAAACTTACATCATGCTGCTGGGCATCAATGAGCACGAAATTCACCACCGCGCGCAGTTGATGGTGTACCTGCGGATGCTGGGCCGACCGGTGGCGGAGTCTATCAACCGCCGCTGAGCACACGAAATCTCAAAAGCAAATGAGTTCTTCTCCCGCAAACCGATACGAGCGCTTGCTGTGCGAATTCTACGATTACATTCCGCGTTGCGTGGCGCGGCCTGACCGGAAATTTTTTATCGGCTATGCACGCGCGGCGCAGGGCCCGACGCTGGAGCTGGGCTGCGGAACCGGCCGCATCCTGATTCCCACGGCGGCGGCAGGATGCACCGTGGTCGGACTGGATCTTTCCCGGCCCATGCTGAAGAAGTGCAGAGAAAAGCTCCGGCGGCAGCCCAAGCGCGTGCGGCAACGCGCCCGGCTCGTGTTGGGAAACATGGCCGCGTTCAACCTGGATCAAACCTTCGGCCTGGTCACCATTCCTTACCGCGGATTCCAGCACCTGTTGACGCGAAGAGAGCAACTCTCTTGTTTGCGATGCGTGAATCGCCACCTCTTTCCCAAGGGGAAATTGATCCTGGACTTGTTCCCCATTTCACCCGCGGTGATGGGAGATCCGCGAGCGTTGCAGGAAGAGGAAGTGTCTCCGGAGGTCAAAGTCGCGGACGGGAGAAGAATTCGAATGACGATGCGCGCGAGCGCTTTCCACCCGAGGCAGCATTTCAATGACTATGAAACGATTTTTTACGTCCGGCACCTGGGAGGGCGGAAACAACGCGTGGTGCAGAAACTGCCGCTGCGCTACCTGTTTCGTGCCGAAGCGGAGCAACTCCTGAGGCGGTGCGGATTCCGGATGGCCAGCGTGTTTGGGAGTTTCGAAAAAGAGCAGCCGAAGAAGAATTCACGGCACATGCTCATCATTGCTGAGAAAGTGCGCGAGTGTGCCGGCCGCACATCGAATCGAATGAAAAGAAAACGGCGACGCGCTGCCTCATGAGGCCGCCGGAGCGTCGCCGGGTAGCCTGAAATTCTTCCGGACTGCTTAAAACTTGTGCATGAGCGGCGCTTTGCGTGATTCTTGCGACGCCACCTTCAGGCTGATTTTCTTCTTGGGGGTCTTCTTTTCTTTTTTCTTCATGACTGGGTCCTTTCTCGGAGCGAGGGGTGGTGACCGCGCGGCCGGTAGCCCCACCTGCGGGGGAGTATGAAAGCAGGGCCCGCGCCAAGTCAAGTGGAAGCGGTGGCGCGGCGCGGGCGTCCGCGGCTGCGGCGCAGGGCGACCTCGGCGCGGATGTATTGCTTCAGGCTGGCCGGCAGCGAACGCGCGCCGGAAAGCTCGTCGAGATCCCGCAGGGTAATCTCCGGCAAGAACGCCAGCACCCGAGCCAGCGGGGTAAGCGGGTGGCGCACCAGGGCCATGCGCACATTGTAGAGATAAGACCATTTGCGGTGGCGCGCGATGGAGGCAGGCACGATCTCCGGCAGGTTTTCTCGCGCCAGCACTTTCAAAACCTGTGATTCGGTCAGGAACGCGTTGTCGAGCGCGAGGGGCACGATTTTTTCGTTGAAGACTTCCTGGTTTTGCGGGGCCAGCAATGCCGCCGCTACGCGCGCGGAGCCGCGCCGCGCCAAGGTCAGCCGCTGGCCCAGCGCCAGTTGCGGCAAGCGGTTCAGGATGACGTCTTCAGCGATGCGGCGGATTTCCGCCGGGGTGGCCGGCTGCAACGTGAGGTTGACGAGGTCAAACAAGAAAAGCTGGCGAATGAGCGGCAGGGCCGCCAGGCGCGCGGTGTGCGGATGGGCCGCCACGCGAGCCCGCACGCGATAGCTGCGCATGAACTCCTTGCGGCGCGCCACTTCGCTGAGCAATTCGCTGGAAAGGTCCCTGCGCTGCAAGAGGAGGCAGAGCAGCGCTTCGTCGAGGGCGGGATTCTCGAGCAGCGCGAAAAGAATTTCCTCGTTTTTTTCGTGGAGAAGAACGCGCAGTTCTTCGCGCGAGGCTGAACTCGCGCGTTCCGCCCGGCTGCTAACCTTTTCCGCCATGGACGACTTCGGCCTTTACCGGAGAAAACAGGCGCAGGGCTATGCGCGCGGCGCCGCGCGCCGGCGGCTCGGTGAGCAGACCAATCTGCGCGTTGGGCGCGAGGCTGCGCAGCAGGGCGTCGAGCGCGGAATCGAACATTTCGTTGTGCCCGAAGACGCCGCCGCTCTTGGCCAGCACGAATTCTTCTCCGGCAATGCCCAGCTGCTGGATGACGCTGCCGGCGATGCGCGAAAGGTGAAACGCCGCGCGCAACAGGATATCGCGCGCCGGCGGATCGTCCGCTTCCGCGGCTTCCAGCACCACGGGAAAGATGCGCGGAAAAACTTCGTCCGGCGCTGCCGCCACGCGCTCGGTGAGGCTTTCCCACGTGGGGCACTGCAGCGCGTTGGGAATTAACTCCGCAAGCAGCGTGACCGGCTCCAGGCCGTCGCGGGCCTGGGCCACGGCAGCCACCGCACGGCGGCCGATGTCAAAAGCGCTGCCTTCGTCGCCAATCCACGGGCCGAAGCCGCCCGTGCGCACCTTGCGCCCCGCAGCGTCGCGGCCGTAGGCGGAGGAGCCCGTACCGGCAATCAGCACCACACCCGCCGCTGTACCCACAGCGGTCTCCAGCGCAACTTCCAAATCCGTTGTGACGTGCACGTCCGCTTCGGGGAATGCCTCCACCAAAAACGCCATGACGCGCTTGACCACGCGCGGGCGGCCCGCACCGGCTAGTCCTGCGCACACGGCTTGCACCTGGCGTGCGTCCGCTCCCGCCGCATTGAGAGCGCTGTTCGCCGCTTCGTTGAGCCCGGCGAAGGCCTGGTCAAAACCGATGCGCAGGGGATTCGACGGGCCACCCTGGCCGCGCGCGACGAGCATTCCAGACGCGTCGAGCAAGGCGCTTTCCGTCTTGGTGCCGCCGCCGTCAAAGCCGAGGTAATATTTCATGAACGCCCGCGCCGGTCCTCCGCCATTAGAAATTCCAAGCAGGACACTTTCCTGCCGGGATTCAGTAATTAGTTTACAGCACTTGGCGGCTCGGCGTCAGCGGCGAATGTGAAAAATCGGCGGCGTGTTGACAGTCTGTGACGGGGGCAAGTAGACTCGCGCGACCTTCGAGCAACGAATGCGCATTCACTACGTCGATCTCGCCATCATCCTGCTCTACATCGTGGGCATCACGATTTTCGGCATGCGCTTCCGCAAGGGCCAGCAGGACATCCGCGATTATTTCTTAGGCGGGCGGACGGCGCCGTGGTGGGCCATCGCCTTTTCCATCGTGGCCACAGAAACTTCCCTGCTCACCGTGATCGGCACGCCGGCCATTGCGTTTGCGGGCAACCTGGGATTCTTGCAGTTGGTGCTCGGCTACATCCTCGGGCGCATCCTGATTTGCCTGATTTTCATTCCGCAGTATTTCCGCGGAGAGTTTTTCACGGCGTACCAGCTCATCGAAAAACGCTTCGGCACACGGATGAAATCCATTGCCGCGGGGACGTTTCTGCTGACGCGCACACTGGCGGAAGGCGTGCGCGTGGCGGCCATCACCAAGGTGGTCAGCGTGGCGTTCGGCATCGAGACGCGCACGGCGGTGGTGCTGATTGCCGCGCTCACGCTGATTTACACCTTTGAAGGCGGAATGAAGGCGGTCATCTGGACCGACGTCATTCAGCTCGCCGTGTACATCTCCGGCGCGGTGCTGGCGGCGGTGCTGCTGCTGAAGGAAATCCCCGGCGGCTGGGCAGAGGTGACGCAGGTCGCCGCGGCTGCGGGCGGCAAGCTGCGAGTGTTCGATTTTGCGTTCAGTTTGACGCAAACGTACACATTCTGGTCCGGCCTGCTGGGCGGCGCGTTTCTGACGATGGCCAGCCACGGCACCGACCAGTTGATGGTGCAGCGTCTGCTCGCCGCGCGCGACGAGCGCGACAGCAAAAAAGCATTGCTGGCCAGCGGTCTGATTGTCTTCGCGCAATTCGCGCTGTTCTTGATTCTCGGCGTGATGCTTTTTGTCTATCACCAGCACAGCCCGCTCAATACGCTGGGCGACACGGACCGCATCTTTCCCGAGTTCGTCGTGCGCGAGATGCCCGTCGGCGTGAAAGGACTCCTCATCGCGGCCATTTTCGCGGCGGCCATGTCCAATTTGAGCGGGGCGCTCAACTCGCTGGCCTCCAGCAGCATCGTAGATTTCATGCGCCGACCGCGAAACGAAGCGGAATCGGCGCAAACGCTGACGCGTTCGCGCTGGATTACGGTGGGCTGGGGAATCGTGCTGATGGTGCTGGGAACCATCAAATGGGGGCCGGTGCTGGAGACTGGACTCACGGTGGCCTCGATCATTTATCAGAGCTTGCTGGGATTGTTTCTACTCGGCGTGCTGAACCGCCGGGCCACGCCGAATGGGGCGCTGGCGGGAATGTTTAGCGGGCTGGGACTGATGCTCTGTCTCTGGAAATTCACGCCGCTTGCTTGGACGTGGTATGTGCTGGTGGGAACAGTGGTGACATTCGTCGTAGGCTCCGCAGCCAGCCTGATGGATACTGCCCCGCATACGGAGAAGTCATGAACGAAAAGCGGCTCGAGCTGGTCAAGGGGCTCGGGGCATGGGCGGCCATGGCCATGGTCGTCGGGCACATCATCGGCACGGGAATCTTCCGCGTGCCGCGCTCCATGGCCGAGGCCACCGGCTCGGTGGGGCTGGTATTTCTGGTGTGGATTGTGGGCGGGTTTTTGTCGCTCGCAGGGGCACTTACGGTTGCAGAGCTGGGCGCGTCCATGCCCAACGCCGGCGGGCCGTACGTTTACATGAAGCGCGGTTTCGGCCCGGTGTGGGGATTTCTATTCGGGTGGATGAATAACCTGGTTGGGAAACCCGCGTCCATTGCCACCATTGCTGCGGGCTTTCTGATTTTTCTGGGTTTCTTTTACCCAGCCACACGCACCCAAATCTTCACGCTCACTGTGCCCCTGCCGTACGCCGAAAAGCCGTATGAGTTTGTGCTCACGTGGGCGCAGCCGCTGGCGGCGGTGGCCATCGCGTTTATCACCTTCGTCAACTACCTGGGCGTGCGGCTGGCGGGGCGCTTGC
The DNA here is from genome assembly GCA_023481105.1 of Acidobacteriota bacterium. Lineage (GTDB taxonomy): Bacteria > Acidobacteriota > Terriglobia > Acidiferrales > UBA7541 > JACQDE01. The sequence goes on along the minus strand of JAMCWK010000132.1, from coordinate 24,209 downwards.
AGGTGGTGCTGACTATCATCAAAATCAGCTCCATTTTAGCCGTGGTGGCGCTGGGCTTTGTCCTTGGCAAGCCGCACGAAGGCGTGCAGACAATTTTTCCCGAAAGCTTGCAACTCACCATGCTCGGTGGATTCCTGACGGCGATGGTCGGCGCGCTGTGGGCGTACGACGGCTGGATCGACTTGACGTTCGCCGGCTCGGAAGTGCAGAACCCACAGAAAAATATTCCGCGCGCCGTGGTCGGCGGCACGATCATTGTCGGCGTAATTTACCTGCTGACGAACGCCATCTGCTTCTACGTGCTGCCGCTGAAGGACGTGGCCAAGGCGGCCATCCCTGTCTCCGAAGCGGTGGCGGTCTTCGCCGGCGCCAATGCGGCCAAGTGGATCACCGCGGCCATGGTGCTCTCCGCGTTTACCACGCTGAATTCGTCCATCCTGACCGGCGCGCGCGTGCCTTACGCCATGGCCCGCGACGGCGTGTTCTTCCGCGTGGCCGACGGCGTACACCCGGTGCATCACACACCGGCAGGCGCACTGTTGTTTCAAGGCGTGATGGCTGCGCTTATGGTGCTGAGCGGTGAGTTCGAAGACCTGTTCTCGCTGTTCATTTTTGCGCAGTGGATTTTTTATGCGTTGACGGTGGCGTCTGTCTTCGGCCTACGCAAGCGCGAGCCCGAGCTGCACCGTCCCTATAAGGCCTGGGGGTATCCGTGGTTGCCGGCGGTGTTTGTCCTGGGCGCCACCGCGCTGACGGTGAATCTGTTTATCCAGCGGCCCATCCGGTCGTCCATCGGCTTAATGCTGATTCTCTCCGGGCTGTTCTTTTACCGGCACTGGGCCAAGCAGAGCTTTTCACATTCGGAGTGATGCGGTTCGGCAGGCTGAGAGTGCGGTCATGCCGTTGGAAGATTTCCGGAGCTCGGAAACCTCGAGAAACTCCTTCGGCGTAGCAGATTTTATGCGCGGGATGGAGAGGATTCGTTCGCGGGAGTGCGCATGAATGGCAGCGAGCCTGCCGCAAGCGCGATTCCGGGTACCACAACGAACGAGAGGAATACGCGCAATTGAAACCCCAGGTGCTGATACTCCGGAGTGCGCGAATAGTTTTGCAGGTTCGCGGCAATCACCACACAAATGAAAATGGCCAGGTGCAACGCAACGGGAAATACTCCAGCGAGGAAGCGAATCATCTTGCCGCCACCGGCGCGCCGCGACCAGTAGGCTCCGAGAGCTCCGAACGCTCCATACACAGGAAGCCACGTCGCGAGAAAAAACAGCGGCGCGTTCGGGTGCAGCCATGCGACCGGCGGCACGAACCGAAGGGCCGCAGACATGAGGATTGCCGCGGTAATCATCATAGTCATCCCCGGCAACCACAGGCTACGCGTGCGCTCGTTCATGGGGCCGTCCTTTTTCGCAGCGGAGATTTCCTGGTTCAAGGCCACCCAGTCGGGAACCTCATCCAAGGCCATGGCCACCGCTTCGGGCTCGGTCATGCCGCTGCGGACGCCGGCAGCGAAACGGTCGTCCAGATGCGCCGCCAGTTCGGCGACTACTTCCGCCTCAAGCTGTGGAGCAAGACCCAGTGCGCCGAGGCGCTCGCGGACAAGTTGCCGGAAATCAGGCACGCGACACCCCGGCCAGGCGGTCCAGGGCGCGGAAAAAGAGCCGCCATTCATCGCGCAGCGGCGGAAGCTGCTTGCGGCCAGCGGCCGTTAGCGAATAGCAGCGACGGCGGCGACCGGAGGAGGTCGTCTGCCAACTGGCCTTCACCCAGCCGCGTTTTTCGAGGCGATAGAGCATGGGGTAGAGCGACGCGAGGTTGAAGCGCAGCACGCCGCCGGTGTGCTCCTCGATGCGCTTGGAGATTTCGTAGCCGTGCAGGGGTTCCTCGACGAGCACGGAAAGAATGGCCAGCTCCGCGGAGCCGCGTTTCATAGATGAGGGCACGATTTTCATGCCCCCTATATATAGGAAGACTGTATATGATGTCAAGCGGAATTTTACAGCCTGCGCGAAACGGAAAGCCGCACAGGCTGGAAGCCTGTGCTACTTCGCGCCCGGGCCGAGGAGAATTTGTCCGGAGCGCGCGCCGGTGTGCTTGCCGCCTTCGATGACCACTTCCCCGTTTACCAGCACGTAGGAAAATCCCGCAGCGTAGGCGTGCGGCTTTTCAAAGGTGGCGGCGTCGGCGACAGTCTTTTCGTCGAACACGACGATGTCCGCCCACATGCCCGGACGGATCAGGCCGCGCTCGGTGAGGCGGAAGCGCTGCGCGGGCAGCGAAGTCATTTTGCGGATGGCTTCCTCGAGACGCATCACGTTGCGCTCGCGGATGTAGCGGCCGAGCACGCGGGCGTTGGTGCCATAACTGCGCGGGTGGGGCACGCCGCGGCCGAACTCGCGCACGCCGCCGTCGGAGGCCACCATGGAGTACGGGTAGCGCATGATGCGCTCGACGTCGCGCTCGTCCATGGAGTGATAAATCATGCTCGCGCCGCCTTTTTCCATCATGTCCAGAACGGTCTGGATTTCGTCCGCGAGCTTGCCTTTCCTTCCCTTCTCTTTGTTGATCCGCGTGATGCTCTTGCCTTCCAGCGAATTATCCCAACTGCACGAGGCCACCACCGCGTAGTCGAGGCGCTTGCGGCCGTTGCGCTTGTTGATGGTTTCTTTCATTTCGCCAGCGATTTTTTTGCGCGTGGCGGGGTCGGCCAGCCGCTTGCGCACGGCCTCCGAGCCATCCGCGAGCGCCCACGACGGCAGCAGCGTGCCGAGATTCGTGCTCGACCCGGTGTAGGGATACTGGTCCACAGTCACATCAATGCCTTCGGCGCGGGCCTTCTCCACCATGGCGATGGAGCGCGTGCTCTGGTTCCAAAGTTTTTTGTTGGCCACTTTGAAATGCGAAATTTCCACGGGCATGTTTGCTTCGCGGCCGATGGTGATGGCCTCGTCAATGGCCTCGAAGAGTTTTTCGCCCTCGCTGCGCATGTGCGAGGCGTACACGCCGTTGTACTTCGCCGCCGCGCGCGCCAGCCCGACCACTTCCGGCGTTTTCGAGTACGTGCCCGGAATGTAGATGAGCCCGGTGGAAAATCCCACCGCGCCCTGGCGCATGGCTTGCTCGACGAGCGCTTCCATTTTTGCTTGCTCTTCCGGCGTGGGTTCGCGTTGCGCGGAGCCCATAACGTCGCGGCGCACGCTGTTGTGGCCGATCAGCGTGCCGAGATTGATGGAAAGCTTTCCGCGCAGGTCGCCGAAAAATTTTTCGAGATTGGTCTCCGAGCCGCCGCAATTGCCGGTGATGATGGAGGTGACGCCGTCGAAGAGATAATTGTCCGCGGTGGGAATGCGCGCGATACCGCCTTCGACGTGAGTGTGCACGTCAATGAAGCCGGGCGCGACGATGAGGCCCTTGGCGTCGAGCGTGCGCTTCGCGGCGCAATCGCTGCCGTGGCACAAACGCCCGATGGCGGCGATGCGGCCGTCTTTGATGCCCACGTCGGCGACGTACCACGGGTTGCCGCTGCCATCCACGATGCGGCCGTTCTGGATGACGAGGTCGTAGGCAGGCGCTTGCGACCAGGCCACCGGCGCGAATACGAAAATGGCGAGGAGAATCAAAATTTTCTTCATGGAATACCCCCACGGAACCGCAACCTGGGTGTTAGGTTGCAAATGCCGAGTGGAATTATCGCTTTTTTTGAGCAGGACGCAAGCCGACAGGCGAGAGCATTAGATACCAAAAAGCCCACATTGCAGCGAGTGCCAACCACGGCCATACGCCGAGGATTTCACGATCCATCATGACCAGCCACCAAAACGCCCAAGCCATAAATCCCGAGGTGCCAATATGAGTCAGATGTTTTAATATCCCTGGCCGAAACCGATGTCCACAATGCGGGCAGATGATTCTCCAAGGAAATGTAAAGGTTTTCGCAGGTATAAGGTCGCCGCACTTTTCGCAGGGCCAGTCGCCGCGAGCCTTCTCTTTGCCAGCAACGAGCCGGATGAAAAAACGGCTTGCCGCTCCTGTGATCAAAAGAACCGACGAAAGGAAAATTCCCCAAGCGAGCGGATCCTTGAGCGGCCCCGCAGGAGGAAGCCCCTTCTGGAAGTAAGACCAGAGGAGCCAAATGAGTGTCCCTGGCACTCCACTGACCCAAACCACCTGCCCAAGTCGTTCCCCGTCCGCGTAAATGTCGACTCCGCAGTTAGCGCACTTCCAATGCAGTGTTTTGAGGAGCAGGCGGGTGCGGAAGGGAGTCCCGCATTTCGGACAGGCAAATTCGGCCCTGAAGAGCAGGAGATCCGAGAGGGTCACGGCTCCGGCCTCCGGTTAGCTTTTGCGAATGTACCACAGCAACCTGTGTCCAACGCTACTGGTACAACAAATATTTCGCGCGGAGCTTGCGAAAGGCTTCGATCTCGTCGGCGGCCTCGTCGAGGATGCGCGTGGGCGCGTCGCCCTTTTTCAGGCGCTCGAGCGCAGCTTTGTTGCCGACCAAGGTGATGATTTTGTCCACCTGAAAATTTTCCGGATACATTTTCCAGAGCGCGGCGGCAATCTCCAAGCCCATCAGCATGGAGTTAAGCGTCTGCCGGTCGGTGATGATGAGCGCAAGGCCTTCGCAGGCCACGCCTTTGTGCGGGTTTGCCGTCGGCGTGAAGCGCGTGGGAACGAAGCGCACGCCGGGAACGAAGCGGCGGTTCAAGTACGCGGCGAGGTCCATGGATTTGATCCACGGCGCGCCGAATAATTCGAACGGCGTTTCCGTGCCACGGCCCACATTGACTCCGCCGGACTGGAGAATCTCAATGCCCGGATAGAGAATCGCAGCATCAAGCGAGCGCAGGTTCGGCGAGGGCGCGGTCCACGGCTGGCCGGTGGCTTCGAACAGGTCGCGGCGGCGCCAGTCCTTCATGGTCACGACGTGAAGGTCCGCGCCGATTTTGTTTTCGTCATTGAACAGCCGCGCCAGCTCGCCCACGGTCATACCGTGGCGCACGGGCAGCGGGAAGTAGCCGACAAAGTTGAGCCGGTCCTTGTCGAGCACGGGGCCTTCGATGGCGTCGCCGCCCATGGGATTCGGCCGGTCGAGCACATAAAACGCAATCTTGCGCTTCGCGGCTTCCTCCATGGCGTAGGCCATGGTCGTTTCGTAGGTGTAGAAGCGCACGCCGGCGTCTTGAATGTCGAAGACCAGCGCGTCCACATCTTTCAACATGTCATCCGTGGGGCGGCGGGTATCGCCGTAAAGGCTATGGATGGTAAGGCCGGTAGCGGCATCGGTAGTGGAGGCGACTTTGTCGTCGGCGCGGCCGGCGATGCCGTGTTCGGGGCTGAACAGCGCGACGAGCTTCACGTTGGGAGCTTTCGCGAACAGGTCAATCGTGCTGCGGCCGTTGCGGTCGAGGCCGGTGTGGTTGGTGATCAGGCCCACGCGCTTGCCGCGCAGCGGCGCGAAATTTTCTTCGACCAGAACATCAATGCCGGTTTTTGTTTGCGCATTGCGTTGCGCATCGTGAGCGGAGCCGACAGAGCGCTCGATCGAGGACGTCGAAGATGCCGGGCTAAAGCCCGGCGCTACATTCGCCCCAACATGGGCTGCGACGGCGGTTGCGATGCGCGAACGCAGGCTGGAGATTGCCGGACGGCCATGCGGATGAACGCTATTGGCGAGCAGGATGTAAAACGTCTGGCTGCGCGGGTCAATCCACATCGCCGTGCCGGTGAAACCCGTGTGCCCGAAACTGCCCAGCGGAAAATCCTCGCCGCGCGGAGCAGAATAAACGGAATCAATGTCCCAGCCAAGGCCGCGCCGCGTGGGGCTCCACGGCGGCGTTTGCGGTGATGTCATTTTGTTGACAGTGGCGGCTGCAAAGGTTCGCTTCCCATTTGGCGCTATGCCGCCCGCAAGAATCATGCGGCAGAAAATGGCCATGTCGTCGGCGTTGGAAAAAAGTCCTGCGTGGCCGGCCACGCCGCCCATGCCGCGCGCGCGGGGGTCGTGGACTTCTCCGCGCAGGACGCGGCCTTTGCCCGAGCCGGCCCTCGCGCCTTCCGGCAAATCAATTTCTTCCGTCGGCGCAATGCGCGGCTTCCACTCCGCGGGCGGCAGAAAGCGCGTGTGCTTCATACCCAGCGGCTTGTAAATATTTTCGAGCGCGAATTCGTTCACCGGCAGGCCACTGACGCGGCGCACCAGTTCGGCGAGGACGATGAAGCCGCCGTCGCTGTAAATGAAACGCGCGCCGGGCGGGGCGATGAGCGTGTCGTCAAAGATGGATTTGAACACCGCGTCTGCGCCGGACCACGGATCCCTCACCGGCGGAATGGGGCGCAGGCCACCGGTGTGCGTCAACAGGTGGCGCACGGTGACCTGCTCTTTTCCGTTGGGCGCGAATTCGGGAATGTAGCGCGAAACGGGATCGTTCAGCCGCACCTTGCCTTGCTCGACCAGCAGCATCACCGACGACGTGGTGGCCAGGATTTTGGTCAGCGAGGCCATGTCGAAGATGGCGTCCACGGTCATCGGTTCGCGCGCGGGCAGCACAGCGCGGTTGCCATACGCTTTGCGGTGAATCACCTTTCCGTTGTGGCTGACCAGCAGCACTGCGCCGGGAAGCTCGTCTGCGGCAATCGCTTTTTCAACGATGGCATCCAGAGTTTGTGAGAGTTTCGAGGCGGGCTGGGGCTTTGGCTTGGCTTTCGTCTGCGCAAGAGCGGGGGAAAGCGAAAGCAGAAAAGAGAAAATAGAAAATAGGACGATCAACTTCCGAGTGTGCCGGGGCATGATTTCTTTTTCCTCTCTTCTAATTTCTATTTTCCATTTTCCATCTGCATTCCCGTGTGTTATATACAGCGGCAGCATGCAAGCGTCAATGTTTACCGCTGCGCTCGCGCGGCGAACTTTCGGTGCTCCACTCCGGCGCGATGCGTAACCGCTGGCTCCTGCTGCCGGTTGCACTGCTGCTTTTCCTCGCTTACCCCGCGCGCACCCAGAAGGCTTCCCTGCCCTCGACCAAGCTGCCTCGCGACGCGGAAAAATGGGTGGAGCGCACGCTGAAGAAGATGACGCTCGAGGAAAAGCTCGGGCAGCTGGTCATGGTCTTTTACTACGGCGGCTTCCTCTCCACGGAAACCGAGCAGTACAAGGAATTGTTGCGCCAAGTGGAGCAGAACCACGTCGCAGGCATCGTGGTGCAGACGCGCGGTTCGCCGCTGGGCATCGAGTACAGCCAGGCGTATCCCACTGCGGCGCTGGCCAACCAGTTGCAGCGTCGCGCGAAAATTCCGCTGCTGGTGGCCGCGGACTTCGAGCGCGGCACGGCCATGCGCTTGGACGAGGGCACGGCGTTTCCGCACGCCATGGGCGTGGCTGCCACCGGCGATCCGCACGTGGCCTACACCATGGGCAAAATCACCGCCACGGAAGCGCGCGCTGTCGGCGTGCACTGGGTGTTCGCGCCGGTGGCCGACGTGAACATCAATCCCGACAACCCCATCATCAACACGCGCTCCTTCGGCGAGGACCCGCAAAAAGTGGCGGAGTTCGTAAAAGAATTCGTGCGCGGCGTGGAAGAGAACGGCGCGCTGGCCACGGCGAAACATTTCCCCGGCCACGGCGACACCAGCGTGGATTCGCACATTGACCTTTCCGCGGTGAAGGGCGACCGCGCGCGCCTCGACGCGGTCGAACTAGTGCCCTTCCGCGCGGCGATTGCTGCCGGAGTGAGCACCATCATGACCGGCCACCTGGCCGTGCCTGCGCTGGAGCCCAACACGGAATTGCCCGCCACGATGTCTGAAAAGATCTTGACGGAATTGCTGCGCAAGGAAATGAAATTCGAAGGAATTGTGGTCACCGACGCGCTGGACATGGGCGGCGTGACTTCGCGCTACCCGCCGGCGGAAGTCGCCATCCGCTCCATCGCCGCGGGCGCGGACGTGCTCCTCGTGCCGCCGATTCCCAACGCAGCGATTGCGGGCCTGAAAGATGCCGTTGCCAACGGCCGCATCCCCATGGCGCGCATTGATGAGGCTGTGCGCCGCGTGCTCCGCGCCAAAGCAAAGCTCGGCCTTTACAAAGAGCGGTTGGTGGACCTCGACAAGCTCAACACAGCTTTTCGCCGGCCGGAATTTGTGGCGCAGGCGCAGGAAATCGCCGACCGCGGCGTCACCCTGCTGCGCGATGAGCAACACGTATTGCCACTCGACGCCACCAAGCCGCAGCGCGTGCTGCTGGTCGCAGTCGCCGGCGACCCCGACCCCTACCCCGCGGAATTTCTCGAACGAGAAATTCGCGGGCGTGTGGATGCCTTCGCTGCCGTGCGCACGGACACGCGTTTCGTGAAAGTGGAAACGGTGAAGCTGCCGCCGCCGGAAAGCTACGATGTGGCCATCGTCGCGCTCTTCGTGCGCGTGGCCGACCGCAAGGGCACCGTGGGCCTGCCGGAAAATCAGACGGCGCTTGTCAACACGCTGCTGGCCGCGGGCAAGCCCGCAGTGGTCGTGTCCTTCGGCAGCCCGTACATCGTCGAAAAATTTCCCAACGCCAAGACGTGGGTCTCCGTCTTTTCCACGCAGGACGTGGCGCAGCGCGCCGCGGGCCGCGCGCTTTTCGGACAGACAGCCATCGGCGGGAGAATTCCCGTGAGCGTGCCGGGGACCGTGAAGGCTGGCGATGGAATGAGCGTGGCAGCCAATCCGATGAAGCTCCGCGTGGCGCCCGCGGAAATGGACGCGCGGCTGAAGCCCGCGTACGAAATCCTCGACCGTGCCGTCGCCGACAAAGCGTTTCCCGGCGGCGTGCTAGCCGTGGGAGTGCGCGGCGAGCTCATCGTGCACCCGTTCGGCGCGCAGACGTTCGACGCAAAAGCGCCTGTGGTGACGCCGAAAACAATTTACGATGTCGCTTCGCTGACCAAGGCGGTGGTTACGACGACGGCCATCGCCATGCTCGTCGCAGCCAACCGCGTGCAGCTCGACGCGCCCGTCTCACGCTTCCTGCCGGAGTGGAGCAAGGGAGCGAATGCCACGGAGTCGCGCAAGGCCGTCACGGTGCGGCAACTGTTGCTGCATACATCGGGACTGCCGGGCTGGAAGCAGTATTTCCTGACCGCGAAAAACAAAAAAGAAATTTTGGCGCTGGCGCTGGCCGAGCCGCTCGTCTCCGAACCGGGAACCAAAATCGAATACTCGGATATTGGCTTCATTCTGCTGGGCGAAATTGTGGAGCGCGTGTCTGGCAAATCGCTCGACCAGTTTGCCCGCGAGCGCATCTTTGCGCCGCTGGGGATGAGCGATTCGCAATTCAATCCGCCGAAGAATTTGCGCGTGCGCATCGCGCCCACGGAAGACGACACGATGTTTCGCCAGCGGCTGGTGCACGGCGAAGTCCACGACCAGAACTCCTGGGCCATGGGCGGCGTGGCCGGCGACGCGGGACTTTTCTCCACGGCCGCGGACCTCGCTGCGTTCTGCCAGATGCTGCTGAACGGCGGACAGTATGCACACCAGCGCCTGCTGAGCCGCAGCATGATTGCGCAGTTTACGCGGGCCGTGCGAGTCGGCGAGATGTCGCGCGCGTTGGGTTGGGACGTGCCGTCGGAGCAATCACAAAGCGGAAAATATTTTTCCGCGCGTAGCTTCGGCCACCTCGGCTACACCGGTACCTCCATCTGGATCGACCCTGAAAAAGAGATGTTCGTCATCCTGCTGACCAATCGCGTGCATCCCTCCGCGGAAAACGAAAAAATCAAAGCCGTGCGCCCCGCCGTGCATGATGCAGTCTTCGAAGCACTCGGCCTCAAACCCTGAGGAGCGCTTTGCGGATTGCGGCTATAATTCCGCTGTGAAACGAAACCGGAAGACACCGCACGCAACCGAGCGGCGCAACGCGCGCTCGCGCGGGCTGGACCTGAAATCCACCGCAGAAATTCTGCGCATCATCAACCGCGAAGATGCCGGCGTGGCGCGCACAGTGGCGAAGGAGATTCCAAAGATTGCGCGCGCAGTGGATACGATTGCGGCGGCGCTGCGTCGCGGCGGGAGGCTCATCTATGTCGGCGCGGGGACCAGCGGGCGGCTGGCCGTGCTGGATGCTTCCGAATGTCCGCCGACATTTGGCGTCTCGCCGCAACTGGTGCAAGGAATCATCGCTGGTGGGCGGCGCGCTCTGGTGCGCGCGGCCGAGGGCGCCGAAGATGACGCCGCGCAAGGCGCACGCGATCTGCGCAAGAAAAAAGTTTCTGCCAAAGATGTGGTCGTTGGCCTTTCCGCAAGCGGTGCGACGCCCTACGTCCTCTGCGCGCTGCGCTATGCGCGGCAGCGCGGCGCGGCGACGATTGGCATCACTTGCAATCCCCGTTCCGCGGTGGCTCGGCTGGCACGAATCGCCATCACGCTCGAGGTGGGACCCGAGGTGATAGCCGGCTCCACGCGCATGAAGGCCGGCACAGCGCAGAAAATGGTCCTGAACATGCTCTCTACGGCAGCGATGGTGCGGCTCGGCTACGTGTATGACAACTGGATGATCAACGTAGCTCTGACCAACCAGAAGTTACGGCGCCGCGGATTGCGCATTTTGCAGGCAGCGACGGGCGCGAGCGTGTCTGAAGTGGAACGCGCCGCGCGTCAGGCCGTACACGATTTGCGCGTTGCGCTGGTGATGCTCAGAGCACGCGTGAGCGCCGTTGAAGCGCGGCGCAGGCTGAAGCTTGCAGGTGGTAATTTGAGGAAGGCCCTGGGGAGTTGAAGGAAGAAATTCTCTAGCAATGGAAAAATTTCGCATCCACGGCGGCAGGCGGCTGGAGGGCACGGTCCGCGTCAGCGGCGCGAAGAACGCGGCGCTGCCGGCGATGGCCGCGGCGCTGTTGACTTCGGAGCCGGTGCACCTGCGCAATGTGCCGCGCGTGCGCGACATCGTCACCATGGGCAAGCTCCTGGCGCACATGGAAGCGCAGGTGGAGATGTCGCCGGCCACGCCCGACGCCGTGTCCATCCGCGCGGAACGCGTGTCGCATGCCGAAGCGCCCTACGAGTTGGTGAAGACCATGCGCGCCTCGGTGCTGACGCTGGGCCCGCTGGTGGCGCGTACCGGCTACGCAAGAGTTTCGCTTCCCGGCGGGTGCGCGATCGGCGCGCGGCCGATTGATTTGCATATCCAGGCGCTCGAAAAATTGGGCGCGGAAATCTCCACGGAACACGGCTACGTGGAGGCACGGGCGCAGCGGCTTCGCGGCGCGCGACTACTTTTCGACAAGATCACTGTCACCGGCACGGAGAACGCCATGATGGCTGCGGCGCTGGCCGAGGGCGAATCGCTGCTGGAAAACGCCGCGCGCGAGCCGGAGATCAGCGACCTGGCCGCGCTGTTGAACGCCATGGGCGCGCGCGTGGAAGGTGCGGGGACGTCCACCGTGCGCATCCGCGGCGTCCCAGCGCTGCACGGCGCCACGCACACCATCATCCCCGATCGCATCGAGGCCGGCACATTGTTGGTGGCCGGCGCCATCACCGGCGGCGAATTGCTGCTCACGCACTGCGAGCCCGCGCACCTGACGGCGGTGATTGAAAAGTTGGAGCAGTCGGGAATCGTGATTCGAGCTGAAGCCAAAGGCCTGCGCGTGCACAACGGCGGCCCGCTCGCCGCCGTGGACGTGACCACTGAGGAGTATCCCGGCTTTGCCACCGACATGCAGGCGCAGTACATGGCCCTGATGACGCAGGCCGCGGGTACGTCGGTGATTACCGAAACCATTTTCGAAAACCGGTTTTTGCACGCGCAGGAAATGGTGCGCATGGGCGGGCAGATTGTCGTCGAGGGGCGCCGCGCCGTGGTGCGCGGACCGGCGCGCCTGAGCGGCGCCAGCGTGCAGGCTTCCGACTTGCGCGCCAGCGCTTCGCTGGTGTTGGCCGCTCTCGTGGCAGAGGGCGAAACGATCATTGACCGCGTGTACCACCTGGACCGCGGCTACGAGCGCCTGGAGCAGAAGCTGGGCGCCCTAGGCGCGCGCATCGAGCGTGTGAATTAGCCTGCGCCGCGAAAGCTTGCGCAACTCGCTGGATTTGCTTCCGATTTGCTTGACTCACATATCGCGCGGTGCTACTTTTTCTGAATCAGGGGTGCAGGGTGGCTTCGGATTCAGGGGATGCCTGTCGTCCTACCATCGTTTTCTCTTTACCCGAGGTGCGCTTAGAACTGCGTGGCGGATTTTCCGCGCAGCGATTGAGCCGGGATAACTTCCAGAGGGAGATCTGTTCATGAAAAATAGGAATTTTGTTGCATTGCTCGCAGTGGTGCTGCTTTGTGGCGCCGGCGCGGTTGCGCAGGACGTCTTTGGCACGATTACCGGCGCGGTGATGGATTCCACCGGGGCGGCGATTCCGGGCGCCAAAGTGACCGTCATCAATACGGACAAAGGAATCGTCGTCCGCGAAGTGGAGTCCGGCGCGACTGGGCTTTACACGGTCCCCAAGCTCCTCGTCGGGCATTATTCGGTGACTGTCGAGGCCAAGGGCTTCAAGAAGGTCACGATCTCCTCCATCGACCTGAACGTGGGCGAGATCTATCGCTCCGACGTCACCATGCAGGTCGGCAGCGTTGTGGAGACGGTGACCGTGGAGGCGGCGGCGATTCAGGTAGAAACCGAATCGGCCATCGCTGGAAGCCTCATCACCGGCGCGCAGGTCCGGGAACTTTCGCTGAACAATCGCAACTATGAGCAGTTGGTCTCGCTTTCGCCAGGCGTTTCCTACGGCGGCACCGACCAGCTGTATGTCGGCACCACCAACCCCTCGGGCCAGACCAACGTGTTGTCGTTTTCCATCAACGGTCAGCGCACCAGCGCGAACAATTGGACGGTGGACGGCGCGGACAACGTGGACCGCGGCTCCAACCTGACGCTGCTCAATTATCCCAGCGTGGAAGCGATTGCCGAATTCAAGGTGCTGCGCAACATCTATTCCGCGGAATTTGGCCGCGCGGCTTCGGGCAACGTGAACGTGATTACACGTTCCGGTGGCAGCGACTGGCACGGCAACGCCTACGAATTCGTGCGCAACGACATTTTCAACGCCAACAACTACGTCAACAATGCCACTGGCCGCGATCGCGCGCCTCTCCGCTACAACAATTTCGGCTGGACCCTCAGTGGCCCGGTCATCATCCCCGGTCTGTATGGCACCAAGAAGGAGGACCGTAAAACTTTCTTCTTCTTCTCCCAGGAGTTCCGCCGCCAGAATGTTCCCGCCTCCAGAACGGCTTCGGTCCCCACCGCGGCGGAAAAGCAGGGGATCTTTACGAAGAACGTCTGTCTGAGCCCGACCACACTGGCATCGAACTCCTGCGGGGCCAACCCTGTGGGCACAACTGTTGCCGTGATCAACCCGATCGCCCAGGAATACATCAACGCGATTTGGAACAACATACCGCCTCCTACCAACCCAGAGACCCACCAGTTGTTTCTGACTTTCCAATCGCAGTTCCGCACGCGGCAGGAACTGGCTCGTGTGGATCACGTCTTCGGCCCGCGCTGGTCCGTGTTCGTGCGCTTCCTCAATGACACCATCCCCACCAAGGAGCCCGGCGGGCTCTTTACGGGCGCGGTGCTTCCAGGAGTTTCCAACACAGCCACGAATTCCCCCGGGCGGAGCTGGGTGGTCAAGAGCGTGAATGTCTTCACGCCCTCATTCGTGATGGAAGCCGGCTACGCGTACTCCTATGGCGCCATCGTCAGCCGCTTGGCCGGAAGGATTTCGTCGTCGCAATCCACGATCACCACGCCGCTGCCGTTTGCGGTGACGCTGGGCCGAATTCCCGCGACCTCCTTCACGAACGGCCCTTCCACCGTCACCGGATTTGGTCCCTACGACGACTTCAACCGCAATCACAACGTGTTTGCCAACTTGTCCAAGCAGTTCAGCCGGCACACGTTGAAGTTCGGCTTCAGTTACAACCATTACCAAAAGACCGAGAATGCCGCGGGCAATAACGCCGGGTCGTTCAATTTCAACGCCTTTGGCGCCCAAACAACCGGTCTAACCACGACCCCGACCTGCAATGCGAGCTGTCAGACCGCGGACGCCAACTTCCAGCAGACATGGGCCAACTTCCTGCTCGGCAACGCCAACCTGTTCACCCAGGCGTCGCTCGATCTCACTCCTGACATCCAGACCAACCAGCTGGAGTGGTATGTACAGGACAGCTGGAAAGTGCATCCGAATCTGACGCTCGATTTCGGCTTGCGTCACTCCCTGTTCCGCCAGCCTCACGATAACAACAAGCTGCTGACCACCTTTGACCCGGCCTCCTACGACCCGGCCTTGGCTCCGGTTGTGAGCGCCACTACCGGACTGATCACCAGCGCGACCGGCACGTTCGATCCCTTGAACGGCATCATCATTGCCGGCGCCGCGGGTGCGAAGTACGGGACAAAAGTCGCGAAGGAAGATAATCTGAACTTCGCTCCGCGTCTCGGCTTTGCCTGGGATCCCTTCGGCAAAGGCAAGACGGCCATTCGCGGCGGCTACGGCCTCGCCTACGATTCCGGCCTAGTCGGTATTCTGGAGCAGAATATTTTCATCAACCCGCCGTTCACTCAGAGTGTGAGTATCTCCACCACCCGCTTCGAAAATCCGACGGCGGCATCTCCCACGTTGTCGGCGAGCCCCATTCCCTTGCGCGCAACCAGCCCGGACATGAAGATTCCATACGCACAGTCCTGGAGCTTGGACGTGCAGCAGGAGGTGCCCGGGCGAATGATCCTGGCCCTCGGGTATTACGGCAACAAGGGCACGCACCTGATCGGCATCGCCGACATCAATCAGCCGACTCCCGGCCAATTGTTAATCAGAAACGGTGTGCCGGTAGTTTGTACCGCCGGTCAACTCAATACTCCTTGCCAGACCACGGGCACGGCCAGCCCGCACATCAACGCCGTGCGCCCGTATCTTGGCTATGGGCCTATTAATTCCATCCTCTCCATCTTCACGTCGAACTACAACAGCATGCAGTTCAGCTTGCAGAAGCGTTTCTCCGGCAACAGCAGCCTGAATTTCAGCTACACCTGGTCGCACGGTCTCACCACCGCGCAGACGGACCGCAGCTCTTCGCCCCAAAACCACTACAACATCCGGGCCGAGTACGGCGCTTCGCAATTGGATCGCCGCCAGATCCTCACCGCGAACTGGGTTTACGAGTTGCCATGGAGGAAGGACCAAAGCGGTGTGCTCGGGCATTTGCTGGGTGGCTGGCAGACCTCCGGGATTTTCTATGCCTACACCGGGCTGCCGCTCACCGTCACCGCCTCGGGGTCCGATTCGGGCGGCCAGGGATACAACATCTCCACCAGCTCGGCGGGTGGCCGGCCGGACCGCATCGGCGACCCCTCCACCAGCCCGCATGGCACGAGCTTCCAATCGAACATCGGCGTGCCGTGGCTGGACACCTCGGTGTTCGCACCGGTCTGTCCCACGAGCGGCCAAGCCCCGACCGCATTCTGCGCCAATTCTCGCGCTGGAACGTCCGGCAGAGGCGTGGCCTACGGGCCGGGCTTCTGGAAGATAGACTTCTCGCTCTTCAAGAACATTCTGATCACCGAACGCTTCCGCTTCCAGTTCCGCTGGGAGACCTTCAACGTCTTCAACCATACGAACCCGTTCGGCGTCAACACCAACCTGACGAGTGGCACCTTCGGCCGGATCACCAGCTATCGCGATCCGCGCGAAATGCAATTCGGCTTCAAACTCTCGTTCTAAGCCTCGCGGTCGGTTGACCGCATACAGAAACTTCCTTGGCCCGGCGCAAACCCGATACCTCGGGACGCCGGGCCGATTTTTTTCAATTGGACCAAAGTAAGGGTCGCGCGTGCGCGGCAGTGGTGCCGCTTTCATGCTTGACTGCCTCAGCGCACAATGTTAGTTTCTCGGAAATTGGGGTGAGGGGTGAGATTGGGGCTGAAGCTACACGAGCATTTGGCCTTCACCAACTTCCGTGGATCCGTTTGTCTAGACGTGTGTTCTGGTCTTTTAATCCTCAGAGGCAAGCGAGTTTATTTCCAGGGGGAACGTGCGAAATGAAAAAACTGTGTGCAGTTTTGATCGCTGTGCTGTTGATTTGCAGCGCCGGCGCGTGGGCACAGGGAACCACGTCGAGAATCACCGGCACGGTGACTGACCCGTCCGGTGCGAGTGTGCCGGGCGCCACCGTCACAATCACGAACGAGGGCACAGGAGTTTCGTTTTCTACAACGACATCGGCCGCTGGTGCTTATGTGTTCGATTCTGTGCAAATCGGTGTCTATGCCGTCAAAGTAGAGGCGCAGGGCTTCCGGACGTTTGTCTCCACAGGCAACCGGCTATTCATCAACGAACCGCTAACAGTGCGAGCTGCCCTGCAGATCGGCGACGTGAACGCGACAGTCGAGGTCACCGATACCGCCGAGCGCGTGCAGACCTCCACCTCCGGAAACTTCGGCAACTTGGTGGACAATCGCTCGTTGACCGACCTGCCGCTGGTGGGAACGCGCGGGCGGAATCCGCTGGAGTTTACGACCTTCCAGCCCGGAGTAGTGGCCGGAGCAAACACCGGCGGCGGCATCCACGTCCACGGCGCGCGCGACCGTTCGTGGAACTTCACGCTGGACGGCGTGGATATCAATGAGTCGAGCGCCGGCGGCTCTAACTTCACGCCTTTGCGGCCGAATCCGGACTCCATTGCCGAGTTCAGCGTGCTTACAGGACAGTTCACTGCCGAGTACGGGCGCAGCAGCGGCGGGCAGGTGGCCCTGGTCACCAAGTCCGGCGGGAATGAATTCCACGGCCAGGCGTTCTACTTCTACCGCACGCCCGGCCTGAACGCGAACGAGTGGAGCAACAACCGCACCGGTGTCGGAAAGGCTCAGTTCGTCCAGCATATCCCGGGGTTTAGCCTGGGTGGGCCAATCTGGAAGAACAAGACGTTCTTCTTCTCGAACCTCCAGTTTCTGCGGGCGCATACCTCGGGTCTGATTACCAGCACGGTGTACACGCAACAGGCGCGCACTGGCAACTTTCGTTACATCGCCTCGGGTAGCACCCTCTGCCCAGGTCAATCCACGGCGCGGAATTCCTCAACTTGCGTGGATTCCAGCGGCAACCCCTTGCCCGGCCTCACCATCGGCACATACGACGTGGCAGCCAATGACCCGCTGGGCGCCAGCGGCGGCCTGGACCCAAGCATTCAGACGTTCATCGGGCTGACGCCCCTGCCCAACGACTTCACGGTCGGGGACGGGCTGAATACAGCCGGCTACAGCTTCCTTGCACCCGGCGGCGAAGAACAGTACGACTGGGTGATGAAGGTGGACCACGTCATCAATGCCAAGAACACCGTGTACGCCCGCTGGGCGCAGGGGAGCCAGACGACGCTGGGCGATCGGGTCAACGGCGGGGCGCAGAAGTTTCCGACCACGCCGCGCGTGGTCGACACAACTCGCTTGCCGCGGAACCTGGCAGTCAACTGGCGCTCGAACCCCGTCTCGCACATTACCAACGAGTTCGTTTTCGGGTGGAACAAGTTCACTTTCAACTTCGTCAATCCGGACTCTAATTTTGCCAGCAACCCGCCGTTCGACCTGAATACGGTCACCGAGCCGATCTTTAACTACCGGGGCAACTTGCGCACAATCAACACGTACCAGTGGGTGGACAACTTCACCTACCAACACGGTGCGCACACCTTCAGAGGCGGCATCAACTTCCGCTATCAGTCGCACAAGGATGTTCGCGGGTCGGTTGGCGGGTCAAACGTACAGCTCTCCGTGGACTTCAGCACCAGCATCAACACGGTGAGTTCATCGACTTTCAATCTGCCCACAAACATCAACACCAATGACCTTGCTACCTTGCGAGCCACCATTAACAACCTGCTTGGCCGCGTGGGCAATCTCCGGCAGGGGTTCGTGGCCAATGCCGATGGGAGCGTGTTCGCGCCGGGCGGTACGCCGTTCGTGTTCGACGCGCGCTACCCGGAGTATGACTTCTACGTGCAGGATTCTTGGAAGCTGGCGAAAAACCTCACGCTCGACCTAGGACTCCGGTGGGAACTGAAGCTGGCGCCCACCGCGGCCACGGGGCGCATACTGGTGCCAGACCAGCCCGTTTTCGCCGGAGCCACCCCGAGCAACACGCTGACATGGGAACAGGGGAAGCTCTATAACAGCGACAAGAACAACCTGGCGCCGATCATCGGTCTGGCGTGGGATCCGTTCGGGGACGGCAAGACGTCTGTGCGCGCCAACTACCGCATGGCGTACGACCGGTTCAACACCTTCATCTTCTCCTCCAGCGTTTACCAAAGCCTCCCCGGGCAGGCCATTGGAGTGGTGGACACAACCTTCGGTTCCGGCGGCGGACGGCTGCGCGACGGGCTGCCGACCGTCGCACCGGCCATCACTCCCAGCGCCGGGCTGCAGCCCGCGCTGTTCTCCACCGCGGGACAGACCGTGGTGGATAAGCGCAGCTTGGAAGCGCCGCAGACCAACATGTGGGGCCTGAGCATCCAGCGCGACTTGGGACGGGGCTTCGTGTTCGAGGCCAATTACATCGGCCGGCACGGCACAAATCTGTTCGGCGCATACGACGTCAACACCGCCAACATTAATGCCGCGACCGCCGGCACCTGCGCGGGAGAGACCTTTCTGCAGGCCTTCAACACGGTAGCCGGCGGTGGGACGAGTTGCCTGATGGACGCGCTGTTCGTGGGAGATCCGGCAGCGACCGCCGTGGGCGGTTCTCAGTTTGTACGCAACACGTTCGGTACAACACTAAACCAGGGGTCGGTAGGATCACTGGCGGCGGCGGTGGGCCGACGGACCGTGGGCGGACAGCAAATGATCGTGCTCTCCGGTTTCAGTCCGTTCTTCTTCCAGCCCTTCCCGCAGTTCTCCGGAATCCTGCGTGTGCTGGATTCCAACGACTTCTCTTTCTACCATGCCTTGGAACTTCAGATTGCGCGGCGGTTTCGCGACGGGCTGGGCTTCCAGGTGAGCTATACTTGGGCCAAATCGCTGGATAACCGGTCGTTTGACCCGACGTTTTCGGTGGTCAGCGGCGGTACCTTGCAGTCCGCGTCAAGCACCCCGTGGGACAATTTCAATCGTTCGCTCAACAAGGCACGGTCGGATTTCGACCGGCGGCACTCCCTGCAAAGTTACTGGGTATACGAGTTGCCCTTTGGCCGGGGCAAGCGATGGGGCAGTGGAGTGCACGGCGCCCTCGAACGAGTCATCGGCGGCTGGGCGCTCAACGGCGTCCTGATCTGGCAGTCCGGCCGGCCGTTTACGGTCTATTCCGGCACCTTCACGTTCACCAACGTCGTCTCCTCGCCGGCAAATTGCAGCGGGTGCCGCCCAAGCGACGGCCGCGTCTTCTCCGATCCGAACAATAGCAACCAGGTCTTCTTTTTCGACAGCACTGAGAAGGCTCGGTTCTCCAACCCGGCACCCGGCACTCTGGGGAACACCGGCCGGAACTTCTTCAATACCGCGTCGCGATTCAACTTGGACCTGGGTATCGGCAAGCGCACCCGCATCACCGAATCCCAGGTATTGGAGTTCCGTTTGGAGATGCAAAACGCTACCAACACGCCGAAGTGGGATGAGAACCCGACGGCGGCCATCACCTTCAGCACTTTCGGGCGCCTGCTCCAGCCGGGAGCCGCGTCACGCAAGATGCAGCTCGTGTTCAAGTACCACTTCTGATCACCGTTCGGGTGACCGACGGCAGGAAGCACACTTTGCAGGCGCCCGGTCCTCAGTAAACCGGTGGCCGGAATATCCTGCGGGCCGGGAGGCAAATGCCTCCCGGCCCTTCCGTTTTGTGAGTGAAGTAAGACGGAGAGTCGGTGGATGTGGCTGGCTGCACATTCCGGACGCACAAAATGAGGTGCGCAGGGCCGGGACGCTCCACCCGAGTCAAAAGATTTTCGGCCATCGTGACGCTTGACGCGCCCAGTGCACAGTGGTAGTTTCTCGGCATTCGGGGTGCGGGGTGGCTTTGGGTTCAAGGCAAGGCAGCCGTCCTGGCGTTATTCGTATTGCAGAATTCGTGTGTCTTGAATTCCGCTACAGACTTTCCGTCCACAAAGCCAGCCAAGTTTACTTCCAGGGGGAGAGCCCATCATGAAAAAACGGTGTGTAGTTGCGTTGTTCGCAGTGCTGTTGATTTGCAGCGCCGGCGCGTGGGCGCAGGTCAGCACTTCGCGCATCTCGGGCACGGTGTTGGATAGCTCCAAAGCCGTGGTGCCCGGCGCAAAAGTAACCGCCACCAACGAAGCCACCGGCGTGCAAAATTTCACGGAGACGAATAGCGCTGGCAACTACGTTTTCGACGGCCTGATTGTTGGCTCCTATACGGTCACGGTCGAGCTGACCGGTTTCAAGAAGTTCATCAGCACCAAAAACGTCCTGAACGTCGGCGCTCCCATCATCGTGGACGTGCAGATGGACGTGGGCGAAGTCACGTCTACGGTCACCGTGGAAAGCTCTTACGAGCGCATTGCCACTTCCAACGCCATGGTCAGCGACGTCATTGACCGCCGCGCCATCCGCGACCTGCCTCTGAACGGTCGCAACCCGATGAACCTGATTACCCTCGAGCCGGGGCTGATCCAGCGCTCCACCGGCGGTCGCGGCTCCGGCACGCACATCAACGGCTCGCGGGATCGCGCGTTCAATGTCACGCTCGACGGCATTGACATCAACGAGCCTTCGGTGCCCAATCCGCAAAGCAACACGTTCAGGTTGACCACCGACAACGTGCAGGAATATCGCATCGTGACCAGCAATGCCACCGCCGATTTCGGCCGCAACAGCGGCGCCAACATCGCTCTCGCCAGCCGCTCCGGCACCAACGAATTGCACGGCAACATTTACGAATATTTCCGCAACCCCGTGCTGAACGCGAACGACTATTTCAACAACCTGCAGGGTGTGGAAAAACCCAACTTCAAGACGCACCAGTTCGGCGCGGACGTCGGCGGACCGGCCATCAAGAACCGCACCTTCTGGTTTTTCAGTTGGCAGAGCACGCGGCTGAAGTTCACGCAGCCCATTCAAGAAGTGTTCGGCACGCCGATTATCTATACGCAATTGGCGCGGCAGGGCATCTTCCGCTACGTGCGTGGTACGGTCACGCCCACCGGCGGCACCGGCGTCTCGCAAAACAGGCCCTCGCTGGTGAATCCAACCACCGGCGCTTACCTGCCCGGCGTGGAGGACTGCAACACCGCGCCGTCCTTCCTCACAACCAACTGCATTGACAGGTACACCATCGGCGCAGGCCCGAATGACCCGCTGGGCCTGGGGCTGGACCCGCAGATGGGTTCCTACATTAACTCCATGCCCTTGCCAAACAGTTTCACCTCCGGCGATGGCTTGAACACCGGGGCGTTTTTCTGGAACCCGCCTTCGCGCCAGCCCGAGTTGCGTTTCCTCGTCCGCCTGGACCATCGCTTCAACGACAACCACAGCATCTTCGGCCGCTTCACCTGGTCCAACTCGGACACCAAGGACGGCGACTTCCTGAACTCGCGTCCGCAGGTGTTTCCGGGCTTCCCGCCGCGGGGCGAAGTGATTCGCCGGCCGCGCAACCTGGCGCTGAGCTACCGCGCGGTTCTCTCGCCGCGGATGGTCAACGAGTTCACGGCGGGCTACAGCCGCTTCCTGTTTGACTTCGCGTTCGGGCGCGCGAATCCTGCATTCCCCAACATTCCGCCGTTCCTGCTGCCGAACATCTCCGAGCCGTACAACAACCAGAGCGGCACGGCGCGCTGGCTGACCACCATCCAATACATCGACAATCTGAGCTACTCGATGGGCAGCCATCTGTTGCGCGGCGGATTCAACATCCGCTTCCTGCGGCACAACGACCATCGCAGCTTTGTCGGCGGCGTCAACAACGCCCCGCGCGTGACCTTCGGCTCCGCGCGCATCCTGAGCACCAACACCGACAACCCGTTCAATATTCCCCAGTCCGGAATCAACGGCACCGACCAGGGGGCCTTGCGCAATGCCATTAGCGAAATGTTGGGATTGCCGACTTCGATCGTACAGGCCTATTTCGCGTCCGGACCGGATCAGTTCACGCCCAGCGGCTTGTACATCCGCGGTGCCCGCTACAAGCAATACAACTTCTACTTCCAGGATGAATGGAAGGTGCGGCGGAACCTCACCTTCAACCTCGGCGTGCGCTGGGAATACAACGCCCCGGCCACGGAGGCGAATAACTTGATTCTGCGTCCGGACAAGCCCATTGACGGCTCGCAGGGTCCGGTGACTTTTGTTCCCAGGAACACGTTCTGGGACCGTCCGAACATGAACGCCATCGCCCCGCGCATCAGCTTGGCATGGGATCCATTCGCCGATGGGAAAATGGTGATTCGCGCCGGGTACGCCATTTCGTTCGACCCGGTCAGTACTTTCCAACTCATACCGGTGCTGGGGCTGGTGCCCGGCAGCAGCGCGCAGTGTACGGTTTCCATCACCGCAAACACGGCGCCGGCGCAGCCGGGGTCGGGAACCCCGTCGGCGTCTTCGGGCTGCTCCGTGCCAGCCAATGCCACGTCCCGCATCAACCAGGGCTTCCCATTGGTTCTGCCGCCGCCCAATAACTTGCCGGGCACCTTCACAGCACCGCCGACGGCGCAACGCACAGGCCTTGCTGTGGCTGCCGGGACCATTGATCCAAACTTGCAGACCCCCACGGTGCACGACTGGACACTGAACATCCAGCGCGATCTCGGCAAGAGTATCGTGCTGCAGGTCGGTTATATCGGCAAACGCGGGACGCACCTGTTCCGGGCCTACGACCTGAACCAGGTGAAACTCCCGGCGGCTTTCCTCCAGTCCTTCACCATTGCGCGAGACAACTACGTCACCTGCGGAGACCCGAATGGCACACCCGGATGTGGTCAACCGGTCGGTTTGCTGTTGCAGATCTTGACCGCCTCGCAGCTCAACTCGAAGCCGGTGAAGCAGCGTCTGGTCAACAACGCAGCGGGATCGCTCGCGGCATTGATCGATGGCGGCTCGACGTTTTCGACCAGTTACTCCAAATTGGTCACGGCTACGGGCAACCCCAACTATTTCCGCGCCAACTCGCAGTTCAGCTCCATCTTCTACTTCGATTCCAGCTCCGACTCGTTCTACCACGCGCTGCAGATCCACGTGCGCCGCCAGGCGCCCAATCTGTCCTTCGGCGCGGCCTACACCTTTGGCAAGGCGATTGACGACTCCTCAACGGACCCGGTGGGAGCAACGTCCGGCGGCTCCGTCGGCAACAACTCCGGAACGGTGACCGACATCCGCAATTTTCACGCGGACCGCGGGCGTGCGGATTTCGACCGCACCCACGTCTTCACCAGCCACGTCGTGTGGGACCTCCCGTTCGGGCGCGGGCAGCGCTGGGCTGGGAATGTGCCCAAGGCGCTGGACTACATCATCGGCGGCTGGACAGCCACAGGCATTACGACCATTCAATCCGGGGAGCCCTTCAGCGTGCTGAGCGGGCAGTTGACCAACGGCAATATCCGGTTTTCTCGCGCGGACATTGTTGGCCCGGCGCCCGACACCGGTTTGTTCAACGTGACGGGGATCACTGGTCCCGTGGTCTTCCCCGACAGCGTCTTGAACATCGCCACTACGCCGTTCCGTTTGCCGGCCCCCGGATCGAACGGCAACCAGGGCCGCAACATGTTCGACGGTCCAGGCTACTGGAACGTGGACCTGGGCGTAACCAAGAAGTTCACCATCACGGAGCGGATCAATCTCCAGTTCCGCGCGGAGTTCTTCAACGCCTTCAACCACGCCAATTTTGACAACCCCCTGACCTCAAGTGACGGTACCACCTCGGCATTTTCCAACCTCAGCGACCCGGTCGGCATCAACTCGAACTTCGCCCGGGTGTGCTGCGTGTCGGTTTCCACGCCGAGCACCAGTGCCTTGATTTCGGTGGGAGAAGCGGCCCGCGTCATTCAACTGGCGATGCGCTTGACCTTCTAATCGCATCGCGCTTTGCTGCGTAAACAATTCGGCCCGGTTCCGCATCTGCAGGACCGGGCCGAATCTATTCTTATCTGATTTCCCGCTCTACTGCACTTGCGGTTGCGGCGGCGGAGTGCCTCCACCTTGCTGCTGTTTGTTGCGCTGTTCGCGCAAGGC
>JAMCWK010000022.1 GCA_023481105.1 Acidobacteriota bacterium | reverse complement strand
ATGCCGCCCACCAAAATCCCCGGCGCGCATGAGCTGATCGAAGCGGCGGTGGAACTGGGTCTGCGCGTGCTGGTGGTGCCGGACGTGTACTTGCCGCGCATGGGCTACGAGCTAGACGCGCCGGAAGTGGCGCTGGAAACGTTTGCGGGGCTTCCGGTGGCCGCGATTTCGTCGGTGCGGATGTCGTGGGTGTACCTGGCGACAAAGCGTGCAGCGGACGTGCTCGTCTCCGCCACACTGCTCGCGCTGCTGGCGCCGGCGTTTGCGCTGATTGCGGCGCTGATCAAGCTGACCTCGCCCGGCGGGCCGGTGTTCTTCCACTGGCACGTGGTGGGAAAGAACAAAAAGCCGTTCGTGGGCTACAAATTCCGCACCATGGCGCCCAATGCGGAGCAGCGCAAGGCGGAACTCCTGGCGCAAAACGAAATGCAGGGGCCGGTCTTCAAGATGAAGCACGACCCGCGCATCACACCGCTGGGGCGCTGGCTGCGCCGGTGGAGCGTGGACGAACTGCCGCAACTGTGGAGCGTGTTGAAGGGAGACATGAGCCTGGTCGGGCCGCGGCCGACGTTTAAGGAAGAAGCCGACCGCTTCGAATTCTGGCAGCGGCGCAAGCTGTGCGTGAAGCCGGGCATCACCTGTCTGTGGCAAGTGAACGGAAGAAGCCACATCTCGAGTTTCGAAGAATGGGCGCGAATGGATTTGGAATACATCAAGCGCGCCTCGCTGTGGACGGACTGCAAAATCCTGCTGCAAACGATTCCAGCGGTGCTGCGAGGCCGGGGGGCGTACTGAGAAGAGATCCGGAACAAGAGAAGAGCGAAATGAATGGCAGGAGGGTGAAGAAGTGGGAAGCGCGATGAAGCGGGTACTGGTGACGGGCGGAGCGGGATTCATTGGTTCGCACACGTGCGATCTGCTGCTGGAGCGCGGCTATGAGGTGCGGGCGCTCGATTGTCTGCAGGCGCGGGTGCACCCCGGCGGGCGCCCGGCGTGGATGTCCGCGGACGTGGAGTTGATCGTGGACGACGTGCGCCACCGCGAAACGTGGATGCGCGCGCTGGAAGGCGTGGACAGCGTGTTCCACCTGGCTGCCTACCAGGACTACATGCCGGACTTCAGCACGTTCCTGCGCGTGAATGCGGAAAGCACGGCGCTGCTGTACGAGCTGATCGTCTCGGAAAAATTTCCCGTGGAAAAGGTAGTGCTGGCCTCCTCGCAGTCCGTGTATGGCGAAGGCAAATACCTCTGCGAAAAGCATGGCGCGGTATATCCCGGGCCGCGCCCGGTGAAGCAACTTGCGCGCGGCGAATGGGACCCCCTGTGCCCCAAATGCGCGCGCATCCTGAAACCCTCGCCCTTCGACGAATCCGTGGTGAACCCGCATACCGCCTACGGAATTTCCAAGTACGCGGCGGAGCTGCTGGCGTTGCAACTGGGGCAGCGCTACCTGATTCCGACGGTGGCCATGCGCTACTCGATTGTGCAGGGCCCGCGGAATTCGCTGCACAACGCCTATTCCGGCGTGTGCCGCATTTTCACGCAGCGCATCCTGCACGGACGCGCGCCGGTGGTGTTTGAAGACGGCAAGCAATTGCGCGACTACGTGCACGTGAAGGACGTGGCCGCAGCCAACGTCTTCGCGCTGGAACATGCGACGTGCGATTACGCCACGTTCAACGTTGGCGGTGATCGCGGCGTGACCGTGCTGGAGTTCGCGCGCGCGGTAGCCGCAGCCTGCGGGCGCACAGTCGAGCCGCAGGTGCCGGGGGAATTTCGCGTCGGCGACACGCGGCACACCGTGTCCGACTCCGGCCGCCTGGAGCGGCTGGGCTGGCAACGGCGCCATTCGCTCGAACAGATTGTGGGCGACTACGTGGCCTGGGTGGCCGCGCAGGACGAAGTCCCGGACCGTTCCGAAGAGGCCGCGGAAGAAATGAAGCAGCAGGGCGTGCTGCGTCTGGCAGCAAGCTCC
Organism: Acidobacteriota bacterium; assembly: GCA_023481105.1. Taxonomy (GTDB): domain Bacteria; phylum Acidobacteriota; class Terriglobia; order Acidiferrales; family UBA7541; genus JACQDE01. The sequence goes on along the minus strand of JAMCWK010000022.1, from coordinate 8,219 downwards.
GCCGCACGGGGAGAACACGCATGATCATCACGCGAACGCCGTTCCGGGTCACGCTGGGCGGCGGGGGCACGGACTTGCCTTCGTACTACTCGCGGCACGGCGGCTTCATCTTCGCCGCGGCCATCAGCCGCTACATGTTCATCAACGTGAACCGCCCGGTGGTGGACGACCTGGTGCGTGTGAAGTACACGCGGTCGGAGATTGTGTCGCACCGCGATGCCGTGCAGCACGAAATCGCTCGCGAGGCGCTGCGGCTGACGGGAATCGAGTGCGGCGTGGAAATTGTGTCCATGGCCGACGTGCCCGCGGGAACGGGGCTGGGCAGCTCGAGTTGCTATGCCGTGGGGCTGCTGAACGCGCTGCACGCCATGCGCCGCCAGCCGGTGACGTACCACGAGCTGGCCGAAGAAGCCTGCCGGCTGGAGCTGGACATTCTGAAAAAGCCCATCGGAAAGCAGGACCAGTATATGGCCTCGTTTGGCGGTTTGACCGTGCTGGAGATTGAGCCGGACGGTCGCGTGCACGTCTCCAAGCCACGCATCACGGAAAGCGCGCTGGACGATCTGCAACACAACATGCTGCTTTTTTATACCGGCGTGGAACGCTCCAGCCAGGACATTTTGCAGGAGCAAAGCCGCGGCGTGGCGGAAAAGAAATCGCAGACCATAGAAAGCATGCACGCGATCAAGGAAATGGGCTACCGCATCCGCGAAATGATTGAGCACGGCGACTTGACCAGCTTCGGCCTGGCGCTGGACGCGCACTGGCAGATGAAGAAACGCCTCTCCAGCAAAATCAGCAATCCGCGCTTCGACGATCTGTACGAGCTGGCGCGGCGCAACGGCGCGCTGGGCGGAAAGATTTCCGGCGCCGGCGGCGGAGGCTTCCTGCTGCTGTACACCGAGCGGCGCCACGCGCAGTTGCGCGAGGCCATGCGTCGCGCCGGCCTGCGCGAGATGCGCTATCACTTCGATTTTGAAGGAACCAAAGTCGTCGCAAATCTCACCGACGGAAGTTACCAGACCGAATGGCCGCGTCCAGCGGCGCTGGTGGCGACGGCCGGCATGGGAGCGACAGCGTGAAAGAGTAGTGGCTGGTGACGAGCGGCGGGCGGGACGCAAACAAATGGCGAGAGTCGTGGTGCTCGGGCTGTGGCATTTAGGCTGCGTGGTAGGGACCGTGCTCGCGGAGCGCGGGCACATGGTCTGCGGCACGGACTTCGATGCCGACGCGGTGCGGCGCCTGCAGCAAGGCGCGCCGCCGCTTTTTGAGCCGGGCCTCGTCGATACCATCGCCAAGCGCGTGCGCGAAGGGCGCCTGGGGTTCCAAGAAAACATGAAGGACGCGCTCTCCCACGCGGACTATGCCGTGATTGCCTTCGATACGCCGGTGGACGCGAATGACCACAGCGACCTCGCGCCCATCGAGCGCGCCGTGGACGCCATCGGGGATTTCGTGAGCGGAGAAATTCAGGTGGTGGTGATGAGCCAGGTCCCGGCAGGCACCTGCGCACAACTGGACGCGCGGCTGCGGGCGCGCGCACCAGAGCTGCGTTTTTCGCTGGTGTACCAGCCGGAAAATCTGCGGCTCGGAGAAGCGCTGGAGACATTCCGTCATCCCGATTTCATCGTACTGGGCGCGGAAAGCGAAGCGGCCATCCGCCGCTGGCTGCCGCTGGGCGACGTGATGGACGTGCCGCGGCTGGCGATGAGCTGGTCGAGCGCGGAAATGTCCAAGCACGCCCTGAACGCGTTTCTGGCCACGTCCATCAGCTTTGTAAACGACCTGGCGGATGCGGCGGAAGCCGCCGGCGCGGATGTGCGTGACGTGGTACGCGCGCTGAAGCACGACCGGCGCATCGGCGCGTATGCCTTTCTGAATCCCGGGCCCGGCTTCGCCGGCGGCACGCTGGGCCGCGATGTGCAGACCTTGCGCAAGCTGGCGGCGCGCGCGGGACGCCCAACGCGTTTGTTTGACGCCGCGTTGGAAGTCAACAACGCGCGGCTGCCGCGGATGGTGGAAAAACTTCGCGCGGCATGCGGCAGACAGCCTGCGGGATTGCGCGGCAAGCGCGTGGCGTTGCTCGGGCTCACGTACAAGCCGGGCACCAGCACGCTGCGTCGCTCGCATGCGGTGGAATTTGCGCGGCTGCTGGTGAAAGAAGGCGCGACCGTGCAAGCCTACGACCCGAAAGTGACGGAAGCGACCGCGGAAACGCGGGACATCCTGCTTTGTGCGGACGCCGCACAGGCCGTGACCGGCGCGGACGCCGTAGCGCTGCTCACGCCGTGGCCGGAGTTCCGGCGGCTGGACTTGCGACGGCTGAAACAACTGATGCGTGAGCCGGTACTGCTGGACGCGCACAATTTTCTCAACGACCGCGCGGCGCGCGATGCCGGCTTTCGCCACACGGGCATTGGCCTGCCGGAATCGCCAAACGCCGCGGCGGCGCCTGTCCCTGCACACGCCAGCACGAGGTGAATGATGCGACTTGAAGGAAAAACCGTGTTCCTCACCGGTGGCAGCCGCGGGATCGGCGAAGCGGTGGCCCTGGCCTTTGCGCGCAAGGGCGCACATCTGGTGCTGGTGGCGCGCAGCCCGGCGGACCTGGAGCGCGTAGCGGCTGCGGGACGCGAATTGGGTGTGCAGGTGCTGGCCGTGTCCGCAGATGTGGCGCGCCGCGCCGACGTGGAGCGCGCGGTGGCGCTGGCGCTGGAGGTGTTCGACAGGATTGACGTGCTGGTGAACGCCGCGGGAATTTACGGGCCGATCGGGCTGTTGGCGGAATGCGACATGGACCACTGGGCGTCGGCAGTCCAGACCAACCTGCTGGGCACGGCCTTCACGATGCGCGCGGTGTTGCCGGGAATGATTGCGCGAGGCCAAGGCTGCGTCATCAATTTTTCCGGCGGCGGCGCGGTGAATCCATTTCCGCGGTTTTCGGCGTACAGCGCATCGAAAGCGGCGGTGGTGCGGCTGACGGAAACGGTGGCGGAAGAAGTAAAACAGCACGGCGTGCGCGTCAACGCCATCGCGCCGGGCGCGGTGAATACGCGCATGCTCGACGAAGCCCTGGCCGCGGGGGAGCTGCGCGTGGGCAAAGACTTTTACTCCAAGGCACGCGAACAAAAATCCAAAGGCGGCACGCCGCCGGAACGCGCCGCGGAGCTGGCCGTCTTCCTGGCCTCGCCGGAAGCCGCGGGCATCACCGGGCGGCTGCTCAGCGCCGTATGGGACGACTGGAAATCGCTCGCCGGACGCGGCGCGGATTTGGCAGGCTCGGCGATGTTCACTCTGCGGCGAATTGACGGGCGGAATTTTGAGGAAGTGCGCGCGGAGGTGGCGCGTTGAGCGTGTTGCGAGTGGGCATTGTGGGCGCGGGGAAAATCGGCGCGAAGCGCGCGCGGGAAGTGGCGCGCGCGACGGAGTCGCGGCTGGTGGCGGTGGTGGATTCCGACGCCGCGCGAGCGCGCGCGCTCGCTGGAGAATTCGGCTGCCGAAGCGGTTCGAACTGGGAAGCGCTGGTGAGCGGGCGTGATGTGGACGCGGTCATCGTAGCCACCACGCACCGCTGGCTGGCGCGCGTGTCGCTGGGCGCGCTGGCATCGCACAAGCACGTGCTGTGCGAAAAGCCGCTGGCGCGCAACGCGGCCGAGGCGCAGCCGGTGGTGGCCGCGTCGTTGCGCAACGGAACACAGCTGATGACCGGCTTCAACCACCGCTTCCATCCGGCACTGCTCATGGCGCACCAGATGCTCCATGGCGACGAAATTGGGCGGCCGCTGTGGATTCGTTGCCGCTACGGGCATGGAGGGCGTCCCGGCTACGAGCGCGAATGGCGCGCCAGCCTGGAGGAAAGCGGCGGCGGCGAGCTGCTCGACCAGGGCGTGCACGCGCTGGATTTGTTTCGCTGGTTTCTCGGCGACTTCGATGAAATTTCTGCCACACTTTCCAGTTCGTTCTGGCCGATGCCGGTAGAGGACAACGCCTTTTGCACCCTGCGCACGGCCGGCGGCGAAGTGGCGCAGCTCCATGCCAGCTGGACGCAATGGAAAAATCTCTTCAGCTTCGAAGTCTGCGGCGAGCGCGGTTACCTGCTGGCCGAAGGCCTCGGCGGCAGCTACGGTCCCGAGCGCCTGCTCATCGGCCTCCGCGCGGAGCACAGCGGCGCGCCGCAACAAGGCGTGATGGATTTCGAGGGCGAGGATTCCTCCTGGGAGCGCGAGTGGCGCGAGTTCTTGTCTGCCATCCGCGAAGAACGCACGCCGGTGGGCGACGGACAGGACGGCCTGGCGGCGCTGCGGCTGGTGGAAGCCGCGTACGCCTCAGCGCGCGAAAGACGCGCCATTTCCCTCTCTGCAAAGGAGCAATATGCAGAACCACGAGTACATCGCGCGGTTTCTTGACGGCGTGCGTGAAGTGACAGAAAAAATCGACCGCGCGGCCATTGACCACGCCATCGAAACGCTGTTCGCCGCATGGCAGCGCGGCAACACCATCTACACGGTTGGCAACGGCGGCTCGGCGGGCACCGCCACGCACCTGGCCTGCGACCTGTTCAAGTGCACCATCGCTGACGGCCGTCCGCGGCTGCGGGCTATGAGCCTGGTGGATAACATCCCGCTCATGAGCGCGCTGACCAACGACGACGGCTGGGACAAAGTGTACGAGGAGCAGTTGAAGACGCTGTTCCGCGCAGGCGATGTGGTACTGGCCATCAGCGTCCACGGCGGCAACGGGCGCGACAAAGCCGGCTTGTGGTCGCAAAACTTGCTGCGCGCGCTGCAATACGCCAAAGACAACGGCGGTCATGCTGTCGGATTCTCCGGCTTCGACGGCGGCGCCATGAAGGAATTGTGCGACGTCTGCGTCGTCGTTCCCTACAACACCACGCCGCACGTGGAAGCGTTCCACGTGGTGCTGCACCACCTGATCACTTTTTGCCTGGCGGAGAAGATCCGCAACTCCCATGCGGCCCGGTGTGCTGCTTGACCGCGACGGTGTGCTGAACCGCGCGGTGGTGCGCGAGGGCCGCGGCGTTTCGCCACGCTTGTTCGCGGAATTCGAATTGCTCCCCGGCGTGAGCGCGGCGGTCACCGCCCTGCGCGACGCCGGCCTCCCCGTTGTCGTCGTCACCAACCAGCCGGACATCGCCCGCGGCCTGCTCGCACCGGCGGAACTCGAGCGCATGCACCAGCACTTGCGCGCGCGCGTGCCGCTTGAACACATCTACACCTGCGTCCACGACGAAGCCGACCGCTGCGACTGCCGCAAACCGCGTCCCGGGATGCTGCTGCGCGCCGCTGCGGAATTTCAACTGGACCTTGTAAGCTCGTGGATGGTAGGAGATAGTTGGAAAGACGTGGAAGCGGCGGGGGCGGTGGGCTGCCGCATGATTTTTGTCACTGGGGCGCACTCCGACGCGGGTACGAGCAGGCCGCAATGTGTCGCCGTTTCGCTGCCGGACGCGGTGGAGATTATTCTGAACGAAGTGCGTCGAAAATAAGCGGCGAGTGCATCGCAGGAAAAGGACAGCGAATGAGCAAAAGCGCGTTGATTACCGGCGTGACCGGGCAAGACGGCAGCTATCTGGCGGAATGGCTTCTGGGACAGGGCTACCGCGTGTACGGGCTGGTACGGCGGTCCTCAAGCCCCAACGTGGACCGCATCCGGCATTTGCTGGATAAGATCACGCTGATCCCCGGCGACCTGCTGGATGACAATTCGCTCGTGAAGGCGCTCGAGCAATCCGCAGCGGACGAAGTGTACAACCTTGCGGCGCAGTCCTTCGTGGCCACCAGCTGGAACCAGCCCATCTTTACTGCGGAAGTCACCGGGGTGGGCGTGGCGCGGCTGCTGGAAGCGATCCGCAAGGTGAACCCGAAAATCCGCATGTTCCAGGCGTCCAGCAGCGAACAGTACGGCGCGGCGCGCACCACGCCGCAAAACGAGGAGACGCCCTTCCACCCGCGCAGCCCGTACGCCGTGGCCAAAGCGTATGCGCACTACATCACCATCAACTACCGCGAAAGCTACGGGCTCTTCGCCTGCTGCGGGATTTCCTTCAACCACGAATCGCCGCGACGCGGGCTGGAGTTTGTGACGCGAAAGATCACCCATGCAGCGGCGCGGATCAAGCTCGGCTTGCAAAGTGAGCTGAAGCTGGGCAACTTGCGCGCGGTGCGTGACTGGGGATTCGCCGGCGACTACGTCCGCGGGATGTGGAGCATGCTGCAGCAGCCGCAGGCGGAGGAGTTCGTGTTCGCCACTGGCGAATGCCATTCCGTCGAGGAGTTGGTGGCGACGGCGTTCGAGCACGCCGGGCTGGACTGGAAGCAGCATGTGGTGACCGAAGCCTCGCTGCTGCGCCCAGCAGACGTGGAACACCTGCGCGGCGACGCGACGAAAGCGCGCGAAAAGCTGGGCTGGCGGCCGGCCACTCCGTTCCAACAGCTCGTGCACAAGATGGTGGACGCCGACCTGCAGCAGGTGCGCGCGGAAATGCTGGCCGGAGCGGCGCGCGGATGAAAGCTCTGATCACGGGCATCGCCGGATTCGCCGGCGTCCATCTGGCGCGCCACTTGCGCGCGCGGGGCTACCGCCTCTGCGGCATCGTGCAGGATTTCGCGCTTTCCGCGGCCACGGCGCAGGCGCTGGAAGGTGTCCCCCTCTACCGCTGCGAAATCACCGACGCGACGCGGCTGGCGGCGATTGTCCAAAAAACACGTCCTGACGAAATCTACCACCTCGCAGCGATTTCCTCGGTGCCCTTCGCGCGCGAACACCCCGGTATCACGTTCGATGTCAATATCGAAGGCACACGCAACCTGCTGCACGCCGCCGCCGCGCTGCGCCGCGTGCGTTTTCTCTTTGTCAGCACCGTGCAAGTGTACGCGCTGCCGGCGGGCGGAAAACTGCTGACGGAAAAAACGCTGCTCGCGCCGGCGAACGCCTACGCGGCCAGCAAAGCCGTGGGAGAGATGCTGGTGCGCCGCGCGGTGCAGGAAAGCGGGTTACGCGCGGTGATCGTCCGCCCGACAAACATGCTCGGGCCGGGACAGGCGTCCAAGTTCGCGATCGGAAATTTCACGCGGCAAGTGGCGGAGATGGTGTTGCGCAGCCGCGAGCCGGTGCTGCGTACCGGCGATTTGACGCGCCAGCGCGACTTCCTCGACGTGCGCGACGGTGTGCGCGCCATGCACCTCGCTCTGCGCAAGGGGTTGCCGGGGGAAACATACAACATCTGCTCCGGACGCGCGCGCTCCCTCCGCGAGGCGGTGGACATCCTGCGGCGACTATCGGGGATGAAGATTTCCGTGCGCACCGATCCCGCGCAACTCCGCACGAACGACCCCGCGCGCATCGCTGGCAGTGCCGCAAAACTTCGGCGGCGCACGGGCTGGCGGCCAGAGGTTCCCTTCGCGCGCTCGCTGGCGGATGCGCTGGCCGACGCCGTGCAGGAACTCAGCGGCACATCCCAAAATTAAAAATCATTTGGCAGGAAAAAACGCCGGCCATGTCAGTCGGTTACTGCTGTGGCGGTGCGTTCCGGCCTAAACGTTTCGCAGGAAACCAAATCGAGGAACGTGAGAAGTTCGCGGCGGAAGCGGCTCGTGTCGAAACGCATGGCCTGCGCCCGCGACACCTCAGGAGAGAAATCCAGACATTCAAACTGACGCACTGCGGCGACCACGGCCGCAGGCGTCTGTTCGTAAAAAAATACAGCGGTGGGCGCGGTGTGTGAGGCACAGGATTCGCGGAGCGCGGGGTTGGCGGGGATGAGCGTTTCCAGTGCGCCACCGCGCCCGAAGGCGATGACCGGCTTTCCGCAGGCATGCGCCTCGAGCGGCACCAAACCAAAATCTTCCTCGCCGGGAAAAATCAGACAGCGGCAGCGGGAATAAAGATCGATGAGCTCGTCCTCGGCGATCGCGCCGGTGAATTGCGTGTCCGGCCCGGCGATCCCGCGCAGGCGCTCGAGGTCCGGGCCGGTGCCGACCACCCGGAGCGGAATGTGCAGTTCGCGGAAGGCTTCTACGACAATGTCCATGCGCTTGTAGGGCATCAGGCGCGAGACCGCGAGAAAAAAATCTTCGGAGCGGCGCGCGAGCGGGTAGCGCGCCACGTCCACCGGCGGATAGATGATGGAGGGCGTGCGGCGATAGGCGCGCTGGATTTTGCGCGCGGATTCCTGCGAAACGTTTAGGCCGGAACGCACC
>JAMCWK010000067.1 GCA_023481105.1 Acidobacteriota bacterium | reverse complement strand
ATCTCATCTCTTCGGCGTGCTGCACGCGGCGGATAAATTCCACCGCGCGCTTCCGCGTGCCCACCACCACAATGTGCGGAATGGAATAGATGTGCCCGCGGTGCGCTGCCAGCAGCGCCGACGCCACCCAGCGCAGCCCCAGCGATACCGGCACGTACAGCACGCAGTAGCCGAACACCAGTAAGCGGCTCACCGCCTGCAGTTTGAACGCGAAGAAGGCGATGGACAGCAGCGCCAGCCCTACCAGTTGCACTTCCGCCGTGCGCACCAGCACCACGCGCCACGCTAGGCGCGTCTCGCCGTGCAGCCCCGCGCGGCGCAGCAGCGCCAGCCACAGCGGCACAATCAGCAGCAGCATCCATGCGTGCACCGCGAGCGGCCCTTCGGAGAATTCGCCGGGACGCAGGTATGGCCGGTAGTAGGGCAGGAGGCGATAGGAAAGATAGAAACCCGTAAAGATGGACAGCAGGTCGGAGAGCACCAGCGCGTGCCGCGCGGACAAGCCCTGCTCGGATTGGCGTTGGCGCGTCATGAAGATGGCAACTCCGCTGTGCCCGACGATGCAAAACTACGCCGTGCCGGCGACGGCCGCGCGCGCGGTGGCGATCTGCGCCACGGCTTTGGCGGCGTCCTGGTTGAACTGCTTCACGGTTTCCCGCGTGTATTTGTGGTCCACCATCTTGGCGATGAAGGCCGGAGGAATAGTGATGATGTGCGCCCCGGCCAGCGCCGCGCACTGAATGTCCATTACAGCGCGGATGCTGCCGACGATAATTTTTGCGGTGTAGTGCCAGGCATCCAGCCAGTCTCGCGTGCGGCGAATCACCACCGCCGGGTCGCTGCCCTCATCGGCCAGCCGCCCGGCAAAAATCGAAACGTAGGTCGCGCCGGCTTTGGTTGCCAGCATCGCCTGGTTGAAGGAGAGAATCGCGGTGACGTTGACGCGGATGCCCTCGCGCGAAAGCGCGTTCACCACGCTCAGGCAAGAGACTCCCTGCTCATTCACCACTGGAATTTTCACCACGATATTCGGCGCCCAGCGCGCAAATCCTCGCGCTTGCCGTAGCATTTCGGCGTGCTCGTTCGAGGTCACCTCGACGCTGACGGGCCGCTCGCCCAGCAGCCGGCACAGCTTCCGCGCGCCGTCCTCCAGGTCGTACACACCATCCTTGAACATGATGCTGGGGTTGGTGGTGAGCCCGTCCACGATCCCTTCGCCCAGCCACTTGGTGATTTCTTTGCTATCCGCCGAATCCAAAAAAATCTCCATCGTCCTCTCCTCCCCCACAGTTGCACTTCTTGCCTGCCACTAATCACTCGCCACTTTCTCTTCTACTTCCGCTTCTTCCCCTTCCTCGCGGGGCTTGTAGGTGTCGTAGCGATAGTAGTAGCCATATCCGTCGTGCCGCGCGTCGAGCTTGTTCAGCACCACACCGATCAGGTTTGCGCCGACATGCTGCGCGGCAGCCTGCGAGCGCCGCGCCAGGTCCCGCGGCGTTTCGCCGCCCTCCACCACCAGCACCATGCCCTCGACGAGCGAGGCCAGGATGCGGCTGTCGGCGACGTTCAGCAGCGGTGCGGAGTCCGCCAGCACCATGCCGTATTCGCTGCTGGCCTGGGCGAGCAGGGCGCGCATGCGCTCACTGGAGAGCAGCTCCGCCGGATTCGGCGGCAGCGGCCCACAGAGCAGCACGTCCAGGCCGGGCTGGTTCGTGGCGCGCACGCACGCCCGCCAGTCCGCGCCACCGGTCAGGTAGCGCACCAGCCCGTTCTCTTCCTGCATGCCGAACGCCTTATGCACCGAAGGGCGCCGCAGGTCGCCGTCAATCAGCAACACGCGCTGCCCGAGCTGCGCCAGCGAGATGGCCAGGTTGATGGCGATAGTGGTCTTGCCTTCGCCCGGACGCGAGCTGGAAATCAGCAGAGAACGCGGAGGGCGTTCCGCGCTGGAGAGCAGCACGGACGTGCGCAGCCCGCGGAAGGCTTCCGAAAGCGCGGAATGCTGCGCGCCGGTGTCGATGCGGTACCACCCCGCGCGGGCGATGGCCGCGCCGTTGTCTTTTGCGGCGCCGCCGGTGAGCGCCGCCGCGCGACCGTATGCGCCGTAGCCGTACGCGCCATGTCGCCCGTTCAATGTTTGCGCCGCGGGGATTACCGCCAGCGACGGCAGCCGCAGGAAGCGCTCCACGTCCTCAGAAGTTTTCAGCGTGTTGTCCAAATATTCCTGGAGGAACGCCGCACCCACGCCCAGCAGCGCGCCCAGCAGAATGCCCGATGCCAGGTTTAGCAGCAGGTTGGGCCGCGCCGGGCGCTTGGGCGGCTCCGCGGCGTCCACCACGCGGATGTTCGACGCTTTGAGTCCCGCGCTGACGCCCGCTTCCTTCAGCCGCTGCAGCAGCCCGTCGTAAAGCTGCTTGTTGGTGTCCACTTCGCGTTTCAGGATGTTGTACTGCACAGAGCGCTCGGCAATCGTTTCCGCCTGGCGCTGCTGCTGCTCGAAGGCCTGCTCGATAAGTTTTTCGCGGCGCAGTGCCGCCTGGTATTCGTTGGTGGAGAGATGGAATCCGCGCTCGCGCTCCGCGGCGAGCACGGATTCCATCTCGTCAATTTGACTTTGCAGCTCCTTCACCTTGGGGTAGTCGGGGTGGAACGTGGCAGCAAGCTGTGCGTGCAGCTGGCGCACCTCGGCTACACGCACGGTGAGGTCCTGCATTAATTTGCTGTCGAACACTCCCGGCAACGACCCATAGTCACCCGCCTGCACCAGCCGGTAGTGCGATTCTTTTTCATACCGCGAGGCCTGCGCCCGCGTGCGCTCTTCCTGCAATTGCCGCAGCCGCTCGTTAACGATGTTTTCCGGAGCGCCCTGCGCGGTTTCCAGAAACACCAGCCCGTTCTCGCGCACGTACTGCTGCATCTCCGTCTCGCTTTTTTCCAGCTTGGACTTCATGTTCACCAGTTGCTGCGACAACCATTCCGAGGCTTTCTGCGTCGCTTCCCAGCGCACTTCCAGGTTCTGGTTGATGAAGTTGTCTGCCAGCGTGTTCACCACGCGCGCTGCCAGCGCCGCGCTTTCCGATTCAAAGCTCACCGTCACCAGCCGCGAGCGCTTTACCGGCTCGATGGTCAGCCGCTCGCGGAAGCGCTTCAGCGATGTTTCCCGCGTTTCCGCTTCGCTCTCTGCCGCGGACATTGCGCGGTCCCCTCGCAACAACTGTCCCAACCAGCCCGGCGGCGGATTGAATTCCGCGTTGTGCTCCAACCCCAGTTGCGCGATGACCCGCCGCGCCAGCGTGTCGCTTTCGAGAATTTTGTACTGGCTCTCCAAATAGCTGTCGGAGATGTTTTCCAGCTCGAACATTTCCTTCACCGTCAAAATCTCCGGATTCTCTTTCTGAATTTCCAGCAGTCCGCGCGAACGGAACACCGGACGCTGCTTCAGCGTGCCCAGCAGTACGACCGCCACGAAAATCACGAACACGGTGAGCACCATCCACCGGCGTTTGTGCAGCACGCTCCAGTAAGCCAACAGATCCGGTGCGGCCTCCACCTCCAGCGTCTGCACCGGCGCGGGCACTGCCGCCGCGCGCCGCTCCAACCCTGCCGGCACTACTCGCTCGATTTGTGTTTCCCGCGCCATCAACTCTTCGCGCTCCCCTCGTGCCGCGTTCTTATCGTCGCCAGACCACTACTCCTGTCAGGATGGACAGCGCCGCCTCCGAGCCCCGTGCCAGCGCGCTGCGCGCCGCGCTGTTGGGCACAAATACAATGTCGCGCGGGCGCAGCAGCGGGTCTTCGGCCTTCCCGGCCAGCACCCGCGACAAATTCACGGCCACTTCCACGCGCTTGCCGGTGACCTCGTCGGTACGGATGATCCGCGCCTGCGACCTGGCTGACGTGCGCGTCAGCCCTTCCGCCAGCGCCAGGGCCTGCAATACGGAAATGTTTTCGTTGCTCTTCAGAGTGAAGCCGCCCGGCCGCTTCACTTCGCCCACCACATATACGATTCCTGCGCGTGTCACCTTTACAATGTCGCCCGGAAAGACCGGCACGTTGAACCGCGAATCACCGGACTCCAGCAAGCTTTTCAAGTTGATTTCCAGCGTCTCCGCACGGGGCGCCGTCTTTTCGCTGCCCGCTTCTTCCGCCGCGCCGCCCGCGGGGAATCCTGCGCCGCGCATGATGATCACCGTGTCGCCTGCGTCTGCGGCCAGCCCTTCGGCCAGTGATAACATTTCCACCACGGTCTTCGTGCCGCGCACCTGGAACACCCCCGGCTTGTACACGGCGCCGAACACCGACACCGGCCGGCTCTGCAACTCCTTCACGAACACTCCCACGTGCGGGTCCTTCATATACGAGCGCCGCAGCAGTTCCGCCAGCACCGACTCCAATTCCCGCGGCGTGAGTCCCGCCGCGCGTACCGCGCCCAGCAACGTCAGCGAAATTTCCCCGCTGGCAGAAACGCGCAGCGCGCGGTTCATCTCCGGCGCTTCAAAAATGGTGATCTCCAGCAAGTCTTCTGGCCCGATGCGGTATTCGCCTGCCGCGCCGCTTTCTTCCGCGGCCGTCTGCATGCGTTGCATCTGCGCGAGCCGCCGGTTGATGTCTTCCGTGGTCTCCAGCGCCGGCTTTTGAGCGGGCGCAGAACTTTGCGTTGCAGATTGCCCCGCGGCCGCGCCGCAACTCAATAGCGACACCAGCAACAGCATTCCAGCGCGTTTCGCTATGGCGCAATTCCTCATGAATTCCTTTCTCGGTTTCTGTCTCGTAAATTCTGACTTCTAATTTCTGGCTTCCGATTTTTTGTTATGGCTCCGCCTTCCGTGCTCTGCGCGCGCGCGGAGCCGCCCAAACACCAACTGGGGATGCCCGGCCGGCTACGGGCAAGTGATCGTGAACGGCGAGGTCGAGCCGGTCACACGGCAATCGCTGGGGTCGGCGCGATTGAAAGCCACAATGCCCAACGTCAACCCCACGATGCCGGACACCACGCCGGCCACAATGGCAAACGTCTGCAACGCGGTCAGGCCGCTCGAAGCCCCTGCTGGACCCTGCGAAGATGGCGCGGTCGTCGCGTCCAGCGTGTTCCCTTCGGTGACCTCGACTGTGCGGTCCGCGGCCTCCACGCGCGCCGCGCCTTTCCGTGCTGCCACCTTCAGCGACGTGCCCTTCACGACGATTTCATAAATTCCCGCGCCACTGGGCACGATGCGCACGCCGCCGGCCAGCACGGCCAGCGCTTGCGCTCCGCGGCTCACCACCACCAGCCCTCCGCGCTCGAGCGACATCTCCACCCGCGCGCCCGACTGCCGAATCTGCGCCGCGCTTAGCTCCGGCAGAAACACCTGGTTGCCGCCGGAAAGCGCCAGCGCCGCCGCCGTCTTGGCTCGTGTGGTGATGCGGTCGCCAGCAAACACGCTGGCTTCCGCCGGTGTCACCGTGCCGTTCACCTCCACGGTGCCCTTTGCGCTCAGTTTGGCCACCGCGGCCGACGTTTCCGCCGGTGCCACCGGCGCGTACACCAGCGCCGCGCACACTGCCATCACCAGCACTGCTTTCACTCGCATGATTTTCCTCCTCAGAAAGTTCGTTCCCCGGACAAAGTCACAGCACACTTAGAATGAGACCCTGGGAAGTGGGACACCTTGAACCCACCAGGAAGGGGTGTGGACTCAAGTACAGACTGGAAAGCTCTTCTTTCCCTCTGTTTCTGTTTGAAGCGTCTTTCCCGGCAACCGCACTTGCTTCGCCGGAAGTGCATTCCCAAAACGGATTGGAAATGCCCATGTCCCACGCTATCAATTGCAAGAAGGGGGCCAATCGGTCTGGGGAGTTTGCTTTTCCCGGCAGAAGAAAAATTTTGCCTATGGGGTGACTTTTCGTTCGACGGTCACTCGCCTCTCAGGTATTCTTCTTTCGTGCGGCGCGTTTTCCTCGGCGTTTCGTATCTTTGTCTGGCTGCTGACTGATGATTGACATTCACTGCCATCTGCTTCCGGGTCTCGATGACGGCCCAGACACCCTTGAGGAGTCTCTGCAGATGGCCGAAATGGCCATCGTGGACGGCATTACCCATGTAATCGCCACGCCCCACGCCAACGACACTTATCCATTCCTTCCCGAAATGGTGCAAAAACGCCGAGATGAAATTCAGGCCCGCCTCGGCAATCGACTCGTTTTGGCCACAGGTTGCGATTTTCATCTCAGCTTCGAGAACATACAGGATCTCCGCAAGAACCCCGCAAAATACACGCTCAACCAGAAAAATTATCTACTGGTGGAGTTCGCTGACTTCTCCATCCCGTCCACGATTGATAACACGCTGCACGAGCTGCATCTCTCCGGCTTACGTCTCATCGTCACCCATCCCGAGCGCAACGCGCTGATTCGCGCCAACCCCGCGCGCCTCGCGGCCTGGGTGCGCCTCGGCTGCCGTGTGCAAGTCACCGCGCTCTCGCTGCTCGGACGATTCGGCCGCTCCGCGCAGGAGTCCGCGGAATGGCTCCTCGATCACGACGCCATCCACTTCATCGCCAGCGACGCGCACAACAGCTCCTCGCGCGGCCGCCCGCTGCTGTTGCGCGATGCCTTCAACTTCGTCGCCGAGCGCCGCGGCGCTCCCATCGCCCGCGCGCTTTTCCACGACAACCCGCTGGCCGCTTTCGAAGGACGCCCGCTGCCGTATTCTCCCGACCCGCCCGACGTGGACGCCCCTGCGCCCGTCAAGCGCAAACGCTTCTGGTTTTTCTAGGCCCGCGCGTTGATCTGCATGGTGTTCTTGCTCTTTAACCCTTTCACCCTTTAACTCTTTCACTTCTCGCACGATGTTTATCTGTGTTCATCTGTGTTTATCTGTGGTTTCATTCCTTTTGCCAATTGAGCCATGACTGTTTCGCGCAAACTCCGACTCCTGCTCGTCGCCGGCGCCCGGCCCAACTTCGTCAAGATTGCGCCGCTAATGGACGCCCTACGCGCCCGCGCCGACCGAGCGGAAACGCTGCTCGTGCACACCGGCCAGCACTACGACGAAGCGCTCTCCAAATCCTTTTTCGATCAGCTCGGCATCCCGCGCCCCGACGTGAACCTAGAAGTCGGCTCCGCCTCGCACGCTAAGCAAACCGCCGAAGTCATGACGCGCTTCGAGCCGGTGGTGGTGGACTGGAAGCCCGACATCGTGGTTGTCGTCGGCGACGTCAACTCCACGGTGGCCTGTGCGCTGGTCGCCGCCAAGCTCGGCGTGCGCGTGGCCCACGTCGAGGCCGGGCTGCGCAGCTTCGACCGCACCATGCCTGAGGAAATCAATCGCCTGCTCACCGACGCCATTTCCGATTTTCTATTTGTCACCGAGCCCAGCGGAGTGGAGAACCTGCAGCATGAGGGTGTAGTTGCGGAAAAGATTCATCTCGTCGGCAACGTGATGATTGATTCGCTGAAAAAATTCCTGCCCATTGCCAGGCATTCCACGGCGCTGCGCGATTATCATCTTGTCCCGCCGGAAGAGCAGGGAAACATGCCATGGGCGGATTCGTCCTTCGGGAAGTTGCCCGGCGCGCAGCACATTCCCTTCGCATTGCTCACACTGCACCGCCCCTCCAACGTGGACGAGCCAGAAAAACTCGGCAAGCTGCTCGACGTGCTCAACGAAATTGGCCGCGAGATTCCCGTGTTCTTCCCCGTGCATCCGCGCACCCGCGAACGTCTCGACCGCTTCGGACTCACGCGCTGGGCGCGCACCTCGTGGACGCACAAAGAACTCGTGCACAAACACGCCTGCGTGCTGCTCGCTCCGCCGGTCGGCTATCTCGAATTCTTGCATCTGATGAGCGAGGCCACGTTTGTGCTCACTGACTCGGGCGGCATTCAGGAAGAGACCACCGCGCTCGGCGTGCCGTGCCTCACTCTGCGCGATAACACCGAGCGCCCCATTACGGTCTCGCAAGGTACCAATCAACTCATCGGCGCCGACCCCGAAAAAATCTTTCCCGCCGTGAAAGCCATCCTTCGCGGCGAAACCAAACGCGGCCGCGTCCCCGACCTCTGGGATGGCGCCGCGGCCCAACGCATCATCGCTATCCTCTTGGATACACCGTAGGGGCGTCCCAAGCGCGCGCAGATGAATCATAAATGTGAATTTCTGGCTGATCTATGGGTGTGGAATTTGCGAAATCTGCGGCTTGTTGCTCAGTCGAAAATTTCCAAGATTTCTTCGTAACGCTTGAACGGTGGAATCAAGTACGCCCCTGCCAATTCCGTCTTGGCCCAGGCCAGCATGCGTCGCGCGAGGAGAAACCCACACGCCCGCGCCTCGGTCCCCGCGGCTTCCAATTCTTTCTGCACGTTTTCCGGGATCACAATTCCCGGCACTTCGTTGTTCAGGCGCAGCGCCTGCTTGTAGCTCGTCAGCGGCCACACCCCGGCCATCACCGGGATTGGGCACTTCCCGCCAATTTTCTTCACGAAGGCGTGCCAATGCTCGGGATCAAACAGGGGTTGGGTCATCGCGAAATGCGCGCCCGCCTCAACTTTCGCCAGGAAGCGATTGATTTCTTCGTCCAGATTGTCCGCCACGGGATTCACCGCCACGCCGATGGAAAAATTCGTGGCCCCGCCGAGTGTTTTTCCGGCCCAGTCCATGCCCTGGTTCAGCCGCACGAGGATTTTCACCAGACCGATGGAGTCCACTTCGTACACGCCGCTCGTTTCCGGGTGGTCGCCCAGCGACGGCGGGTCGCCGGTAATCGCCAGCACGTTGCGCACGCCGCCCACGGACCACGCGCCCAGCAGCGACGCCTGCAAGCCGATGATGTTCAGGTCGCGCGTGGTGATGTGCGGAATGGTTTCGATGCCGCGCGCCTCGAGCGCGCCACCGAGCACCAGCGCGTCCATGCCCACGCGCGCCATGGTGCCGCTATTGATGTCAATGGCGTCCACCTTGCCCGACGCCATCACTTTTTCCACTTGCTCGAAAATTCTTTCCAACGACACGCCTTTCGGCGGATCAATCTCCACGCTGGTGACGAATTTCTTCTGCTGGATTTTCTTCCACAGCTTGCTTTCCGGCTCGTGCACCTCGCGTGCCTTCGGTGCCAACACCGCCACGCTGCCCGGCGAACGTCCGGTGTGCTTTGACGGATGAAAATCCCTTACCGCGTCAGCGATGGCGTGGATGTGCGCGGGCGTAGTGCCGCAGCAGCCGCCCAGGAGGCGCACGCCCAATGCCGCCGCTTCGCGCGCGAACAGTGAAAAATATTCCGGCGACGACTTCGGATACACCACGCGGTCACCCACGCGCTTGGGGAAGCCGACATTGGGCATCGCACTCACGCCCGCGATGCTCCCGCCGTCGAGCCCGCAGAATTCCTCGAGAATGGGCATAAGCGCCTGCGGTCCGAGCGTGCAGTTTGCGCCAATCACCTGCACATCTTTCGCGCTCAGCCGCTGCCACGCGTCCGTCGGCATGGTGCCGCCAAACGTGGTGCCTTCTTCGGAAAACGTCAGCTCCGCCACAATCGGCAGCCGCGAAAATCCGCGGATGGCGTCAATCGCCGCGACAAGTTCCTCGATATCGGAAAACGTTTCCAGCACAAACAGGTCCACGCCGCGCTCTTCGAGCGCCTGTGCCTGTTCGCGGAAAATGTCGCGGATTTCGTCGGCGGGCAGCGGGTTCACCTGCCGGGTGGCGCCCAGCGGGCCGATGGAGCCTGCAATCAACACTTCGCGCGCCGCCGCTTCGCGTGCCTCGCGGGCCACTTTTACGCCGCGATGATTTAGCCGCGCGACGTTTTCGCCCAGGCCCAGCAATCCCAGCTTGTAACGGTTGGCGCCGAAGGTATTCGTCTCGATGATTTGCGCGCCGGCCTCGATGTACGCTTGGTGTACGCGGAAGACAGCTTCTGGCTCGGTGGCGTTCAGCTCGTCGAAGCAGCGTTGTGGTCCCTGCGATTCGTACAGCATCGAGCCCATCGCCCCGTCCGCGACGAGAATCGCGCCTTTCAGCTGCGCATTGAAATCTTCAATCCGCATTGGTTTGGCTTGTCATCCTGAACGAAGCGAAGGATCTCGCTTCCTCACTTCCTCATTTCCACCAATCCCGCAATCGTCCCCATCAAATCGTATTTGGTCAAAATCTCGTACTGTCTGCCGCCCATGTCCACGAACAGCGCGGGGCTTTCGTGACTCAGCAAGTGCGTCAACCGCTCCACCGGCGCGTCCTTTGGCACCGTGGGCAGCGGCTTGCCCATCACTTCGCGGATGACCAGCTTGCGCAAATCTTTCCCTTGCAGCGCGAGGTTCAGGATCTGGTCCTCGTAGATGGTGCCGATCAGCGCGTCGTCCTCGAAGACGGGAAGCTGCGAGATGTCCTGTCCCTGCATCACGCGCAGCGCGTGGAAGACCGTTTGGTACGGCCGCGCGATTTGCAGCTCGCGCGTTCTGCCTTGCTTGTGTTTTACGCGCCCACCGCCTTCAACG
>JAMCWK010000037.1 GCA_023481105.1 Acidobacteriota bacterium | reverse complement strand
CGCGCTGCTGGAGCGCCTTGCCGAGCGCAGCGGCCTTTCGCTTTCCATCACCACCAAATCGAACCTGATTATCCGCGACGTGGATCTGCTCCACCGCATCGCTGAAAAAAACAATCTCTCCATCAATATCACGGTCACCACGCTGCGCCCGCGCCTGGCGCGCCTGCTCGAACCGCGCGCCCCGCGGCCGGATCTGCGGCTCGCTGCGTTGCGCACTCTTCGCGAAGCGGGCATTGCGGCGGGCGTCTTCGCCATGCCCGTGCTGCCCGGGCTCACCGATCGCGAAGCCGACCTCGACAAACTTTTTCTGGCCGCGCGCGAAGCCGGGGCGCAATGGCTCGGCGCGCAGGTCGTGTTTCTGCGCTCCGCCGCCTTGCAGGAATTTCTTTCGTTCTTGGATGGGAAGTTTCCGAAACTCGCGCGCGAATATCGCCGCTGGTACACGCGCACCGGCTACGCGCCGGAAAAGATTCGCGCCGAAATCACTGCTCGTGTCCGCGCGCTGCGGACGAAACACAGGCTAGCCTCGCGCCCCTACGCGCCCGACCGCCTTGCCCGTGCCACCGCTTTCACAGCGCCCCAGCTTTCGCTCCCGCTTGCCGTGTAAGAAAAAAAGGCACGGCCCAACCGCGCCGTGCCCCTGTTTCTATTCGCTCACCGCTGCTTTACTTCATGCTGCCTTCGCGGAAGATCAGCGAACGCATCACCAGGCCGCGCGATGCGGTTGGGTCATAAGTTTCCCTAAATGTTGCCGAGATGGCGTCGCGCTCTTCCTGCGAGCGCTTGGCGCGATCGGCCATGAACGCCGTGCGCAGCTTGTCGGTCGCGCCCAGGTTGGTCATGGCATACCAGGAGTAGTGCGTGAAGGTGTTGGTGGTCTTCACTTCTTCCACGCCCAGCCCGAAGGCCAGGATGGTGCCATCCTTCGCCAGGCTTTCTAACACCGGCTTGTTGTACTTCTCCCACGCGGCGCGGTAGTCCCCGCCCTTGCCCGGCTTGGCCTGCACAAAATTGTAGCGGGTGAAGATTTGCATTCCCGTCGTCATCGGCGCGCTGCTGGAGCCGAACACGATGTCGCGCGTGAAAAAATCGCGCGTCTGGCTCATGTCCGCAATGTCGCCGAGGCGTTCCGCCAGGCCAGGCGCGGGCTTTTGCCGCTTTTTGGTGGCTTCTTCGGCGGCCTTGGCTTCGTCCGCCATTACTTTCTGGAACTGCGCGGCCATAGCCGTCTGCACTTTCTCAATCGAGGCCCAGTCCATCACCGCGTACCAAACGGTGTGCGTGGTGCTGCCGAAAACCCCGCGCACCATGGGCACGTCCACGCCCCACGCCAGGACCACGCCTTCTTTCATCAGCTTGTCGCGCACCGGCGCGCCCACTTTGCTGACCAACTCCATGAAGTCGGCCTCTTTCCCCGGCTTGATGGTGTAGTCCACGTAATGTGTAATTGGCTGCGGCGCCTGTTGCGCCGCCGCGCCCGCTGCGCACGCCAGCGCCAGTACCACTGCCGCCAGCATGCGCATTCGGTGCTTCTGACCCACTCGCTTCTTCATTCGTTTCCTCCTGCGGAGAGATTAAGATGCCCCGCGCGACAACAGTGTTCCCGGGAAAAACGGACGTGCTGGAATGATTCTAAGGTGGTTCGGGAGGGCCTTTTGTATCACCGATGGCCGGAGACAGTCAATCGTTTCGTCCCGGCGATGATGGCTTCCTTGCGGACTTCTGCGTCCACGTTTCTTTCCACTAGGGCACGATGATCTTCGGCGTCTCTTTCTGAATTTCCGCGCTGGGCGGATACTGCGCCCGCAAAAAATCCAGAAACGCCCGCGAGCGCGGCCGGCCGTTCGTGCGGTGTTTTCCGACGCGCCACAGGAATACCAACAGGAGAAAAATTTCGGCGTCTTTCAAGCTGGGGAATCCGCTGCGCTCCGCCTCCTGTTTTTTTACGTCTTCCAGGAACGCCGCCAAGGCGGCGTAAAGCGCGTGGGCCAGCGGCGCCTCCGGCGGTTTTTCGTAGTAGATCCCGGAACCCAGCGTGCGGTAGGCCTCCGCCAGCGGCGTGACCGCTGCGAGCACGTCGGCATCGGCGAGCGCGGCATTGTCCCGCGCGAATTTCAGCACGGTGAAGCCGAGGCCTGAAACCACGGGTTGCCGCGCGCGGATCATTTGTGGGGGAATTTCCACGTCCGCAAACAAAATCTCCTCGCGCGCGAGCTCTTTCGGGTGTTCCTCCTCGTACCGCCGCGCGTGCATCAGGTGCGGGCAGTCGCTGGGACAGTCAATGGTGACCTCGCGCTCCCTTCCGCAGCACACCGCGCAGATGGATTCAACCTTGGCAGGACAAAAGCGTTTCGGTTTTCGCTTCTCGCAAATCGGACAGCTCACACGTTCTCCCTTGCTGCAGAAGACGCCCCGGCGGTTCTGCGCTGGCCTCGAGCCAATGGTTTTTAGAATTTATACGCCCGGCTCACCAGAGTCACATCGCCAGAATGCACCGGCATCAGCCAGTCCGGCCGCGGGGTCACTTCTTTCCCGGGGATTGCCGGCAGGCCCCACGAGCCGTCCACCACGCGCACTTTCACGGGCTGCGTCCCGCGCACCTTGAGCATCATTTCGATCCCCTGTTCCGGCGGATGTGAGTAGCGCAGCCTCCAGCCTTGCGCCGGCAGGCGCCGCGCGTCAGGATCGATAGCGATGGGCTTTCCGTTGACGCTGGCTTCCAGCACTTCCGCTTCGCTCACGTAAACGGTGATCCACGGCGCCTTGCGCGGGCTCATCACCAACAGCGTCAGCGTGCGTCCCTCGCCTTCCTTTTTTTCTTCACCGAGAAGCACGTCGGCGCCCGCCAGCGGCACGTCCTTGGCGTTCGTCTTCAAAAACATCGTGCCCGCACCGCCCGGGAAGAAATCCTCCATCGTCTCCCGCGTGGGCTGCTCCGAGAGGAATTGCTTCGTCCACGCATCCGGCTTTTCACCCGGGCTGAACCACACCGCAATGCCGGTGTCCGCGTTGCGCCCGTACACCATCGAATCCGTCTTGGGATGCCCGGCGGAGTAGCGCGTGGTGAACATTCCGCCGATGAAGAACAGCACACACAGCACCCACGCCGCTCCCGGCAGCAGCCAGCGCCGCAGGCGCGTCATCAACTCGATCTGCGGGATCAGTGCCCACAGCGCCAGCGTCAAAAAGATGCAAATCGCCTGCGTGCCCAGACGCGTCAGCCCCAGCGTCACAAACAACTGCTGCACGGTCGGCGCGAACAGCAGCACGCAGGGCAGCGCGCCGATTAGCAGCGCCGCGATTTCTTTCCTCCCCGCGCTTTCTTCGGCGCCGGTCGAGCGGAACATGGCCACGGCTATCAGGCTGCCCAGCAGCGGCCAGGTGAGCAGGTAGCTCGCTCCCGGCACCGTGAACGCGCTCCACAGCGCCAGCAGCGTCCACACCAGAAGCCCGCCCAGCGCAAGTCCGGCCGCGCCCAGCTTGTTCCGCCACAGGCTGTACATCACCGTGTTCAGCGCCACCACCCACGTCACCAAGCTCAGCATGTATGCGCCACCGCGGATGATGTCTCCTTCCGGCAGCAGCCGCCCGTTCAGGAAGGAAGCTTTCCACTCCACGAGCGCGCCCGTCAGAAGCGTGAGCACGAGGCTCAGCACAAAAATTCCCGCGCCCCAAATCACGCCGAGCAATATCGTGCGTTTCTGCCGTAATTCCCGCCGCAGCACGAACCCGTACAGCCCTGCCGCCACCAATGCCAGCACGATTCCCATTCCTGTCGAGTAGTGCACCAGCGAATTGCCCAGCACGTTGAAATAGACAGTGTCGCCGGATGGATTATCCGGAAACTCCGCGTTTCCCAACTGCTGCGCCAGCGACACCATGTACTCCCCGTGATGTTGCAGGCTGCCCTGATTCAGACGGTCCGCCGAATCGTGCGGCGTATGGTAGGCGTACCAATCGTCCACAAACGCGAAGTTCATTCCCTGCGCGCCGTGCTTTTTGAATACGGTGAAGTCCGTGTCATTGGGCAGCCGCTTGTAAATCTCAAACGCCAGCGAACTGCCGCGCGGGTGTGGCGTCTTGGCGAAGGCGTCCACCAGCCAGGCGTTTCCTGGACTGGTTTCGAACATCAGCGAGGCGCCGCTCTTCCCGCGACCTTCGAAGTTCAGCACCGCGCCGATTTCTTTGGCCCACGGATGCTCGTCCATGAACGCCGACGCGCCCAGCAACCCGCCCTCCTCGCCGTCCGTAAACAGAAAAATGACGTCGTGCTTGAGTGCCGGCCCGGCCTTCAGCGCCCGCAGCGTTTCGAGCATCGCTCCCACCGCAGCGCCGTCGTCTCCCGCGCCCGGGGCCGCCGCCACGGAGTCGTAGTGCGACACCAACGCCAGCGCCTTGCCGCCTTTCTCCGAGCCCGGCAGCCTGGCCACCAGGTTTTCGACGGTTCCCGCCGCGGCGTACCACCGCGACGTCACGCCCGTCGTGGTCTGCACCTGCGGCTCGAGCCCCAGCTTCTTCACTTCGCTCATCAAATAGCCGCGCACACGGTCGTGGGCCTCCGACCCCAACGGATGTGGCTCCCGGGTGATTTCTTTCACGTGGGTCATGGCGCGTTCTGCGGAAAACTCCGCTTCCGGCGCGCTGGCCGGTATGGCAGCCGGCGGCCCCGACATACTGATCGCCGCCCACGCCGCAGCGAGGACCACTACGCACACGCAAATTCCTGCGATGTTCTTGTTGATGCCCGGACTCGCCGCCGGCGCTTTGGCAATTTCCATCGGCCCGGTCTTCTCGAACTTCTCCTGGCCCTTGCTGGTCATCTGGACCCCTTCAGACTGCCCGCAAGGTTACGGTTTCTGGGCCTTGCTTGCAACCGCTTCCTGTCCTCCCCCTGAGTACTGTCTCTGCCACTCTGAAACTCTGCTACTCTGGCACTCGTCCTTTTCCGGAGGCTCGCATGAAAATTACTATCGCCATTGCCCAGGCTGCTCCTGTCGTCCTTGACCTCGGCGCGTCCATCGCCAAGGCCTGCGCGTTAATTGCCGAAGCCGGGAAGCGCGGCGCGCAACTCCTCGCTTTTCCGGAAACGTGGCTGCCCGTCTATCCGTTCTGGTGCGATGCGGGCACTTTCGGCACCTGGGGTCACGAGCCGTCCAAGCGACTCCATGCGCGGCTGGCGCGCAATTCGCTGGTGATTCCCTCAAAGGAAACTGAGCAGCTCCGCCGCGCCGCGCGGGATGCGCGTTGCGCTGTAGCCATGGGCGCCAACGAGCGTGACCTCACCGGCTCGCTTTACAACGCGCTGCTGTTTATTTCCGCCAGCGGTGAAATTCTCGGCAAGCACCGCAAGCTTGTGCCCACGTTCGGCGAGCGCCTCGTGTGGGGCTATGGCGACGCCGCCGGCCTTCGCGCGCACGACATCACCGGCGCGCGCGTCGGCGGACTGATTTGCTGGGAGCACTGGATGCCGCTGGCTCGCCACGTCCTGCACGCTGAAGGTGAAGAGGTGCACGTCGCAGCGTGGCCGCACTGCAGCGAGATGTATCAGCTCTGCTCGCGCCACTATGCTTTCGAGGGCCGCGCGTTTGTGCTGGTCGCTGCGGCGTACATGACCAAGTCCGCGCTGCCCGCTGATTTTGAGTTGCCGGAAAACGTCGCCGCTGCGCCGGACGTGCTGCTCGCCGGCGGCTCCGCGATCATCGGCCCCGACGGCGCGTATCTCGTCGAGCCTGTGCGCGGGCGCGAAGAACTGCTCACCGCCGAGTTGGACCTTGAGCGCATCGCAGAAGAGAAACTCACCCTCGACGTCGCCGGCCACTACTCCCGCCCCGATTTATTCGAAGTCCGGCTTAACCGCGAACGCTCGACGCAGGTTCGCGAGCCTTAGCCATAGCTCTCGGAACCGCGCTATATTCGCGGTCCCTCAATCACTCAATTCCTTGTTACTCTGGTACTCTGCAACTCTTTAACCTTTAACTTTCTATCCATTTTGCTCTACGATTCGCCCATGGACCCGCCTTCTTCCCTTGACGCCTCCGCCCTCCGCGACACGCGGCTGGCCATGCGTCTTTCGCTCATCTTTGGCGTGCTGATGTTTCTCGGCAAGACCGCCGCTTACTTCCTCACGGGTTCCGCGGCCATCCTCTCCGACGCAGCCGAGTCCGTCATCCACGTGGTGGCCGTGGCCTTCGCCGCGTTCTCTTTGCGCCTGAGCACGCGCCCCGCCGACCAGCGTTTTCTTTACGGCTACGAGCGCATCACGTTTTTCTCCGCGGGCTTCGAAGGCGCCATGATTGTCCTCGCCGCCATCTTCATTATTTATTCCGCCATTTTGAAATGGATTCTCGGCCTGGAGATTGAAAACCTCGGCTTCGGCACGCTGATGGTCCTCGCCGCTGCGCTCATCAACGCCGCGCTCGGCTGGTATCTGGTGCGCACGGGCAAGCGCAATAACTCGCTGATTCTGGAAGCCAACGGCAAGCACGTGCTGACCGATTCGTGGACCAGCTTCGGCGTGGTCGGCGGGCTGTCACTTGTACTGCTGACTGGCTGGAAGCCGCTCGACCCGCTTTGCGCCATTGCCGTTGCGCTGAACATTCTCTGGTCCGGCGGGCATCTGTTGTGGCGCTCCGCGCAGGGCCTGATGGACTACGCCGACCCCGACACCGGCCGCGGCCTGCGCGAAAAACTCGACGCGCTGTGCGCCGAGCTCGGCTTGCAGTATCACGGCGTGCGCTATCGCACCACCGGCTACCGCATCCTCGTCGAAGTGCACCTGTTGTTTCCCTTCGATCTCCCGGTCGGCGAAGCACACCGCCGCGCCACGCTGCTGGAAGAAAAACTCCCTGCGCTGCTCACGCTCCCCGCCGAGGTTATCACCCACCTCGAATCGCTCGAGGACCACTCCGCCGTGCACCGTGGAGAGCACTACACCGGCAAGCCGGCGTGACATTTCAAAAGGCGAAAATCGAAAAACGAAAATAGAAAAGCGGCAGCGAAGGAATATTGGGTGTTCTATTGTCCACTGTCTCTTTTCGATTGTCGTCTTACTTAGGTGGCGATGACTTTTTTCTGGAAGCGTTTGGCTGCGGCCAGCAACAGCAGGACGCCCATCACCAGCAGCACCACTCCGTCGTGCCATAGATGCTCGATCCCTGCGCCGCGCAGGATGATGCCGCGGGAGATGTTCACGAAATACGTGCCGGGCACAAAAAAGCTGAAAATGTAAAACGGCAGGGGCATGGTTTCCCGCGGAAAAATGTAGCCGCTGAAGAAAATCGTCGGCAGGATGACCATCATGGAGAGCTGCATGGCTTCCGGTTGCGTCCTGGCGCGCGAAGAAATCAGCAGGCCGATGGACAGGTTCACGAACAGGTAGGGCATGGCCAGCGCGTACAGCAGCAGCACGTGTCCGGCGATGGGCACCTGAAACACGGTGCGCATGAAAAACAGCAGCCCGCTCAAGCCCATGACCCCGATCACGAAATACGGCACCAGTTTGCCCAGCAGCAGGCCGAGCGGCCGTACCGGCGTCACAAATAATTGTTCCAGCGTCCCGCGTTCTTTTTCGCGCACGATGGCCAGCGCCGTCAGAAACGCGGTGAAGAACAGCAGCAGCACGGCCACCAAGCCGGGCAAAAAGAAGTTCGGCGAGCGCGAGTCCGGGTTGAACAGCAGCTTCGGCCGCACCTCGACCGGAATGGCGTAGCGCAACGGCAGCGCGCGCCGCAGCGATTCCTCGAAGCCGATGGACGTGGCCACGTTAATCGCTTGCCCCGCCACGGAGGAGTCTGAGCCGTCAATCAGCACCAGCACCTGCGCCGTGCTGCGGTCCAACAGTTGCCGAGAGTAATCGTACGGAATCTTGACGCCCACCTTGGCGCGCCCGCCGACAATGGCGTCGTTCAATTCCGCGTCGGAGTGCACGTATTCGCGAATGCGGAAGGTGTCCGAATTGCGCAGGCGGTCAATCAGCTCCCGGCTTTCTTTTTTCCCGTTTTCGTCGAAGACGACGGTGTCCACCTGCCGGATGTTCGTGTCGATCCCGAAGCCCAGCACAATCATTTGCACCGTGGGGATGAACATGGCGAAGAACACAGTCATGAAATCCCGCCGGATGTGCAGCACTTCCTTGTACACAATGGACCGAAATCCGCGGAACGGGTTGGCCTGCTTCATTTTTTCTTTGATTGCACTAACCATCCGTGGCCTCCCTTCCGGCGGCGCTTATTCCGTGGCCCATTTCCCTGTCTCCTTGTGCTTGTACGTCAGCTCGACGAACACGTCTTCCAGGCTGGGCTCGAGCTCCCGCACTTCCGTCACATGGATACCGTGTCCGGCCAGCTCCCGCCGCATTTCACTCAGGTCGAAGTGCTCTTCCACCAGCGCGTGGATGGCCTGCCCGAACACAGTTGCCGTGCGGATGCCGTCCATGGCCCGCGCCAGGCGCAGCGCGCGCGTAATTTCCGGTGCGGTGATTTCTACGCGCTTCGTTCCCGCGGGCCGCACGTCCGGCAGCGCCTTCAACTCTTCCGGCGTGCCGTCGGCGATCATCTTGCCGTAGTAGATGTAGCCCACGTGGCTGCAGCGCTCGGCTTCGTCAATGTAGTGCGTGGTCACAAAAAACGTGACGCCGTGTCCGCTCAGCTCGAAGATCAAATCCCACAGTTGACGCCGCGCCACGGGATCAATCCCCGCCGTGGGCTCGTCCAGAAACATCATCTTCGGCTCGTGCAGCATCGCGCAGCCCAGCGCCAGCCGCTGCTTCCAGCCGCCGGAGAGTTTTCCCGCTTGGCGGTCCACGTACGGCTCAAGCCCGTTCAGCTCGATGGTGGCCTCCATGCGCTGCTTCAGCCGCGCATTGCGCAACCCGTAGATGGAGCCGTAAAACGTCATGTTCTCCGTCACTGTCAAGTCGTCGTACAGCGAGAATTTCTGTGACATGTACCCGATGCGCTCGCGCACGCCTTCCGCGTCGCGGCGCACGTCCAGCCCATCCACCCACGCCTCCCCGCTCGAAAGTGGCAGCAGCCCGGTCAGCATCTTGATGACCGTCGTTTTCCCGCTGCCGTTCGGCCCCAGGAATCCGAACACTTCGCCCTGGCCCACGCGCAGGTCCACTCCGTTCACGGCGACGACGTCTCCAAAGCGCCGCACTAGTCCCTGCGCGTGGATCGCCGCGCCATTCGGCCCCGCTCCTGCCGCGCCTCCCTGCTTCTGCGTTTCGTTTTTCATGTTTGACTCAATCATTCAATCTTGAGCTTCACATCCGCCGCCATCCCGGCCATCACTTTGCCGCTCGGGTCGTTGATGCGCAGCTTTACGCCGAACATCTGGTGCACGCGCTCGGTCCGCGTCTGCACATTGCGCGGCAG
This sequence comes from Acidobacteriota bacterium, assembly GCA_023481105.1. GTDB lineage: Bacteria > Acidobacteriota > Terriglobia > Acidiferrales > UBA7541 > JACQDE01. The sequence goes on along the minus strand of JAMCWK010000037.1, from coordinate 1,116 downwards.
AAATTCCGCTTTCTGATTGATCTGCTCCACTTCCGCCTGAAAAACATCTTTGGGATACGAATCCACGCGCGCCTCGGCCTTCTGTCCCACGCGCACCAGGCCGATTTGCGTCTCCGGCACGTAGATGCGCACGTAGAGCTGGTCGCGTTCCAGCAGCGTAGCGATCGGAATGTTCGGCGCGATGAGGTCGCCGGGCCGCACGTCGAGCACCTCCACTGTGGCCTTCGTCGGCGCCAGCACCTGCCGCTCGCGGTATTTGGCCTCCGCGTCGCGCAATGCCGCCCGCGCCTGCTCCACATCCTCCTTGCGGTAGCCGCGCTCGAAGAGTTCGCGCTGCGCCTCCGCCTGCTTCCATTGCGCTTCCGCCGCGGCGACTTGCTCCACGCGGTAGCCGCTGGAGAGTTCCGTGAGTTTTTCCTCGGCGGCTTTCAGCGCCGCCGCCGCGGCTTTGTACGCGCCCTCCGCGTCGTCGCGCTGCTGCTTGGAGAACACGTCCGCATTGGCCAGGTCGCTCACGCGTTTCCACGTCGCTTCCGCGCGTACCGCTTCCGCGCGCGCTTGCGCAGCTTGCGCCCGCGCCGCTTCCACTTGCTCCGTGCGGTATCCGCGCTTCAGTTCGTCGTAATTCGCCCGGGCCTGCGCCGCCGCCGCGCGCGCTTGCGCGATTTCTACGAACGGACCCCGCGCTCCAGTTTTTCCGCGTTGGCGCGCGCTTGCTCCAACGCCGCCAGCAATTCCTGCTCGTCGAACGTGACGAGCACTTGCCCGGCCTCCACCGCGTCGCCTTCGCGTACTTTCACCTCGGTGATGCGCCCGCCGATCTTCGAGCCCACGCGGATATTCCGCGCCTCCACCGTGCCGGAGCTGAGCAGTTCCTTCGGCTGGCCAAACGCCCCCAGCCAAGCCGCCACGCCCACGCCGGCCGCGACGATGATCACGACAATTGCAATGCGCTTCTTCATCGCCCTTCTCCCTCAATGAGCCTTTTTTGCGCGAATCCCCGGCCACACCACCTTGGCGGCCTCTTCGAATCGCCGTCCCAGCGTTCCCGTTTCGTCCAGCGACCACAGCAGCATGGCCCCGAAATAGGTCTGCTGCATGGTGCGCGCCAGCTCC
>JAMCWK010000085.1:15716-40859 GCA_023481105.1 Acidobacteriota bacterium | reverse complement strand
CGTACTGCATCACCGGCGTGCATGCCGCGGCGATTATCAAGGCCTTCAAGAAGCATGATCCGCTGCTGGCGAATTCGGTGTACAGCGGCGTCCCTTCGAATCTTTTCGGGATGGATCAGGTCATCGAGATCGGGCCGATGAGCGGGCGCTCCAACGTGATTTTCTGGCTGGAAAAGCGGGGCATCCCCGCCACCGAGGACGTGGTGGACCGCATCTTCAGCGCGGCGAAGAAAGCGACGCGGGTGATGACCGAAGAAGAAATTCTGTCCGCCGCGGGAGCCGGCAGCGCTGCCAACCGGTAATGCAGTACGCAATGCAACTTCACGAGAGTTGACTTAGTCAAAACGGTGAGACTACTTCTTGTCTGGCTTTTCGCATTCATGACCAGCCTTACGGCCCAATCCGCCGCTGCCGTGCCTACGCCGGCGCCGCAACTCGCCCAGGAATCGCGCGTGGCGCGGGCGCTTGCGTGGCTCGACCGCAATGCGGATTGGGCGACCGAGCAGCAAATCCGCATCACGGAGACAGCAGCGCCGCCCTTTGGTGAAGTGCAGCGCGGCATCCTGGTGAAGAAGTTGCTGGAGGAGACGGGGCTCAAGTGCCGCACCGACGAAGCCGGAAATGTCGTGTGCGAGAGGCCCGGAACAAAAGGGAAGCGCGAGCCGAAGGATGTGGTGTTGATTTCAGCCCATCTGGACACGGTGTTTCCACCGGGGACGAACGTGCGCGTGACGAAGGAGCGCGGGCGGCTGCTGGCACCGGGAATTTCCGACAACGGCTGCGGGCTCGTAGCATTGGTTGCGGTGGCGCGGGCCGTGCACGAGGCACGGGTGCGCACGCGCGGCACCATCGTGTTTGCCGCGAACGTCGGCGAAGAAGGCGAAGGCAATCTGCGCGGAATGCGCAAGCTGATGGAAACCTATCGCGGGCGGCTGCGGGCTGTTATCGCCATTGACGGTGCCTCCAGCGACCATGTGACCACCATGGCCCTCGCATCGCGGCGCATCGAAGCGGTCGTGGAAGGTCCCGGCGGGCACAGTTGGGCGGATTTTGGTCTTCCCAATCCCATCCATGCCCTCGGCCGCGGAGTCGCGCGGTTTGTGAAAGTGAAGGTACCGGAGAATCCACGCACGAGCTTCAACGTGGGGCTGATTGACGGCGGCACCTCGGTGAACTCGATTCCGCACCACGCAACGATGAAGGTTGACCTGCGTTCGGAGTCCGATGCGGAGCTGGACCGGTTGGAAAACGCGTTGCGCGAAGCGCTGCAGACTGGCGTGGAAGAAGAAATGGCCGCGGCAAGGGAGCGTGGCGCAGTTCACGACTCTGCGGACCTTTTGAAGTTGAAAATCAACGTGATTGGCGCGCGGCCGGGAGGGGAACTCCCCGAGAATTCGTTCTTGCTGGAGGCCGTGCGCAGCGCCGACCGCTATGTGGGACAGAGGTCGCGCCTCGAGCGTTCTTCGACGGATGCGAATATTCCGCTCTCGTTGGGCATCCCGGCCATTGCGCTGGGAGGCGGCGGGCGCGGCGGCGGCGCACACTCGCTGAACGAATGGTACGAGCCCGCGGGCCGCGAAACAGGACTCAAGAGAATCTTGCTGACGCTACTTTCTGTTGCGGGAGTCGAAGAGTGAGCACGAACAGACGCTTGGCTGCTATTTTCTTTCTCTGCGGCTTGACGCTTGCCGCCGCTTTCACCAGCGGAAACTTCGCGCCTAGCGAAACGCGCGAATCTTCCTCGGCAAATGGGGACGTAATCATCGGCGCATTCTGCTGGTTTGCCCCCATGCCGCGGAACGTGCTGGCCGCAGAGCCTCCTCAATCGAGAGAGCCTGCGGACCTCGTGCTGACCGGCGGCGTGATCTACACAGTAGATGCGGCGCGGCCGCGGGTGGAAGCAGTAGCAGTTCGCGGCGAGCGCATCGTGGCTGTCGGCACGGCCAAGGAAATTCAAGCCTGGGTGGGACCGAATACGCGCGTCGTGGATTTGAAAGGGCGATTTGCCATGCCCGGCTTCAACGATGCGCACGTGCATCTGGCCAACGGCGGCCAGGCCAAGCTGGCCGTCGCGCTCAACGGCAGCAAGAGCATTGGAGAAATGCAGCAGCGCATTCGTGACCGGCTGAAAGAATACAAGCCGGGAGAATGGATTACCGGGCGCGGGTGGGACCATACGCTGTGGCCAGTAAAGAGATTTCCAACGAAGAAGGACTTGGACGCCGTTTCCACGGAACATCCCATGATTTTTAACCGCGTGGACGGACATGTGGCCATTGCGAATTCGTTGGCGCTGAAGCTTGCGGGCATTTCGAAGGACTCCGCAAATCCCCCCACCGGGGAAATTGAGCGGGATGCGTCGGGCGAGCCAACGGGAATGTTAAAGGAAGGCGGGGCGATGAGCCTCGTATTTCGTAAGGTGCCGCCGCTTTCCGCCGAGCAGCGGCGTCGCGGAATCCAAATGGCGCTGGCGGAGGCGGCCAGCTTTGGAGTGACGTCCATTCAAGACAACTCCGGTTGGGATGATTTCCAGATCTACGCGGAATTGAAAAAAGAAGGCAAGCTTCCCATTCGCATTTCGGAGTGGCTGCCGTTCACGGCCCCGCTGGAACGGCTGGAGGAAATGCGCAAGAGCGGTGGCACCACAGATCCTTGGCTGCGTACTGCTGGCTTGAAAGGCGTAGTAGACGGCGCGCTCGGCGGCCGCACTGCGGCGATGATTGCGCCGTACTCCGACCAGGCCAGCTCGAGCGGAATCCTGAATATCTCCGAAGAGCGCCTGAAGCAGTTGGCCGTGGAGCGCGATGCCGCGGGATTTCAGATTAATCTGCACGCCATCGGCGATCGCACGAACCGCGCGGCGTTGGATGCATTTGAGGCGGCCAGGAAAGCGCGCCAAGCGCGCGACGCAGCGAAGGGATGGGATCCGCGGCACCGTATCGAGCATTCGCAAATTGTTGCGCTGGACGACATTCCGCGCTTCGCCTCACTCGGAGTGATTGCTTCGATGCAGCCGAGCCACCAAACCACGGACAGCCGCTGGGCTGCGGAACGCGTAGGTCCCGAACGCGTGAAAGGCGCGTACGCGTGGAAATCAATGCAACGCGTGGGCGCGCGCCTGGCATTTGGAACGGACTACCCCGTGGAATTGATCACGCCTTTCCGCGGGCTGTTTGCGTGCGTGACCCGCGAAGTTGAAGGTCAGCCGGGCTCGAGCTGGCAGCCGCAGGAAAAGATTTCTCTCGACGACTGCATCAAAGCTTATACGGCCGATTCGGCGTACGCTGACCATCAGGAAAAAGACAAGGGGCGCATTGCCGCCGGTCAGTTGGCGGATATCATCGTGCTTTCAAACGACGTGACGAGAATTCCGCCGGCGCAAATCCTGCGCACCACTGTGCTCATGACTTTTGTCGGCGGACGGCTCGTTTACGAGAAGAGATAGTCGCGCCATACGCCTTTCAGCGTTAGAGGCTACTTCTTGAATTCGATGGAAATAATTTCACGGGCCCCTGGCTGCGTGGATAACACTCGGTATGTGATTCTCGCGCGCAGGCCGGCGAGGTGCGTGCAGGGATGAAAGTCTTTGGGCGGCTGCCAGTCCGCGCCATAGAATTCGATCTTTAGGAGATTTGCGGAGTGCAGTTGGAAGCTCGTCCCACTTTGCTCCACGGTTAAGTCCAGCGTGTTTCCTCCGGGACAATTCACCACGCGGATGGTCCCCTCCACCAGGGCATTGACATCGGTGGGCAGGGAAGGCGGCACGGCCTCCTGCGCGGCAGGAACCGACTGCTTCGCTGGCGGGGTGGTGCGCTGCAGGCGGTGCTCATCCAGGGATTTCTGTTCGGCGGCCAGCTGCTTCTCATATTTCTCTTTCTGGGCTGCAAATTCCTCATATTTGCGAATTTGCTGGAGTAACTCAGCCGCCGCGGCGCGAACCTCTTCTGTTTTGGCCGTGGCCCGCACACGCATGGCGGCGCGCCGAGCCTCCTCCGGGCGTTCCATGCGCAACAAGACACTTCCCACGCGAAGCTGGTGTTCCAGCACGCCGGGCTCCATCTCGACAGCGTGGCGAGCCAAACGCAGAGCATCTTCGAGCCGCGCGTCCTGGGTGGCGTAGGCCAGCGCAAGCATGGAATACGCCAAAGCGAACTCCGGATTTAACTGGATCGCTCGACGCAAATGTTTTTCCGTGGCTTCGAAGTCGCCGATGTCCTCGCCCTCACGGGCCAGCGCCAGCGCGTGGTAGTAATGTGCCAACGCGTTCCGCGAATCCAGCTCGGCGGCAACGCCCAGCCATTTTTCCGCGCCGGCACGGTCGCCCAGGCGGAGAAGCAGGAGCCCCATGCTCTCGTTGGCCAGCGGCAGGTCGGGGTTCAACCACAAAGCTTCGTCCAGTAGCCTGCGTGCCTCGGCGAAACGATCGTTGTGCAAGAGGAGATCAGCGCGGAGGGAGAGGGATTCCGCCAGGGGAATCTCACGAACGAAGTAGGAGGAACTATCTGCAACCGCCCGCGGCGGCACGCGCAACGAACCAAACGTCCTGAGGCGGATGTAATCGTTGAGCTGCCGTGAAAGAACAGCGAGGTCACCAAACGCGCGCGGCGCGGCCTCCGCAGGAGAAACGTCCTGCTCGATCAGGCGAAGGTATTGGAGGATCTGCGGGCGGCGGGCGCCCTGGTCGGACATCATCAGAAAATGCGCCAGCGCCCAGGACTGTGCATAGAATATGGTGGCCATGTTTTCCTCGCTGTAGTACGGCGAGGAATAGCCCACGGCGAAAAGCGTTTCGAGGGGAAGCAGGCTGGTTTTGCGAAGCTGCTCAAGGGCATTCCTGCTGGGGACGCCTACCACCGCTTCGCGGGAGTTGATGACGGTGTGGCCGAAGAATTCAGCCAGCCCTTCGCTCAACCAAAGGGGCACGATGCCGTAGTTCAGATTCATCAGGTTGTGGGCAAACTCGTGGTAGACGATGTGGAACGGAGTGTCGCCGACCGCATCCAGCCGCAAGGCAACGTAATTCTTGCCCATCCCGCGAAGAAAGAAACCTCCCGTGCGCTGCGTACTTCGTTTTGCCCAATGTTCAGGAAGCACGGACTTCAGCGACTTGTCGTCCTTCAAGGCCAGGATGACCAGCGGCGTGCCGGAATCCACGCGCAGTCCGGGCATGGCTGCGAGGAAAACTTCGCGGAACAGTTCGAATTGCGCAGCCGTGCTGCGCGCGAGCCGCTCATCAGCGTTGCTGACCACCGAAAAATGCGGGCTGCGCACCTCGAGCCAGCGGATGTCTTCCTTGCCCTGCGGGGCCGCAGGGCACACCACGGCGCAGGAAATTAACAGCGCGATGGATGCGGCCAGGCGGCGCATGTCTGACTCTTATCCCAACAAGGTACATGCGTCAACTTAGCTGGAGGTTGCCTGCGACCACGGACGAGTCACGCTTGCGCGAGGCGAACGGGCACACTACACTCGCACGCGAACGGGAGGACAAAATGAAGGCGAAATCTACTACACTGTTTCTCTGCGGGATGCTCACTGCGCTCCTTTGCATCATGCTGGTTAATGCGGCGTCGGATGCGGCCGCGCAGAAGCGGCCGGCGGCGCAGGCTAGGGGCCGCCGGGTAATTAATTTGCCGAACCGGACTGTGCAAGCGCCATTCAGTGACGGAATTCTGGTTGGCGATACACTGTACTTGGCCGGGCGCATCGGGCTCGACGCAGCGAATAAGCCGCCTGCCGACGTCGAGCAGGAAGCGCGAATGGTGCTCGACGGAATCCAGTCGGTGCTGCGAGAGGCCGGAATGACCATGGACGACCTCGTCACCGTGACGGTGTATTGCCCGGACGTTTCGCTCTTCAATAAATTCAACGGTGTGTATCGAACCTACTTCAACAAAGGTTTCCCGGCGCGAGCATTCATCGGCTCGGGTCCGCTGCTGTTTGGCGGGCACTTTGAAGTGCAGGGAATTGCAGTGCGATCCGAGCGCGCAAGGATGATGCCGCTCACCGCTCCACCGCAATAGTGTCCACCCGGCTCAAAGCGGACCTGTCGCTGGCTTTTTGCGCGGCCATCTGGGGCGCGACGTTCCTCGTGGTGCAGGACGCCTTGCGCGACGCTTCCGTGCTGGCATTCCTGGCCGTGCGCTTTGCCCTGGGCGGGGCGTTGATGGCCGTGCCCTTCCGCGAAGACTTGCGCCGGTTGAACCGCGCGGAAGCGCGCGCCGGCGTGCTGATTGGGCTTTTCCTGTTTCTCGGCTACGTGTTTCAGACCAACGGCCTGCGCTTCACGACTCCATCCAAAGCGGGTTTCATCAACGGAACGGGAGTAGTTCTCGTGCCCGTGCTGCTGGCGGTCTTCTGGAGAAAATCCATCAACGCCTGGGTCTGGGCGGGCGCCGTCGCGACGTTTGTCGGTCTGTATCTGCTGAGCGTGCCCGCAGGCACCGCCGGCTGGTCGGCGCTCAATGCTGGTGACGTGCTGGTCTTCCTCGCGGCGATTATCTGGGCGCTGCACATTATTTTGGTGGCGAAATACTCGCCGCGGCACTCCATCGGTGCGCTGAGCTTCTTGCAAGTGGCTACGACAGCCGTGCTGGCCGCGATCGCCATACCGGTGTTTCATGCGCTCGGCTGGGAGACGTTGCGGTTGGACTGGACCGCCGGGCTGGTTTGGCGGGTGTTGGTCACGGCAGTGGGCTGCACGGCGTTGGGATTTTCGGTGCAGGTCTGGGCGCAGCGGCACACCACGCCGATGCACATCGCCATTCTCTTCACGCTGGAGCCGGTGTTCGCCGCGCTGACGTCATTCCTCGTGCTGCACGAGCGCCTGGGGCCGCGCGCGCTGACCGGCGGCGCGCTGATCTTAGTTGGCATTCTCCTTGCCGAATTGTTGGGACCGGCGCAAGCGGCCGCGGAATCGCCCGGACCGGTGGATGAACGGCCGGCAGAAGCCTCTTCGACGGCGACCACAAGACAATTTTAGATGTGCTCGTTCAGAATGATTGGTGACACTTGGTAGAGTGTGGCCATGCAGATTCAATCGGGAAGGGTTCCGCGTGCGCGCCAACTGGTGCGCACGCGGAACGAGTTGAACCGAGCCGCCCGGCTGCGGCTCCAGTGGATGGACTTCTATCAATCCCTTTACGGGAACGCGGCTCTCACTTGTCGCCACTTCGCTGCTCATCCCCGATCTTTTCGACGAGTACAGCCTGTATGGCCAAAAGCCCGTTTGTTGTAAACTGAGGTTGCCGCGAAGTGACGGGAGGGCGCCGTGTTCATCCGCACGCGGGTTTGCCGATTCCGACTAGAATCCCCAGAGAGGTCCGCCATGCGCGCAAAATCCCTTTTCCTCATTGTTGTTGTGTTGTGTCTCGCGCCTGTTGCCTGGGCGCAGAAGTGTATTGAGTGCCACAAGAATGTGACGCCCGGAATTGTTTCAGACTGGCAGCTCAGCCAGCACAGCCTGAACGGGGTGAGCTGCGACGTCTGCCACGGCGACCAACACACCACCGCCACGGATTTCGCCAAGGCGTTGATCCCGACGCCGGAGACGTGCGGGCGGTGTCATTCGATGCACGTGGCGGAGTTCAGCAGCGGCAAGCACGCCAAGGCGTGGGCGGCGATGAAGGCCATGCCCACCATCCACTGGCAGCCCATGGCGCTGACTGAAGGAATGAAGGGTTGCGGCGGGTGCCACAAGATCGGACTGAAGACCGAGGCGGAAATCCGCGAACTGAAGAAGGCGGGGGCGGGATTCGGCGTGGCCTCGTGCGATTCGTGCCACACACGGCACACCTTCTCGAAAAAAGAAGCGCAGCAACCGCAGGCGTGCCAGACGTGCCACATGGGCTTCGACCACCCGCAGTGGGAGATGTATTCGTCGTCGAAGCACGGCGTGCGCGCACTGCTGAAACAGGCGAAAATCCTGCCGGAGACGATCTCCGCGCCGACGTGCCAGACGTGTCACATGCAGGGCGGCAATCATGCGGTGCGCGCCGCGTGGGGATTCCTGGCGGTGCGGCTGCCGATGCCCGAAGACAAACAGTGGGCAGCGGATCGGGCGAGGATCCTGCAGGCGCTGGGCGTGCTCGACCCGGAAGGGAAACCGACGGGGCGGCTGGAGGTGGTGAAGGCCGCGGACGTGGCGCGACTGACGCAGGAAGAGTGGCAGAAAGACCGCGACACGATGTTGAAGACCTGCAACCAGTGCCACTCGGCAAACTTCGCGAAAGCGGAACTCGAGAAGGGCGACGAAATGATCAAGCAGGCGGACCGCTTGCTGGCCGAGGCCATCAGCACGGTGGCGGCGCTCTACGCAGACGGGATCCTCGAAAAACCAAAGAACTACGCCTATGCGTTCCCGGACCTGCTGACTTTCCATGACGCACCGACAGTGATCGAGCAAAAGCTGTTTGTGATGCACCTCGAGCACCGCATGCGCGCCTTCCAGGGTGCGTTCCACAACAACCCCGATTACGCACTGTGGTACGGGTGGAGCGAAATGCAGCGCGACCTGACAGAGATTAAGGAGATGGCGGCGGAAATGCGGCGGCAGAAGAAATAAGCAGGCTGGGATCAGGATGTGAGGTGAATCAAAAATTGATTCCGTTCCCCGACAAAAAGCGTCGGGGAGCGGGTTACTTTTCAACTTTGTAGAGGTCCACGTGCTCAAACATTTCCGGAGCGCAGGAGTTGGTTTTTTCGAAGGCGGAAATCTCTGATTCGTGCTGCAGGGTCATGCCGATGTCGTCCAGCCCCTGCAGCAGGATTTCCTTGCGGAAGGGATCAATCTCAAATCGAAAGTGCAGGCCGTTGGCGTCACTCACCGTCTGGCCGGCGAGGTCGGCGGAGAGCTGGTAGCCCTCCTGCGTCTCCGCTTTTCGGAATAGCTCGTCCACCTGTTCGGGAGCAAGAGTGACCGGCAAGATTCCGTTCTTGAAGCAATTATTATAGAAAATGTCGGCGTAGCTGGGGGCGACGACGACGCGGAAGCCGTAGTCCAACACGCCCCACGGCGCGTGTTCGCGGCTGGAGCCGCAGCCGAAGTTGGCGCGTGCCAGCAAGATGGATGCCCCACGATAGCGAGCCTGGTTGAGGACGAAATTCGGGTTCGGCGCGCCGCCTTCCAGATAGCGCCAGTCGTAAAAGAGCAGCTTGCCGTAGCCTTCGCGCGTGAGCAGCTTGCAGAATTGTTTGGGAATCATCTGGTCGGTATCCACGTTGACGCGGTCCAGCGGCGCGACGAGGCCGGTATGTTTGCTGAAGGGTTGCATCGTTTTCTCGTTCCCAATATTCAGAGCAAACTTCTAACGTGTTGCTGCAAGCCTATTCCGAACCATTCAACTTCCATTCGCGAATATCCACAAAGTGTCCGGCTATCGCCGCGGCGGCAGCCATAATCGGGCTGACCAGGTGCGTGCGGCTGCCGCGTCCCTGGCGCCCTTCAAAGTTGCGGTTCGACGTGCTGGCGGAGCGCTCGCCCGGTGGCAGGATGTCGTCGTTCATGCCGATGCACATGCTACAGCCGGAATCGCGCCATTCGAATCCGGCGTCAGTGAAGATGCGGTCGAGCCCTTCTGCCTCAGCCTGCGCTTTTACAACCCGCGAGCCGGGGACGACCAGCGCCTGCTTTATGGTCCGCGAAACTTTATTGCCGGCGACGACCCGCGACGCGGCGCGCAAATCCTCGATGCGCGAGTTGGTGCAAGACCCGATGAACACACGGTCCAGGGGAATGTCCGTCATCGGCGTGCCCGGCCGCAGGGCCATATATTCGAGCGCTCTTTCCGTGCCGCTCCGCAGGACCGGATCGGAAAAGTCGGCAGGGTCGGGTACGCGGCCGGTCACGTCGGTAACCATGCCCGGGTTCGTGCCCCAGGTGACCTGCGGCGCGATTTGTGCTGCATCCAACACAACGGTGCTGTCGAACTTTGCGCCGGTGTCGGTAGTCAGCGAGAGCCAGAAGTCTGCGACCACTTGAAAAGTTTTTCCGCGAGGCACAAACGGCTTGCCTTCAAGATACGCGACTGTCGTCTGATCGGGCGGCACCATGCCCGCGCGCGCGCCGCCTTCGATAGTCATATTGCAAACTGTCATGCGGCCTTCCATCGAAAGCGCGCGAATGGCCTCGCCGCCGTACTCAATCACGTGGCCGGTGCCGCCGGCAATTCCAATTTTGCCGATGATGGCAAGGATGACGTCTTTCGCGGTGATGCCGCGCGGGCGCTGGCCATCCACGCGGACGAGCATCGTCTTAGATTTGAATTGCTGGAGGCACTGCGTGGCCAGCACGTGCTCGATTTCGCTGGCGCCGATGCCGAAGGCCAGTGCGCCCAGCGCGCCGTGCGTGGACGTGTGACTGTCGCCGCACACAATCGTCTGGCCGGGCTGGCTGATGCCCAACTCCGGGCCGACCACGTGCACGATGCCCTGGTTGCGGCTGTGCATGTCGAAAAGGCGGATGCCGGTCTCGCGCGCGTTCTGCCAGAGGGCGTCGAATTGTCCCTTGGCGCTTTCATCCAGGATGGGCAGGTGGCGGTCCTTGGTGGGCACAGAGTGGTCCATCATGGCAAACGTCAAGTCCGGCCGGCGGACCTTGCGCCCCGCCGCTTTCAGGCCGGCAAACGCCTGCGGGGAAGTGCCTTCGTGTATCAGATGGCGGTCAATGTAAATGAGCGCGGGTTGCCCGGGACCTTCGTGGACCAGATGCGCTTGCCAGATTTTTTCGTAGAGCGTGCGTGGCGCCATTTTTCTCCTGCTTGCTATTCTAGCAATCCGCTTCGAATTCGCAACTGCCATTCTTCTCCATGGAACCTGGGGCGGCTCCTGCCGTCCCATGCAACGCGGATCGGCCGTCGGCGCGTCCAACAAAAAGTGGCAAACTGGGGCGCACAACAGTTGTGCTCACGGGCACAAGTACCGCGCGTCTAATCAGAATGGCGTAGGACATTGATGCTATACTTAGAAGTCTGAGACTTCAGGAAAGAGGGCAACGAGAAATGGAAACGCGGCATTGGTTTGATTGGTCAAGGCAGAGGAAGCTGGGAGCGCTTTTGCTGCTGACTCTGACGCTCTCCGTAGGGATATTGATCGGCACCGTGGTGATGGGCCGTGTCGGCGCCACGAAGGGCCAGAATGGGGACGCTGGTGCGGCTTTGCTGGCCGTGCCGAGCCCCGTGCAGCTTTCCAGCACGTTCGCTTTGATTGCGGACAAGGTGGAACCGGCGGTGGTGAACATTTCAACTACACAAGTCGCCGAGCGACGTCGCGCTCCGCAGCGCCGCGGGACGCCCCAACCGCAGGATCCTTTCCAGGATTTTTTTGATCGCTTTTTTGACGGGCAAGACGGCGACCAGCAGCAGGCGGAACGCAGTCTGGGCTCGGGCGTGATAGTGGACAAGAAGGGCTTCATCCTGACCAATAATCACGTGGTGGATCGCGCCTCCAAGATCCAGGTCAAAGTGAACGGCGACCGCACCAACTACAGCGCCAAAGTGATCGGCACCGACCAATTGACCGACCTCGCAGTGATTAAGATTGATGTGGACCGCGATCTGCCTACAGCCAAACTCGGCAACTCTGATTCGGTGAAGGTGGGCGACTGGGTGCTGGCGTTTGGCAGCCCGTTCGGTTTGGAAGCCACCGTGACCGCCGGAATCGTCAGCGCGAAAGACCGGGCGAACATTCCTGGCAGCGAACAGTTCCAGCGCTTCTTGCAGACCGACGCGGCCATCAATCCCGGCAATTCCGGTGGGCCGCTGGTGAACATGGCGGGAGAAGTCATCGGCATTAACACCGCAATCTTCACCGGCAGCCGCGGAAACGAAGGCATTGGTTTTGCTATGCCGTCGAATACGGCCGTCGGCGTGTACAACCAGCTTGCACAAAACGGGCGTGTGACGCGTGGCTCCATCGGCATCAGCTTCACGGAAAGGAACAGCACCAATCCTGTGACGTTGCGCGAACTGGGCGCGCCGCACGGCATCATCATCGAATTGGTGGAGGCCGGGTCTCCTGCGGCCAGAGCCGGCCTGCTGGCGGGCGACGTCATCACGGAAGTGAACGGGCGAGCAGTCCGCACGGGCTCCGACCTCGTGGACCCCATCGCACAAACTCCGGTCGGACAGAAGGTCACGTTGACCTACGTGCGCGATCGGCAGAAACGCGAAGTGACCGTCACCGTGGAGGACCGCTCCAAGATTTTCCCGCGCGAGCTCGCTGCATCCGACCGCCCCGACGAGAGCGGCCCTGCGGAATTCGGCTTGCACGTCGAAGAGTTGACACCGGAGCTGAACCGTCGTCTCGGCATTGAGGGCAAGCAGGGCGTCATCGTCACTCAAGTCGAACCTGCCAGCTTTGCCGACGACCTCGGCTTCCTGCAGCGCGACATCATCCTCGAGGTCAACCGCGAGCCGGTCACCACTTTGGCGGCTTACCGCGCCGCTATCGGAAAACTGAAGCCCGGCCAGAACGTCATTTTCAAAGTCCTGCGTAGCGGTGGCAACGACCGCTGGCTGATGCCATACCTCTCCGGCGTCGTCCCCAAAACGCAATAACCCGGCGCATGCCCAACCATCGCCCACGAACCGCAGCGATTCTCGGAGTGGCGCTCCTGATGAGCGCCACTCCTTTTTCTATCTGGGGTAAGCCGCCGCAGACGAAAACTCCACCAGCAAAGAATTCCTCCGCGCCGGCACCAAAAAAATCCAACAAACCTGCCAAGAAGCGTCCGCCGCGCCCGCGCGCACAGAAGGCCCCGACCGTTGATCGCATCCGGGAAATTCAAGCCGCGCTGGCACATCGAGGCTTCTACGAAGGCGAGCCCAACGGGAAATGGGACGCGCGCTCGGTGGAAGCGATGAAGAAATTTCAGTCCGCAAATGAGCTGAGCGTCACGGGCAAGTTTGATGCCAAGTCGCTGCAGAAACTTGGCCTCGGCTCTGAGGTGGCCGGTGCCGCCGCCCCACGCCCTCCGATGAACGACAGCAAACCGCAGCCGCCTCGCCCGTAGACAGCGTTCACTTTTTCATTTGCAGCGAAAATTGATTTTATCCGTCAGTCCGCCCGCTTGCCCCGGCAGTGGCAGAATTTGGGGATTCTGCTAGACTAGTTAAGCTGCGCACCGCAGAAGACCCGCGGCGCGCGCTACCCGCGGTCTGTTGCTACCGCACTCTTACACGCCCAATTTCGAGGAGGCAGTATGGCTACGCTTACCATCCCCAAGGTTCATAAGAATTTCATCAACGGCGAATGGGTCGAAGCGCGTTCCGGCAAAGCGTTCGAGAACCGCAACCCCGCCAACACCGACGATTGTATCGGCATGTTTCCGCTGGCCACCGAAGAGGATGTAAACGCCGCGGTGGAGGCCGCCAAGGAAGCGTACAAGCACTGGCGGCTGGTACCAGCTCCCAAGCGCGCGGAGATTTTGTTTCGCGCCGCGGAGATTCTGGTCAAGCGCAAGGAAGATTTTGCCCGCGACATGACCCGCGAAATGGGCAAGATCCTCGCGGAAACGCGCGGCGATGTCCAGGAAGCCATTGACATGACGTATTACATGGCCGGCGAAGGCCGCCGCCAGTTCGGCCAAACCACGCCCTCAGAACTGCCGAACAAGTTTGCCATGTGCATTCGCCAGCCGCTGGGTGTGTGTTCGATGATCACGCCGTGGAATTTCCCCATGGCTATCCCGTCGTGGAAGATCATGCCGGCGCTGATTCTGGGCAACACAGTGGTGGTGAAGCCTGCGTCGGACACGCCGCATTCGCTCTACAACCTCGTGCAGGCGCTCACCGAGGCGGGCATCCCGCGCGGCGTGGTCAACCTGGTCACCGGCTCCGGCGGAAAAGTTGGCGGCCCGATGATGGCGCACAAGGAAGTGAAGCTGGTGAGCTTCACGGGCTCGACGGAAATCGGCCGCGCGGTCAGCCAGGCGTGCGCCACGGATTTCAAGCCTTGCCAGCTCGAAATGGGCGGCAAGAACATGATTATGGTGATGGACGACGCGAACCTGGAATTGGCCGTGGATGGCTGCATCTGGGGCGGCTTCGGCACCACCGGGCAGCGCTGCACCGCCACCAGCCGCGTCGCTGTGCACAAGAAGGTGTACAAGGAATTCGTCGAGCACTACACGGCGCGCGCCAAGGCGCTGAAAGTCGGGGATGGCATGGATCCGACCACCGAAATGGGGCCGTGCGTCAGTGAATCGCAGCTCAAGACGGTGATGGAATACGTCCAAATCGGCAAAAACGAAGGTGCAAAGCTGGCCGCCGGCGGGCACCGCCTCGAAGGCGGCGCGTACGCGAAGGGCTGGTTCCACGAACCCACCATTTTTGTAGATTGCGACCCGAAGTCGCGCCTGATGCAGGAGGAGATTTTCGGGCCGGTGGTCAGCGTGACCGCGGTGGACGACCTCGATCAAGCTATCGAAGTCTGCAACGGCACGGTTTACGGGCTTTCGTCCTCCATCTACACGCGCAACGTCAACAACGCCTTCCGTGCCATGCGCGACGTCCACACCGGCATCGTCTATGTTAATGCGCCGACCATTGGCGCCGAGACGCACATGCCTTTCGGCGGCGTCAAGCAAACCGGCAACGGCCATCGCGAAGCTGCCGTAGCATGTTTGGACTTCTACTCCGAATGGAAGACGCTGTACATTGACTACTCCGACCGGCTGCAGCGCGCGCAGATTGACACCGGCGCGTTCGGCGCCACAGGCGAGTAACAGTTTCTTTTCTGTCCGGCAGGGGCGCAGTCCGCCGTGGCGGACGCCCGTTTGCATAGGGCGCTGTTGGCGCAGCAGGTCTCGCGAATTTAAATTCTTGGCGAATGATAGCTTAACTCATGGTGCGCGACGTACCCGTGCGCGGTTGACGCACTTCCGCAGCCCGACTACAATTTGATTTTGGGTCATTTCATGCGTTCAGCAGCACTCAACGACAAACGCAACCGCCAGATCCTCGCGGATATCGTGCGCACGTACATCGAAACGGGCGAGCCGGTATCTTCGCGCGCCATCTCCCGCCGCTTCCCGGAATCGCTGAGCCCCGCGACGATCCGCAATGTGATGTCTGATCTCGAAGAAGAAGGATATCTGTTTCAGCCACACACCTCCGCAGGGCGCGTGCCCACAGCCACGGCCTACCGCTTCTTCGTGCAGGAGATCGGCCCGCAAGCCACTCTGAGCGTGGAGGACCAGGCGTACATCCGCACGGAACTGGATTCGGCGCAAACACCGAGCGAAATCATGGAGCGGGCGAGTCACGTGTTGGCAACGATGTCACACGGCTTGGGGATTGTGGTGTCGCCGCCGATGGCGCGCTCCGCGCTCGAACACATTCGCTTCATGGCTTTGCCGGAAGGACGCTTGCTGGTAGTGCTCATTTCGCAGAACGGAATGACGCGGGACAAGCTGATCCGCCCGGAGCAAACTTTTACGCAGCAGATGCTCGACCGCACGGCTGAGTACTTGAATCGAAACTTTGTTGGCTGGACGCTGGACGCTATCCGCGCCGAGTTGCTGACCCGTCTCGCGCAGGAGCACGAGCGCTACGACAAGCTGGCCAGCGCAGCATTGGTGCTGTGCGATCCGAGCGTGCTGGGCGAGGATGCCAGTTCGCAGGTGTATGTCGAAGGCGCGGCACAATTTGCTACTGCGCCCGAATTCAGCGACGCCGTGCAGCTGCGCGATTTGCTGGCCGCCATCGAAGAAAAACGCATGTTGGTCACTCTCCTGACCGGCTGCATCGAGGGCCCCGAGCCGGTGCAAGTGCAGATCGGCATCAAGGAGATCGAAAGCGCCGGAGCGCACCTTGCGCTGATCAGCGCCCCCTATGCCATGCACGACCGCGCCCTCGGCTCCCTGGGCGTTCTCGGCCCCATGCGCATGCAGTACGAGCGAGCGATCACTGCCGTGGCCTACGTAGCGCAACTTTTCAGCAAGCAGATGAGCAGGAGCGACCGCACTTGAGCATGCAGGACGAGCGGAAACCCAACAACAACCATGAATCGGACGCGGCCCCGCAAGCCCCGGCGGCCGGAGAAGCCGCTCCCGCACAGAACGATCTCCTGGTGCGGCTGCAAGTCGAGAAAGATGAACTTGCCGCAAAGTACAGTGCTGCCGTGCGCCATCTTGCCGACCTCGACAATGTGCGCAAGCGCATCGAGCGCGAGCGCCGCGAAGATGCAGCGCGCATTACCGCGCATGTCGTCGAGCCCATGTTGTCCGTACTCGACGCCTTCGAGCGCGCCCTGGCCGCGCATTCCGAGCCGGCGTATGAGGACTATCGCAAGGGCTTCGAGCTGATTTACAGGCAACTGCTGGAGTCGCTCGCTCGCCTCGGCGTCGAGCGCATCGAAGCGCTCGGCCGCCCATTCGATCCCCGTGTCCACCAAGCCGTGGATCGTGTAGAGTCCACCGAACACGAGGATGGCACAATCGTGGAAGAGTTGCGGCACGGCTACAAGCTGCGCGAACATGTGCTGCGCCCCGCGCTGGTGCGCGTGGCGTTTCGCCCGGCGCCGGAACTTGCCGATACGGATTCCCGTTTGAATTGACCTGTAGCAATGCCGTCGTAAGCAAAGAGGACGCAGACGTGGCCCACAAGAAGGATTTTTACGACGTGCTGGGCGTTAGCCGCTCGGCCGCCGAAGACGAAATCAAGAGCGCCTACCGCAAGGCCGCGCTGAAGTACCACCCCGACCGGAATCCCGCGGACAAGACCCATGCGGAAGAGAAATTCCGCGAAGCCACGGAAGCTTACAGCGTGCTCTCCGACCCGCAGAAGCGCGCCGCTTACGACCGCTTTGGATTGGCCGGGGTGGGTGGCGGTGGCTTCGCGCAGGGCGGCTTCGACCGCTCCATTTTTGAAGAGTTCAACGACATCTTTGGCGACTTCTTCGGCGTGGAGGACCTGTTCGGAGGGGGAGCTGCGCGCGGCGGGCGCCGCCGCACTCGTGCGCACCGCGGCAACGACCTGCGCTACGACATGACGCTCTCGTTCGAAGAGGCGGCGAACGGCATGCAGGGCAAAATCAAGATCCCACGCACGGAACTCTGTGACGCCTGCAAGGGCACCGGCGCCAAGCAAGGCACCTCGCCGATTGCCTGCCAAACCTGCGGAGGGCACGGACAGGTGCACTACCAGCAAGGCTTCTTCACCATTACGCGCACCTGCCCCAGTTGCCAGGGCGCTGGCCAGATTGTTCGTGAGCCGTGCAAAGCGTGCCAAGGCGATGGCCGCGTCGAGCGCGAGCGCATGCTGGAAATTCGCATTCCGCCTGGCGTGGGAGTCACTACGCGATTGCGCATCACGGGCGAAGGCGAACCGGGCATCAATGGCGGGCCGCCGGGTGATCTCTACGTCATCCTCGAAGTTCGCGAGCATCCGTTCTTCGAGCGCCGCAACTCCGATCTGTACTGCACGATTCCTGTCAATTTTGCGCAAGCCGCTCTCGGGGCGGACATCGCCGTACCCACTCTCGCTGCGGAAGAGAATCTCCACATCCCCGAAGGCACGCAGACCGGTTCCATTTTCCGCCTGAAAGGGAAGGGCCTGCCCGACCCGAACAGCGGCACCAAGGGCGACCTCTACGTGAACATCCGCGTAGTGACTCCGGCGAAACTCACGCGCGAGCAGAAGAGGCTCATGCAGGAATTGGGCCAGACCTTGCCGCAGGAAAGCCGCCCCGCGCAGCGCAATTCTTCCATCTTTGAAAAGGTGAAAGACATCTTCGGCTGAGAGCCGGCCATGTACAAACGTGAAGTCCGGCGAAACTCCCGCTTTTGAAAACATGCGCAGGCGCTTCTTTGTGGAAGGATTTGAGCAGGCCACGGCTTCGCTGACGGGCGAAGCAGCGCACCATCTTGGCCGCGTGCTGCGGGCCGAGCCGGGACAGGTGTACGAGCTGAGCGACGGCAAGGCGATTTGGCTGGCGCGCGTGGAGCGAGTGGGGCGCGACGCCGTGGACTTTGCGTTGGTCGAGCAACTGCCGGCGCTGGCCGCGCGCTTACACTTGACGTTGCTGCTGGCCATCGTAAAATTTGACCGCTTCGAGTGGGCGCTGGAGAAGGCCACGGAGCTGGGCGTAAACCAGATCGTGCCGCTTGCGGCGGCGCGCAGCGAAAGAGGTTTGATCGCCGCAGCCGCGAAGCGCGCCCAGCGCTGGGACAAGATTCTGCTGGAATCCGCGCAACAGTCGCGGCGCTTGCTGCCCCCGGTGTTATGTCCCGCCGTCCAGCCCGGGGAGGCATTTTCCGCGTCACGTGCCCAGCACGGCGTTTCCGTTCTGCTATCCGAGCGCGCCGATGCGCCGGCCCTGCGGGCGATTCTGCAAGGGAAGCGCAGCAGTGCAGCCTGTATGGCCGTCGGACCGGAGGGCGGCTGGACGGAGAAAGAGCTTTCCGCGGCGCACGCAGCACAGTTCGTCGAAGCTTCCCTCGGGCAGACTATTTTGCGGACGGAAACCGCTGTGACGGCCGCCCTGGCCATCCTCAACTATGCTCTTGGCGAATAGTCCCACCTGATTTAGGATGGGCGCGTCATGCGGCGCCCAGCCCTCACGATTTTGACCCTTCTGCTGTTGAGCTTGCCTCTTCATGCGCAGAACCGCCCGTTGCGCACCGTGGATGCGGAGACCGTGCCGCCGGGGACCGTTCGCGTTCAGGTGGGCTTCGATTTTCTTCAGGACGTGGACTTTCCGCTCTCCGGACTCTCCGGCGATTTGACCTCGGTGGGCATCGTACAAATCCGCATGGGCGTGGGGAAAATTGCCGAGGTGCAACTGGAAGGCGCCGTGCACCATTTCCTCGACGTGAAGAAGCAGGTGGGCGCCTTCGTCACTCCCGTGCTGACCGGTCCGAACTCCACGCACGATGTTGGCGATTTCTCCATCGCCACGAAAATTCGTTTGCTCTCGGAAACGAAGCGCAGGCCCGCGCTCGGATTCCGCTTCGGCTATCAGATGCCGAATTCCAACCAGTCGCGCGGCATCGGCTCCAACACTTCCAATATTTTTGCTGAATTCATTGTGCAAAAGCATTTTGGAAAGCTGAACCTGATGGGGAATGCCGGCGTGGCCATCTTGCAGGCCCCCGCGGCAAACTTCACGCAGAACGATGTGCTCACTTTCGGCGCCGGGTTCAGCTACGCCGCGCACCGCCGCGTAAACGTGGTCGGCGAAGTCGCTGGCTTCCACAGCACGCGTACGATTTCGCCCAGCCTGGTGGGCACGGAGAGCCGTTCGCAGGGCCGCTTTGGCCTGCAGATAATGGCCGGCGGTTTTCAGTGGGACGTGGCAGGCATTGCCGGCATCACCCGCAACAGCCCGCGCAGCGGTTTCACCTTCGGCATCAGCCGCGAGTTCCGCTGGTTCGATTACGGCGCAATCAAGTAGCGGTCACGCTTTGGCCTGTAGCGAATACCGAAAAATCGTCCAAATAATTTTCCAGCCGGCGGAGAATGTGCCGCGCAACGTGCCGGAGATTTTCGACTTCCCGGCGCGGCGGCGCCGATAGCTGACAGGGATTTCCTGCACGCGCAACTTGTGGCGTGCTGCTTTGATCTGCATCTCGATGGTCCAACCGTAATTCCTGTCGCGCATCTGGAGGCGCTCCAGCGCATCCCTGCGAATGGCACGGAACGGCCCCAGGTCCGAGTAGCGCGCCCCGTGAAAAATGCGGAGCAGGGAAGTGGCCAGCGCGTTGCCGAAGCGCTGCTGTGGCGTGAGCGCGCCGGTTTCTCTCGTGCCCATCACACGCGAGCCAAGCACCATATCAGCCTCTCCGCTGACAATCGGCGTGAGGAGCCGCTGCAGGTCCGCCGGGTCGTCGCTCCCGTCGCCGTCCATAAAGGCGACGACGGTGATCTCAGGTCCCAGCGCGGCCATGCCCGCCAGGCACGCGCTGCCATATCCCCGCCGCGGCTCGCTGACCACTTGCGCGCCGTGCGCCCGCGCGACCTCCGCCGTCTGGTCGGTCGAGCCATTGTCCACCACGATAAGCTGGTCAAGCGGCACGCCGCGCAGCGAATCCAGCGTCAAGCCGATGACGGCTTCTTCGTTCAGCGCGGGAATAATCAGAGCAAACCGTTCAGGCATCCATGCCATCCTATGATGCGAGGCACCGGGCTGTCGAATGCCGCGGAAGGCCATTGGCTAGCGCGCGCACCTGTGGTATAAAAGAACGACTTCTTCGCGCAATGGAACAGCCCGTCAACAGCAGTCCACAACCCAAAGAGCAGGGCGCGTCTCTCTCGACGATCCGCGCGGCGGTGATGAACTGGACGCGCGATTTGCTGATCGCCCTGGGTCTCGCTGCGGTCATCATCGTGTTCCTGTACCAGCCGGTGAAGGTGGAAGGCACGAGCATGTCCCCGCTGCTCACCGACCAGGAACGCATCTTCATCAACAAATTCGTGTATCGCTTCGAGCCCATCCAGCGGGGCGACGTAGTGGTGTTCTGGTATCCCAGAGACAAATCGAAGTCGTTTATCAAACGTGTGATTGCTCTTTCCGGGGACACCGTAGAAATCCAGCAGGGCCGCGTGCTGGTGAACGGAAAGGAACTCGACGAGCCGTACGTGCCGGCGCAATTTGCTGACCGCAGTTCGCTGGCGCCCATGCGCATTCCCGAAGGCTCATTTTTCGTGCTCGGCGACCACCGCAACAGCTCCAACGATTCGCGCGTGTTCGGCCCCGTCCCGGGAGACGTGATTTACGGCAAAGCAGTATTTGTGTACTGGCCAGTGGAACGGTTTGGCGCGTTGCCGGTCGCCGGCAGCGAATTGCAATGATGACATTCGGAGGCCAACCTGAGGCTCAACGGAACCCCCGCGCTTCTCGCGCTCGAGGACGGGCGCGTATTTAACGGGCGTGCGGCGGGCGCTCGTGCCCGTCGCGGCGGCGAAGTCGTTTTTAATACCAGCCTCACCGGCTATCAGGAAGTTTTCACCGACCCCAGTTATTCCGGCCAGATTGTCTGCCTCACGTATCCCCACATCGGCAACGTCGGCACGAATCTCGACGATGAAGAATCGCCCCACCCTTATATCGAGTCGCTCATCGTGCGCGAGTTTTCGCAGCTCCCTTCAAATTACCGCTCGACGGAAACGGCGCAGGCCTACCTCGAACGCCATGGCATTCCCGTCATCTGGGACATTGACACTCGCGCGCTGGTGCGCCACCTGCGCACCGTCGGCGCGCTGCGCGGCGTCGTCTCCACCGATGGAACGCCTGCGGAAAAACTAATCGCCGAAGCACGCGCGCTGCCCACCATGGCCGGACTCGAGCTCGCCAGCCGCGTCACCTGCGACGCCGCCTACGACTGGTCCAAAGGCTCCGTCGAGCTGCCCACCAACCAAACTCTGCGCGAGCCCTTCGCTTCCCATCCCTCCGACCAATTGGCTTTGGGGATTCCGAATGTAGCGCCGCCCTTCAGGGCGGCATCTCCGGAGGGTTCCCGCCGCTTCCGCGTCATCGCCTACGACTTCGGCATCAAACAAAACATTCTGCGCCTTCTCGTGGATCACCATTGCGACGTCCGCGTCGTCCCAGCAAAAACTTCCGCGGAAGACGTGCTCGCGCTGAAACCGGACGGCGTCTTTCTCTCCAATGGCCCGGGCGACCCCGAGCCGGCCACTTTCGCCATCGAAAACATTCGCAAACTGCTCGGCCGCGTGCCCATCTTCGGCATTTGCCTGGGACACCAGCTCTGCGGCCTCGCGCTCGGCGGCCGCACTTACAAACTCAAGTTCGGCCACCACGGCTCAAACCATCCGGTGAAGAATCTGCTCACAGAAAAAGTGGAAATCACCGCGCAGAATCACGGCTTTGTCGTGGACCCGGACTCGCTGCCCTCGCGCGACGTGGAAATTACGCACGTCAATCTGAACGACCGCACCAACGAGGGCATGCGCCACCGCACGCTGCCTCTCTTCAGCGTGCAGTACCACCCGGAGGCCTCTCCCGGCCCCCACGATTCGCGCTATTTGTTTGCAGACTTCGTCCGGCTGATGGAGACCGGCATAGGATGCTGAAAGAAACCTCCGTACAGCCCATTGCGCTGATGTGCATTGGCGCCGCTCTTGTGGTCATCATGTGCCCCGTCGTCGTACAAGCCTGCGTCTACATCGAAAATGAAGTCACAATGCCACCCAGCTTTACCGTCCTGGTTGGCTATCGGGGACAGCCCTTTTCCGGCCTGAAAGTGGTGGTTGGAAGGCTGGAGAAATGGGGTAAGGAGCCTCCATTACAAAGATCTCAAACTGACTCACGTGGGGCCGTGGTGGTCAGCAAACTTGCGCCCGGGAAATATCGAGTGGCCGTTGGAGAAGGCTCAAGGTTTTATGAGACCGTCGTCGTTATTGTAAAGGAGGGCAGCGTCCCCGAAGAGATGGGAACACTCAAACTGAAGTGGATCAGCGATCACATTTTACGTGCACAACGGTTCGCCGGCACACTTCGTGAGGAAGTGTTTGATACGAAGGACGAGCAGTTCAAAGCGGGGAGAATTCTTGCTGGTTATCCGATAGTGCTTAGGAATCCACGGACAGGACGCCAGCTCGCTCGGATTGTCTCTGGCCCGGATGGAGCGTTTGAAGTGGGGCAACTTGCTCCCGGGTTTTACGAGGTGGAGATCGGTCAAGGTTCGTTAGCGCTCGAGATCTCCAAGGACGAGGATCTGCCCCGAGGGGACATAGAGCTTGCAATTATGTACACAACCTGCGGACTAATGTTCGACACAGGCTTGAAGCGAATATCTTCGAACTCATTCAAATTATCTTTGGACGCGACTCATGCAAAAGCGCGGGGACTTCCACAAAATCCCGATCTTCGGCTCGGGGCCTGCTGTCATCCGCTAGGTGTACGAGTTCGATTGTCCCGACAAGCAGGGGGTTGGGAGCATCGCGTGCATGAAACCAAAAGGCAACATCATGCGTCTAACATTATCAGCGTGCTATAAGGGGGCAATGGCAAGGAGTGCGAAACGACGCAAATTATGTCCGATCAACCCCTTGATTGCGCGGAGGTTAGCCATTATCACGAGATGATGATTTCCGTAACTCAACTCGAATGAATGGGTTACACATCATCTCATAAAAGTAGGGGGGAGGGGGGGGCGAGCAAAGGAATTCCGGTCAGCTTTGACACAACAATGCCGAAACGCACCGACATTTACAAGATCCTAATCATCGGCTCCGGCCCGATTGTCATCGGCCAGGCCTGCGAGTTCGATTACTCCGGCACGCAAGCCTGCAAGGCTCTGCGCGCGGAGGGCTACGAGGTCGTCTTGGTGAATTCCAATCCGGCGACGATCATGACCGACCCGGACTTCGCGCCGCGCACCTACATCGAGCCCCTGCGCGCAGAGTACGTCGAGCAAATCATCAGGCAGGAGCGACCCGACGCGGTGCTTCCCACCGTAGGCGGCCAGACCGGGCTGAACCTTGCAGTAGAACTTGCCGAAGCGGGCATCCTCGAAAAATACGGCGCGAAGCTGATTGGCGCCTCGCTGCAATCGATCAAAATCGCCGAAGACCGCTTGCTCTTCAAGGACGCCTGCCGCCGCATCGGCCTCGACGTGCCCAATTCCGCCGTCGTCAGCAACGCGCAGGAGGCCATTCAGGTCGCCGACGAGCTCGGCTATCCCATCGTCATTCGCCCGTCCTTCACCCTTGGCGGCACCGGCGGCTCCATCGCTTACAACCACGAGGAATTCACGGACCTCATCGCGCGCGCATTGGACGCCAGCCCGGTCCACGAAGCGCTCATCGAAGAGTCCGTCCTCGGCTGGAAGGAATTCGAACTGGAAGTAATGCGCGACCACCGCGACAACTTCGTTGTCATTTGTTCCATCGAAAATTTCGACCCCATGGGCATTCACACCGGCGACTCCATCACCGTCGCGCCCGCGCAGACGCTCACCGACAAGGAATACCAGATCATGCGCGACGCCGCGGCGGCGGTGATCCGCGAAGTCGGCGTGGAAACGGGCGGGTCGAATATCCAGTTTGCCATTCATCCCGAAAACGGTCGCATGGTCGTAATCGAAATGAACCCGCGCGTCTCGCGCAGCTCTGCGCTGGCCAGCAAAGCGACCGGCTTCCCGATTGCAAAAATCGCCGCCAAGCTGGCCGTCGGCTTCACGCTGGACGAAATTCCCAACGACATTACACGCAAGACGCCGGCGTGCTTTGAGCCCACCATTGACTACGTGGTGGTGAAAATTCCGAAGTGGCAGTTCGAAAAATTCCCCGGCTCGGATTCCACGCTCGGCACGCAGATGAAGTCCGTCGGCGAAGTAATGGCCATCGGGCGCACCTGCAAGGAAGCACTGCAAAAAGGTGTCCGCGCGCTCGAGCCGCACACGCCGTGGCGCACGCCGGCGGAAATTACGCCTGCACTGCTGCGCGAAAAACTGACCACGCCGCGCCCCGACCGCATTCACTGGCTGTTTGCCGCACTGGAGAGCGGGTTAACCGCCGAAGAAGTTTGCAGTCTTACGAAGATGGACCCATGGTTTGTCGCGCAGCTCGAAGAAATCGTTGCCGTCGGAAAGCGCGCAGCGGGCGTGACGCTGGATACCGTCCCGCGCGAGCTTTTTCGCGAGTCCAAGCGCACAGGCTTCAGCGACGAGCAACTCGCACGCATCTGGCAAACCACCGCGGCAGCAGTCCGCAACGCGCGCGGAAAGCACCAGCTTGCACCGGTATTCAAGCGCGTGGATACGTGCGCCGCAGAGTTCGAGTCCTACACGCCGTACCTCTATTCGACCTACGAAGACGAAGATGAGGCCGATGTGGACACGCGGCCCAAAATCGTCATCCTCGGCAGCGGGCCCAACCGCATCGGGCAGGGCATCGAGTTCGACTACTGCTGCTGCCACGCCTCCTTTGCGCTGAAGGAAGACGGCTACGAAACGGTGATGGTGAATTGCAATCCGGAAACCGTTTCCACGGATTATGACACCTCCGACCGTTTGTACTTCGAGCCGCTCACACTCGAGGACGTGATGGCCGTCGTCGAGCGCGAAAAGCCGCGCGGTGTCATCGTGCAGTTTGGCGGGCAAACGCCGCTGAACCTGGCCCTCGAATTGAAGCGTAACGGCGTTCCCATTCTCGGCACCACACTCAAGATCGGAGAGCACAC
>JAMCWK010000085.1:0-15706 GCA_023481105.1 Acidobacteriota bacterium | reverse complement strand
TGATAATCCATTGACCTCGCCGAAGACCGCCGCCGCTTCGGCCACCTGCTCGAAGAATTGCACATTCCGCAGCCGCGCAACGCCACGGCGCTGGTGCCCGAAGAAGCCGTGCGCCTCGCCGGAGAAATCGGTCTGCCGGTCCTTGTGCGCCCGAGCTACGTTCTCGGCGGCCGCGCCATGGTCATCGCTTACGACCTGGAAACCGTGCGCAATTACGTGGCGCAGGCGGCGCTGATGGGCTCTGCGCGACCCGTGCTGATTGACCAATTCCTCGAAGACGCCACCGAAGTGGACGTGGACGCGATCTGCGACGGCGAAACCGTGGTCATCGGCGGCATCATGGAGCACATTGAGGAGGCCGGCATTCACTCCGGCGACTCGTCGTGCGTGCTTCCTTCCGTCAGTCTGAAGCCGGAAGTGCTGAAATTGATCCGTAGCTACACCGAGCGCTTGGCGAAGGCGCTCAACGTAGTCGGCCTGATGAATGTGCAGTACGCCATCCAGCACGAGAAAGTGTACGTGCTGGAGGTCAACCCGCGCGCCTCGCGCACCGTGCCCTACGTCAGCAAGGCCACCGGCGTGCCGCTGGCCAAAGTTGCGGCGCGGCTGATGGCCGGAAAAAAACTCTCGGAGATCGATCTTCCTCTGGTGAAATCGAATGGCGTGGCGGAGATTCCCATTCGCGACTATTTCGCGGTGAAGTCACCCGTGTTCCCGTTCAACAAATTCCGCGGCGTGGACACCATCCTGGGCCCGGAAATGCGCTCCACCGGGGAAGTGATGGGCGTCGCCGCGAGCTTCGGCGAGGCCTTTGCCAAAGCGCAATTTGCTGCCGGAATGCGTCTCCCGCGCACCGGCACCGCATTCATCAGCGTGAACGAGCGCGACAAACGTAATATCGCCGCAATTGCACGTGAGCTTGAATCCCTCGGCTTCACTCTAATTGCCACGCGCGGCACCACCGCCGCATTGCGCGCGGCGGGTGTGGCCGCCGATCCGGTGTTCAAGGTGAACGAGGGACGCCCCAACATCGTGGACTTGGTAAAGACCGGAAAAGTGGATCTGATTATCAACACGCCTCTGGGCCGCGAATCTTTCTTCGACGAGAAAGCCATCCGCAGCGCCGCGATTCGCTACAACATCCCGTGCATCACCACGCTGTCCGCAGCGAACGCGGTCACGCAAGGCATCCGCGCCCGTCAGCAGCACGGCGTCAGCGTCACGGCGTTGCAAGACCTCCACGCGGGGAAACCGATTACCTCGGGCGCCTCCGCCGCAGATTGAGATAGAATGCGACCATGAAACTTAACGGCATATTTCCTCCGCTGACTACTCCCTTTAATCAGGACGGTGCTTTGGCGCTCGACCGCCTGAAGGAAAACATCACGAAGTACAACGGCACCGGCGTGGCTGGATACGTCGTGACCGGCTCCACTGGCGAGGCGGTGCTCTTGGGTCGCGCCGAAGTCGAGCAAGTCTGGACCGCTGCTCGCCAGGCCGCCGGCGAGGGCAAAATCCTCATCGCCGGAACCGGCGTGGACTCCACCGTCGAGACGATTGCGCGCACCAATCGCGCCGCGGAAATCGGCTACCACGTGGCACTCGTGAAGACGCCGTATTACTACAAGCCGCAAATGACGCCCGAGGCGCACGCGCAGCACTACTTGCGCGTGGCCGATGCCGCGAAGATTCCGGTGCTGATCTACTCCGTGCCGCAATTCACCGGCGTCGCAGTGGAAGCGCCTACGGTCGCGCAGCTCGCCGAGCATCCCAATATCATCGGCATTAAGGAAAGCTCCGGCGTGATGCAGCGCGTCGGCGAAATCATTCACCGTGCGCCTTCCAGCTTTCTGACATTGGTTGGATCCGCCACCACCTTTTATCCCTCTATGGCCCTCGGTGCTGTCGGCGGAATTTTGGCCGTGGCGGATTTTCTGCCGGAACTCTGCGTGGAACTTTACGAGGCCTGCGCAAAAGGAGACTTCGACGAGGCGCGCAAGCTGCAAGCGCGGCTGATTGACCCGACGATTACCGTGGTCGCTAAGCTGGGCATTCCCGCAATTAAGTTTGCGATGGAACGCGTGGGCTACTACGGCGGCCCCGCGCGCCGTCCGTTTTTGCCCTTGAACGACGCGCAGAAAAAGGAAGTGGAGCGCATTCTAGAAGCGGTTATCGGGGCGGGGAAGCGCGCGGACTAACGGAATCCGCAGGCTGTAGCTGTGCCACGGGAATGTTCACCGAGCCGACGGCGCCGGTAAGCGAGTCACGTACGACGACGCGCACCTGCACGGTTTCTTCCTTCAGGGTCATGTCCCCGTTCAACGTGACTGTCTTTTTTGCGGTGAAACGCTGGTACGTGTCCTCTTTCAAGTGCATATCGAGAGTCTGCCGGACGCCCGTGAGTGACTTGCCCTCGGTGCTGCGCTGACCAAAATAAAAGTCCAATGCCCCTACCCAGCGGTCGCCTTCGCGATGCAAAGTGATGTCCCGCGTGTCCACGTCCACAGCAAGCTTGAGGAGTTTCTTGCCGTTCGCTTCGACGGAATTCACGCGCACTTGCAAGCCAAGGCTCGTGGCGTCGAGTGGGCTGGAGGCTGCTTCCCGCAGCAGGGTCGTGATTGCTTCGGGTGGGGCCTTGCCTTCCGCATCGGCAAAGTACCCGGCGCGCGCGCGCACCCGCAGCCCCGGACGTTTGACCTTCACCTTCAGCTCGACGAAGTGTCCATCCCATTTGCCATGCGCGGGGTAGTACCCGAGCACATAACTCACGCGAGAATCATCCATGGCGCTGCGCACCGCGCCATCAATGTCGTTGCGGTTGTAGTAGGCTTTTCCACCCGTTCGTTCGGCCAGCGACTGCATGGTATCGATTGTGTACCTGAACCCCTCGAGTCCGGTTCGCAACGGCTGGTTGAATCCGCGCATGGTGGCTGGAGGGATCATGGTGATTGCAGCCATCAAGCCCCGCGCGTCCACCGGATATATGGAGACGTTGGCATTGCTGAGGGCCCGAGAGGCGCTCTCCGTCTCACTGAAAAAGGTGCGCCGGTCGGCGGTAGGCCTTGGATTATCAATATTGATGGCCATGGGAAAGCTCGAAGAAACCCAGATGAGATTCTTGCGGCCGGGAAAACGAGCCAAGTGGTTGGCCAGCGCTTCCAAAGCGGCCACGGTCATGAGTGCGCGATCGATTGTGTAGAAATCGGCCATGCGCTGGCTGGATTCTGCGATGAAATCGTCCAGCTCTTGCACCCCGGTAGTGATGGGTTCAGTGGGCTCGTTGGAGGCTTGCTCTTCCGGCGAGATGCGACCCCGCTGATTGCGCAGCGCAGCGAGAAGCGCCGTGGGATCGCTGCTGAAATCATGCACCACGCGGATGGAGTTGCGTCCCATCGCATAAATGGCCACGCGGTCCTGCGGCTGAATTTGTTGCAGAAACTTCACGACCTGCTGCCGGGCGTAAGCTTGGTCCTGGATCGCAGTGTTAAGTCCGTCGAGAAGAATCACGGTGATGCTCGTCGGCACCCCGGTGCGGTTTTCCAGGCGATTGGAAAACGTATTGGGAGGCAGGGTCGTAGCCTCGCGTGGCAGCACGCGGCTCGACTCCAGCGCAAAGGTGCTGATGGCTTGTTCCTTGCCGCGCTCCAGGAGAATGAAATCGTCCTTGGTCAGGTCGGTGACTGGATTGCCCTTCTTGTCTTGCACAATCGCGCTGACCAGCACGAGGCGCGTGGTCACGCGGAGAACAGGTGGAGCATCCTTCGGCGGGGACTGTTGCGCGAAAGCCGCCAGCGTCGCCAGGCAAACCAGCAGCGCCAGGAGGTGCCTGTAGGGGCTCAGCGCGTTTCCATACCGACGCGGCGCACGCATGAATGCGCAGTGTACTTCCGAATCTATTCTCATAACAAGTAATCTTTGGAGCAATCAAAGCCCTTTGTACTTCAACCCGAATGCGTTGCCGGAGTTGCGCGCCCCGTGTATGATGACAGCCCCCATGGAGAGCCACTGTCTCCGCTCCAGCGAGCTTCCTCACACCAGCAAACTCTACGCCTGTTATCTCGATGATTTTTCGCGCGTGGCGCGTTTCTACTCCCATCCGCCGACAGAGGAGGGTCTGCTGGCCTCTGCGACCGAGGTCAAACTGGACTCCGCCGTGCGCGCGCGTGTGGTTGAAATCCTGCGCGAACAGAACAAGCGATTCGGCTCCGATGCCAGCGTGTCGCAAAGTCTCGACCGCTTGGCTTCCGGCGCGCTGGCGGTCGTCACGGGCCAGCAAGTGGGCCTCTTCAGTGGGCCGGCATATAGCATCTACAAGGCGCTGACCGCTGTGCGTGCAGCCCAGCACTTGACGGAGAAAGGCACGGAGGCCGTGCCGATTTTCTGGTTGGCCACCGAAGACCACGATCTTGCGGAAGTGAATCACACGTTTTGGCTGGGGCGTGGCCCGCAATTGCAGCGCCTCGCACTGGAAGCGGCGGAGTCCGTGCTGGGTCGCTCGGTCGGCGAAATTCAGCTTGGCGAAGCTGTAAGCAGGGAAGCACGCACGGCTGCAGAGTCGTTGGAAGGGCCCGCTACCAATGAAATCGGCGAAGCACTTTCGGCTGCGTACCGCTCGGAACACACCTACGGGCTTGCGTTCGCTAAGCTGATGGCCCGGGTACTTGCCGGCCGCGGCGTGATCTTGCTTGACCCCCTTGACGCGCGCTTGCACCACTTGGGAATCGAAGTGTACAGCCGTGCGCTCACCGAGAGCGAAGCGCTGAAGGACGCTTTGCTGAAGCGAAACAAGGAACTCGAGCGCGCGGGATTCCATGCGCAGGTCAAAGTGACTGAGCGGAGCACGTTGTTGTTTCTCAACGTGGACGGCCAGCGCCAGCCGCTGCGCCGCCGCAACCACGGATTCACCGCGGGGGCGCAGAGCTACTCGCTCGAAGAGCTGCAAAGCCTGCTCGAAAAAGCGCCGGAACTCTTCAGCGCGAATGCGCTTTTGCGGGCGGTGTTGCAGGACGCGCTGTTGCCGACGGCGGCGTACGTGGGCGGGCCTGCAGAGGTCGCCTATTTCGCACAGACGGAAATAATCTACCGCCACATGAATGTGCGCATGCCGGCGATTTTGCCGCGCGCCGGATTCACGCTGGTGGAACCCTCCGTAGCGCGTCTGCTGAAAAAGTATGGTCTGACGTTTGAAGAAATTCTTCGTGGGCGGCAGCATGTGCGCCGAAAAATGGAAGGCGCCTACTTGCCCGCCGGATTGACGAAGAAGTTCGCCGCGGGCGAGAAAGATTTACAGAAACTCCTCCGCGGGTTGCGCGCGCCCATCGGAAAGTTGGATAAAACTCTGCTGGGAGCATTGAGCACTGCCGAGCGAAAAATGTTGTACCAGTTTGAAAAACTCCGCGGGAAATCCGGGCGAGCGCAGAATGCGCGCACCGGTCTGCTGGATACACACGAGCGCGTGATTCTTGATTCGCTGTTTCCGCATCACGGTTTGCAGGAGCGCAGCCTGAATCTGCTGCCTTTCCTGGCGCGAACTGGTTTGTCTTTGCTGGATGAATTGCTACACCGCACGCACGTGCGTAATTCCCAGCACCAAGTGCTGTATCTTTAGCCCGGCGGAATCACGCTGGTTCGCCGTGAGTGCTCCCATGCTAAAATGACGCGTTCGTCATTGTGCCATTATCTCGATTCGGAGGAAGTCCCATGAAGCTCACACCCGGAAAAAAGAAGGGGCTGCTGGCCGTGTCCAACGATCGCGGCGTGATTGCCGCGGCGGCTATGGACCAGCGCGGCTCGCTGCAAAAGGCCATCGCTCAAGGCAAGGGCGTGGACAAGAAGGACGTCACGCCGGCCATGATGTCGGAATTCAAGGAAGCAGTGACGCGCATTCTCACGCCGCACGCCAGCGCCATTCTGTTGGACCCCGAATTCGGCCTGAAAGCTGCGAAGGCGCGCTCCAAGAATGCGGGCCTGCTGCTGGCCTACGAAAAGACCGGATACGACGCGACGCAGCCCGGCCGCTTGCCGGACTTGCTGGATCACTGGTCGGTACGCCGCCTGGTGGAGGCGGGCGCGGACTGCATCAAAATCCTGCTGTACTACACGCCGTTCGATCCGCCCAAGGTGAACGAGTCCAAGCACGCGTGGGTGGAGCGCATCGGCGCGGAGTGCCTCGCGCTGGACGTGCCGTTCTTCCTCGAGTTTATTTGCTACGACGATTCGCTCGACGAGAAGGGCATCGAGTTTGCCCGCAAGAAGCCGGAAATGGTGACGGGCAGCATGGCCGAATTCACAAAGGATCGCTATGGCGTGGACGTCATGAAAGTGGAAGTGCCCATCAACATGGCTTTCGTCGGCGGCACGCGCTCCTGCAAAGGCGAATCTGCCTACAGCCGCGAGCAGGCCAAGGAGTTCTTCCGCAAAGCCGCGGCTGTGGCCACCAAACCGTTCATCTATTTGTCCGCCGGCGTGAGCAACGAAACGTTTTCGGAAACGCTGGAGCTGGCCGGCGAGTCCGGGACGAATTTTTCCGGCGTGCTCTGTGGCCGTGCCACGTGGAAAGATGGCATGCCCGTGTACGCCAAGCAGGGCCTGAAGGCGCTGGAAGACTGGCTCGCGGACCAGGGCGTCAAGAACATCAAGAACGTCAACGACAAGTTGGCCGCCGCCAAGCCGTGGTTTTCGTTTTACGGCGTGACGTCCGTCGCAGCGCTCGGCTAAATTGCATGTCATTCTGAGCGAAGCGAAGATATTTTCCGCTGCGGTGTTTGCAGCGAATCTCTCTTCCGCTCCGCTGCTACGCGATGAGTCCAACAAATCAATCCGCCAAAGAAGCTCGCCGCGCTTTGTCGGCTACTCTGCGCGTGAAAACTTCGCGGCGCACGGAGCTTCTCGACATCACGCGCGACGTGCAGCGCGCAATCCGCGAGACAGGCGTGCAAAGTGGCTTGTGCCATCTTTACGTGCCGCACACCACGGCGGGCATCACCATCAACGAAAACGCCGACCCCGACGTGCCGCGCGACATCGAGGCGGCCATGGACCGCCTGGTGCCCAAGGACGGCCCGTACAAGCATTACGAAGGCAATGCCGACGCGCACATCAAGTCCACGCTCACCGGTGTATCGCTGAGCGTGGAGATCGATGGCGGCGAATTGCGGTTAGGGCACTGGCAGGGAATTTTCTTCTGCGAGTACGATGGGCCGCGGCAGCGCGAGGTGCGCGTGCGTGTCGTGCGGGATGACCTATCATGAAGGCGGCCACCTTCCTCTACATCGCTGGCGGATGTTTTATCATTGCCGCCGCCCTCGATTATTTTAAGAAGTACGATTGGGAATCCGCTGTGATGGCGCCCGCGTACGTCTTCCTGCTGTGCGGTATTGTCGCTCTCATCCACAATTACTGGACGTCGCGAAAGAAAAGTTCATGACCCTCGGCGTGTACGTCCAGGTGCCTTTCTGCCAGACGAAGTGTACCTACTGCAACTTCCATACCGGACCGGTGGCAAAGTCTCTTTACAATCCCTTCGTTGAAGCCGTCGTACGTGAAATCGAACTGTGGGCCACATCATCTGAGAAATGGTTGAAGGCGGCAGTGGACACAGTTTATGTGGGTGGGGGAACGCCGAGCCTGCTGGAGCCTGCGACGTTGTCGCGCGTGCTCGAAGCGCTCCAAGAAAGATTTGACTGCGCGTGGACAGAAGTGACGCTGGAGGCCGACCCCGAAACAATCACTTCTGGGAAAGCGGCGGCGTGGCGCGCGGCCGGATTCAATCGCGTCAGCCTTGGCGTGCAGTCGTTCAGCGATGTCGAACTGAAAGCCGCCGGGCGCATGCACCGGCGCACGGACATTTTCGCGGCGGTGAAAACGCTCCGCGCGGCGGGCTTCGATAATATTTCCTGCGACCTGATTGCCGGTCTGCCTCACCAGACTGCCGCGAGCTGGGAAAATTCGATTGGCGAATTACTCGCTCTCCGCCCGGCGCACATTTCCATCTACATGATGGAAATTGACGAAGGCAGCCGCCTGGGCAGGGAAGTGCTCGCCGGCGGCAGCCGCTACAGCGCGAGCGCGCTGCCGAGCGACGACGCGATGGCCGAATTTTACGAGCACGCTTGCGCGCAATTGGCGACGTCTGGTTATGAGCACTACGAGATTTCCAATTGGGCACTCGTGGCGCAACCACTCTTGGTTGCGCCTTCTACAGCGTCGCCGCTTGGGTGGCGCTCGCAGCACAACCTGAAATACTGGCGCCGCGAGCCGTATCTCGGGCTGGGCGCGGGCGCGCACTCCTTCAACGGCACGCACCGCTGGGCCAACGCGCATGATGCTTCGGCGTATGTCAGCGCCATTCAGCAAGGCCGCATTCCGGTGGAACAGATGGAAACTGTCGGAGCGGAAGCTGCGCTCAACGAGGAATTGTTTTTGGGACTGCGCTTGCTTGAAGGAATCGATTTCGCCGCCATCGAGCGGCGGTACAATGTATGCCTTGCTTCGCGGCTGGAAGATTTGCGCAAGGAAGGCCTCCTCACCATCGAAGGCACGCGCGCGAAACTCGCGGCGAAGCGTTTGACGGTTTCCAATGAAGTCTTTGTTGAATTGCTCGGATAAGCACCAAGGGGCAGGTGAGCGATGCAGGACATGACAGCTACCAGTAACGACGTGGACGCGGCAAAGAAGGCGCTGACTCCCGTGGATCTGCGCAGTGACACGGTAACCAAGCCCACGCCGGCTATGCGCCGCGCTATGGCCGAAGCCGAAGTCGGCGACGACGTGTACGGCGAAGATCCCACCGTCAACCGCTTGCAGGCGCGCGCCGCGGAGATTTTTGAGCGCGAAGCAGCGCTATTCGTGCCCACCGGAAGCATGGGCAATCTCGTCGCCATCAAAACTTGGACGCAGCCCGGCCAGGAAGTCATTTGCGAAACCGGCGCGCACATCAACCAGTACGAGTTTTCCTCCATGTCGTTTGTGGCGGGCTGCATGCCGCGCGCCATTCCGGCTCCCGACGGGTTGCTCACGTGGGAGCTGATCGAGCCCATGCTGCAAATCAAGCACCCGCACAAAGCGGATACCGGCCTGATTGAGCTGGAAAACACTCACAACGTCGCTGGCGGCACGGTCTATCCAACGCACGTGGTTGAAGACATCTGCGACCACGCGCACGCGCTGGGCTTGCGTGTGCATCTCGACGGCGCGCGCATTTTCAACGCCGCCAATTATTTGAAAAAGGGCGTCGCCGAAATCACCAGCAAAGTTGATTCGATCATGTTTTGCCTCTCAAAAGGATTAGGCGCCCCGGTCGGTTCGATGCTCGTCGGCTCGCTGGAGTTCATCCAGAAAGCGCATCGCTATCGCAAATCCTTCGGCGGAGGCATGCGCCAGGTAGGAGTCCTGGCCGCCGCGGGCATGATTGCTCTCGAAGAATCTCCGAAGGGCTTGGCTAACGACCACAAGAACGCGCGGCTCCTGGCCGACGAGCTTAGCCGCATGCCAGGCATCCGTCTGGACGCCTCGAAAGTGATGACGAATATCGTGCGCTTTGACGTGTCCGGCACGGGGCGCACCGCGGCGGAAATTTGTGGCGAGCTTAAGAAGCGCGGCATTCTGGCGGGACCGTTTGCAAAGTACGCCATCCGCATGGTCACGCACTACGACGTGGGCCGCGCGGGCATCGAGCGAGCGCTCGAAGCCATGCGGGAAATCACCAGGAAATAGCCTTCTTTGCGAGCGCATGCCGGGTACGCCCGCGATTCACACCCCGGCCGGCGGAGTTTGCTGGGCGGCGAGTGTGCTATAAATGGTTGTCGTTTTTGCGGCCGCGTCCGTCATCGAGGTGCCTGTGGATTTCAAATTTACCGATGAGCAGGATCAACTGCGCCGGACCGTGCGTGAGTTCGCCGAAGGGGAAATCGCGCCGCACGTCATGGAGTGGGACGAGGTCTCGCACTTTCCTTCCGAAATTATTCCGCAGCTTGCCGAGATGGGTTTGATGGGCGTCATTTTCCCCGAGGAGTACGGCGGCGCCGGCTTAGGCTACGTGGAGTACGTGATTGCCATCGAAGAACTGTCCCGCGTGGACGGCTCCGTCGGAATCACTGTGGCCGCGCACAATTCGCTGTGCACGAATCACATTTTCAAGGCGGGCAGCGAAGCGCAGCGCAAAAAATACGTGACGCCGCTGGCGCAAGGCGCTCAGTTGGGCTGTTGGTCGCTGACCGAGCCGCAAGCCGGCTCGGACGCCGGCGGCACGCGCACCGTCGCGGAGAAAAAGTCCGACGGCTACGTCCTGAATGGCGCCAAGACATTCACCACCAACGGGCACTACGCCGACGTTTGCGTGGCCATGGCCGTCACCGACAAATCCAAGGGCGCGCACGGAATTTCCGCGTTCATCATCGAGAAGGGCACGCCTGGCTTCACGCCCGGGAAAAAAGAAAACAAGCTCGGGCTGCGCGCCAGCGACACCTCCGAAGTCGTCTTCAGCGATTGCCGCGTGCCCGCGGAAAATCTACTGGGAAAAGAAGGCGATGGCTTCGTCAACAGCCTGCAAGTTCTCGACGGCGGACGCATTTCCATCGCCGCGCTCGGTCTGGGCATGGCCCAGGGCGCGTACGAAGCCGCTGCGAAATACGCCAAGCAGCGGCAGCAATTCGGAAAGGCCATCAGCGAATTTCAGGCCATCCAGTTCAAGCTGGCGGACATGGCCACGCAAATTGACGCGGCTCGTCTGCTGACGTATCGCGCGGCGTGGATGGCCGACCAGGCCGCCAAAAACGGCGGCGCGCGCTACACCACGCAGTCGTGCATGGCCAAACTTTTCGCCAGCGAAGTCGCCGTGCGTGTGGCCAACGAAGCCGTGCAGGTTTTCGGCGGCTACGGCTTCGTCAAGGATTATCCCGCGGAAAAGTTCTACCGCGACGTCAAGCTGTGCACCATCGGCGAAGGCACCAGCGAGATGCAGCGGCTGGTGATTGCTCGGCAGCTCCTGGGGAAAAAGTAGCGCTTTGGCTTCCTGGTTCTAATTCAGTTTCATCGCGATATTTGAGCGAATGAGTGTGACCGCAGACAATTGGGTGGAAAAGATTCGCGCGGGTGACGTGCGCGCGATTTCCCGCGCCATCACCGCCATCGAGAACCAGGAGCCGGCCGCGGAAGGAATTCTTCGCCAGCTTTTTCCCGACACCGGCCAGGCCTACTTAATTGGAATCACGGGCTCGCCGGGAACAGGGAAGAGCACGCTGGTGGACCGCCTGGCCACTCGCTACCGCAAGCAACAGCTTCCCGTGGGCATCGTGGCCGTGGACCCCTCCAGCCCGTTCAGCGGCGGAGCGATCCTGGGCGATCGCATTCGCATGCAAGGCCACGCCACCGACAACGGAATGTTTATTCGCTCCATGGCCACGCGCGGATTTCTCGGCGGCCTCGCGCGTACCACGGCGGATGTGGCTCTCCTCCTCGACGCCGCGGGCAAGCGCGTCATCCTTGTCGAGACCGTCGGCGTCGGCCAGGATGAAGTGGATATCGTCAAGCTTGCCGACTGCACGCTGGTGGTCCTGATGCCCGGCTCCGGCGATGAAGTGCAAGCCATCAAGGCCGGAATTATGGAAATCGGCGACATCTTCGTATTGAACAAATCCGACCGCGAAGGCGCGGATCGCTTCGAGCAGGAACTGACCGCCATGCTGTCGCTGGCGCCGGAACGCGACGGTTGGCGGCCGCCCGTCGTGCGCACCGTGGCGACAGAGGACAAAGGCACAGCGGAGCTGACCGCCGCCATCGAGAAGTTCCGCGCGCACTTTTCCGCCGCAGAACGCCGCGACGCAAAAAGTATTGAGCGCTGGAAACAGCGGCTGCTTGAATTGTTGCAGGCGCGCTTGATGCAG
This sequence comes from Acidobacteriota bacterium, assembly GCA_023481105.1. GTDB lineage: Bacteria > Acidobacteriota > Terriglobia > Acidiferrales > UBA7541 > JACQDE01. The sequence goes on along the minus strand of JAMCWK010000085.1, from coordinate 3,824 downwards.
CGCGTGGCAGGGGAAGGGCTCGGCGAAGCTGCATTGGGGGCGCTGGCTGCCCAAATCGCCGGACGCAAAAAGGATCCCTACAGCGCGGTCAGCGAAATCCTGGCCCGCGTCGGGCTGAAGTAACGACTCCCATTTCAAGGAATACGGCAAATGGCGCGAGGAAAAGCGAAGCAGAGAATGGCAGGAAAAGCCGAAGCCGTGTACATCGGCATCATTGGCGGCAGCGGCCTTTACACGATGGCCGGGCTGAAGGGCGCGCGCGAACTCAGCGTGAAGACGCCGTTTGGCAATCCCTCGGACGCTTTTGTGATTGGCGAACTGGAAGGCCGGCGCGTCGCGTTTCTTTCGCGCCACGGCCGCGGCCACCGCATTCTGCCCAGCGAAATCAACTACCGCGCGAACATCTACGCCATGAAGCTGCTGGGCGTGGAGCGAATTATTTCCATGAGCGCGGTGGGCTCGCTGCGCGAGGATCTGAAACCGCAGGATTTTGTCATCCCCGACCAATTTTTCGATCGCACGCGCCACCGCGCGGACACGTTCTTCGGCGACGGCCTCGTCGGCCACATCATGTTCGACAAGCCCACGTGCGCCCAGGTCGCCGGGCTGTTGGGCGTGGCTTGCGAACGCGCTGGAGTCCGCGTGCACGCCGGCGGCACCTACGTGTGCATGGAGGGGCCGCAGTTTTCCACCAAGTCGGAATCGCACGCCTACCGCCAGTTGCGCTTTGACGTCATCGGCATGACCAACCTCACCGAGGCCAAGCTGGCACGCGAGGCGGAAATTTGCTACGCGACGTGCGCGATGGTCACGGACTACGACTGTTGGCATCCCGATCACGATGCGGTCACCATCGCCATGGTCATCCAGAACTTGAACCAGAATGCGGAGCACGCGCAAAACGTGCTTCGCCATGTCGTGCGAGCGTTGCCGGAAGGGCGCGACTGCAAATGCGCCTCGGCACTCGAAACGGCGCTCATCACCGACCGTAAAATGATTCCGCCCGCGACAAAGAAGAAGCTCGCGGCAATCATCGGCAAATACATTTCCTAGGAAAGGGAATTCTTCATGTCCTTGCTCGTGGTGGGTTCTGTGGCTTTCGACGCCATCCAGACGCCGTTTCGCGAAGCGGAGCGCGTGCTGGGCGGCGCAGCGATGTATTTCGCTGTCGCGGCCAGCTTTTTCACCAAGGTGAACGTTGTGGGCGTGGTGGGCTACGATTTTACAGCCCGGGACGCGGAGATTTTTCGCCGCCGGGGAATTGACACGCAGGGCCTCGAACGCGCCCCCGGCAAGACATTTTTCTGGGCCGGAAAATATTCCGCGGATTTCACCGACCGGACGACCCTCGCGACCGATCTGAACGTCTTCGCCACCTTCAATCCTAAGCTTCCAAGCGCCTACCGCACGTCGCCGTACATTTTCCTGGCGAACATTGATCCCACGCTGCAGCGTTCGGTGCTGAAGCAGGTGAGCCGCCGGCCGAAACTGGTTGCGCTGGACACCATGAACTATTGGATCGAGCGCACCCCGGCGGAGCTGCGCGAAACCCTCAGGCACGTGGATGTGCTGCTGATTAACGACACGGAAACGCGGCAGCTTTCCGGCGAGCACAATCTGCTTCGCGCGGCGGCGAAGATTCGCAAGATGGGCCCGCGCACGCTGGTCATCAAGCGCGGCGAGTTCGGCGCGCTGCTGGTGCATGGCGACACCGTGTTTGCCATTCCCGGTTTTCTGCTCGATGAAGTGCAGGATCCCACGGGCGCAGGCGATGCCTACGCCGGCGGATTCATGGGCTACCTGGCGAGTGTTGGCAAGCACGATGTCAAGTCCTTGCGTTGCGCCATGGTGTACGGCTCGGTGCTGGGCAGTTTCACCTGCGAGCGCTTCGGACCGGAGCGGCTGCGCACGTTGACACGGCGAGAAATTGACGCGCGCGCACGACATTTTGCTAAGCTGACGCAGTTCTCGCTGTGAGCTCATGAATCACTTCACACGGAAACAGGAATCATAACTGTGGCTCCTACCGGAATTCCTTTTGTGAAAGCGCACGGTCTGGGCAATGACTTCCTGCTCGTCGAGCAGGGAAGTATCGGCGCCACTGCGCCGGGCGAACTCGCGCTGCGCATGTGCGACCGGCACACCGGCGTTGGCGCGGACGGTCTGGTTGTGCTGGGCCCATCGAACACTGGCGATGCCACCTTCCGGATTTTCAATGCCGATGGAAGCGAAGCAGGCCTCTCTGGAAACGCGTTGCGCTGCGCCGCGGCCTGGATTTTTTCCCGCAGGGAGCCCTCCTTGGAGCGAATCGCACTCGAAACACGTGTTGGTCTTCGCGAGCTTTTCTTTGTCGGCAAGCATGAAAGTGAATGGATAACCCGTGCGGAAATCGGGCACCCGTCGTTTGCCGCGGTGGACGTGCCCTTTCGCCCGCCAAAGCCTGCGCGCGAACCGATCACAAATTTTGCGTTGCCCGTCGGCGATATCACGATAAGCGCCACGATTCTCTCCATGGGCAATCCGCAGTGCATTCTGCTGGTGGAAGATTTCGATGCGCTGGACTGGATGGGCCTTGGCGCGGAGCTGGAACGGCACGCGTACTTTCCGGACCGCGCCAACATCGGCTTCGTGCGCGTCGTGCACGCGGAACGTATTGAAGCGCGCTTCTGGGAGCGCGGCGCGGGACACACCTTGGCGTCCGGCACCGGCTCCTGTGCGTGCGCGGTAGCCGCACACCTGGCGGGAAAAGTCGGGCGGCGCGTCATCGTTGCCCTTGAACGCGGCGACCTGCAGGTAAACTGGCGCGACGATGGCATGGTCGAGCTGACCGGGCCCGCAGTGATTTCCGTCGAAGGCACTGTTTTTCTGTAAGAGGAGTGCATGGATGATTCGTACTCGTGATGCTGGTTTGTCGCTCCCAGTTTTCTTCGTGCTCATTGTTTTGTCGGCAAGCGGTTTCGTTGCGCCGGCGCAGGCCACGATTCGCTACGAAGTTTCCGTGGCGGAGCCCGAACACCACATCTTCCGCGTGAAAATGACCGTGCCTGACGTGCGCGACGAGCTCACCGTGCAGCTTCCCGCGTGGAATGCGCTGTACCAAATCCGCGATTTCGCCTACCGCGTTCAGAATGTGCGGGCACGTGACGCCGACGGCGCGCCGCTCGCGCTCCTCAAGCTGGATAAGCAGACCTGGCAAGTGCGTGGGCGCGGCGCCGTGACTATCGAGTACGCCATTTTCTGGGACGATGCCGGGCCTTTCAGTACGCAGCTCACTGCCGACCATGCATTTATCAATCTGGCGACCATTCTTTTCTATGTGCCAGCGCGCCGCAGTGAGACGACAAACATTGCATTCACCGGACTGCGCGAAGGCTGGAGCGTTGCCGTCGCACTTCGCCCCGGAGAAAACTCCACGGCATTTGTGGCCGCGAATTACGACGCGCTGGTGGATGCGCCGGTGGAGATTGGCGAATTCCAGCAATTTCGTTTCGAAGCGCCGGGGCCCGGAAAAAGCGTGCCCATCCGCGTAGTGATTCACGGGGACGGATGGAATCAGGAACGTGTGACCGAAAGCCTGAAGAAAATCGTAACGACGGAAACTACGATGATGCGCGACGTCCCGTTCGACGAGTTTCTTTTCATTTTTCATTTTGGCGCGGCGGTGGCCGGCGGGGGCGGCGGCATGGAGCACTCCAACTCCACAGCCATTCACACAGGATTTCCAGCGGCATTTGAAGGCGTCACGGCGCACGAGTTTTTTCATCTGTGGAATGTGAAGCGCATCCGGCCGCGCACGCTCGAGCCCGTGGATTACACGAAAGAAA
>JAMCWK010000096.1:37804-41622 GCA_023481105.1 Acidobacteriota bacterium | reverse complement strand
GAGCGCATCGGCTACAACACGCTCGAGCGCCGCCCGGCGCTGAGCCGCGCCGCGCAGGCGCATTTGCTGGGCCGTGCGCTGCTTACGCGGCTCTTTCTGCCGTGGTTTTCCAGTAAGAATGCGGACGCTTCCGCGACGGGCCGCAATGCCTGACGTCTCGCTCGCGCAGTCCTACGCCTACTGCCGCCGCATCACGCGCGCCGCCGCGCGCAATTTCTATTTCGCCATTTTTCTTTTGCCGCGACACAAGCGCGATGCACTCTGCGCGCTCTACGCCTTCATGCGCCACGCCGACGACATTTCCGACACGCCCGGCGAGGCCTCCGCCAAGCTCGAGCGCATGGCCGCCTGGCGCGCCACGCTGGACCGCGCGCTGGCCGGCGAGTATTCCGGCAATCCGGCCATGCCCGCGTTCCACGACGCGGTGACGCGCTACAAAATTTCGATGCGCTACTTGCACGACCTCATCTCCGGCACGGAGATGGACCTGAGCATCGCTTCGTATGCCACCTTTGAATCGCTGCATGAGTATTGCTACCGCGTGGCCGGCACGGTGGGCTTGTGTTGCACGCACGTCTTCGGATTCCGCGACGCGCGAGCGCTGGAGCTGGCGGAAAAACTGGGCATCGCGTTTCAGTTGACCAATATTCTCCGCGACGTCCGCGCGGACCACGAAATGGGGCGCGTGTACTTGCCGCAAGAAGATTTGCAGCGCTTCGGCTGTCGCGAAAACGATCTGGCGGGGCCAGCGACGCGGCAGGTGCGCGAATTGCTCGCGTTCGAGGCCGACCGCGCCTGGCAATTCTATGTCGAAGGCGGCGAGTTGCTGCGGCTGATCGATGAGGACAGCCAGCCTGCGCTGTGGGCGCTGGCGCGCATTTACAGCGGCATCCTGGAAGAAATCGAAGCGCGCGGGTACGACGTTTTCGGTCCGGAGAAGGTGCGCCTCTCCACCGCGTACAAGGTCTGGGTGATGCTGCGCGCGCGGCTCGGCTGGTGGAGTTCCGAACATGGAGTCCAGAAGCGTAATCATCATCGGCGGGGGTCTCGCGGGACTCTCCTCGGCCGTCGCGCTGGCTGAAGCTGGCTGCCACGTCCGACTGTTCGAGAGCCGACCGCACCTCGGCGGGCGCGCCACATCGTATTGGCTGCCGGACGGCAGTCATGTGGACAATTGCCAGCACGTCACGCTGGGCTGCTGCACGAACCTCGACGATTTCTACCGCCGCGTCGGCGCCGCAGAGAAAATCCGCTATTACAACCGGCTTTTTTTCGTGGACACGCGCGGGCGCCGCGGCGTGATTGAATCCTCGCCGCTTGCGCCGCCTTTCCATCTCGGCCCATCGTTCACGCTATTTCCGTCGCTCAGTTGGGCGGACAAATTTGCGATCGGTCGAGCCATGCTGGCGATTGCGCGAAGCGCCGGGCGTCCAGCCGATGCGGACGGCATTTCCATGCTCGAGTGGTTGAACAAACACGGGCAAACAGAAGGTGCCATTACTCGCTTCTGGCAGGTGGTGTTGGTCAGCGCGCTCAACGAAGAGCTCGTGCGCACCGACGCCGGCTACGGCATTGAAGTGTTTTGGAAAGGCTTTCTCTCCACGCGCCGCGGCTTTGAGGTTGGAATTCCATCGGTGCCGCTGGCCGAGCTGTATGACGGTTGCCGCGAAGCGATTACGCGCCGCGGCGGGGAAGTGCGCACGCGCGCCGCTATCCGCGAAATTCGAGTGGCCGGTGATGCGGTTACGTCGCTGCGTCTCGACGACGTCACGGAAATCACCGCCGATGATTTCATCGCCGCGGTTCCGCAAGACACTTTACTCGAACTGCTTCCGCCGGAGGTTGTGAGCCGCGAGCCCGCGTTTTCTGTTCTTCGCGGCGTGAAGTCTTCACCCATCACCGGCGTGCATTTCTGGTACGACCGCGTGGTGATGTCCGAACCGTTTTTCACGCTGCTCGACCGCACCACGCAGTGGATATTCAACAAGTCGCGTCTGTTCCGCGAGCACGCGCCCGGTGGCCCCGCGGAATCCGACGGACAATATCTGCAGCTTGTCATCAGCGCGTCGTACGGGCTGCTATCGCTTTCGCGGCAGGAAATTATCAATATTTGCCAGCGGGAATTGCTGGACGTGCTGCCCGCGACGCGTGCGGCGCGGCTGGTGAAAGCGACGGTCATCAAAGAAGCGCGCGCGACGTTTTCGCCGGAGCCCGGGTGCGACTGCTGGCGCCCGCCGCAGCGCACCGCGCTGAAAAATTTCTTTTTGTCGGGTGATTGGACGGCCACCGGTTGGCCCGCCACCATGGAGGGCGCCGTCCGCAGTGGCTACCTAGCCGCGGAAGCGTTGTTGGCTGCCTGCGGCACTCCGCAGAATTTTCTTCAGCGCGAGCTGCCACCGGAAGGACTGGCACAGCTCCTCTTCCCCGGCTAGAGTTTGTTTTTCGTGGCCATCCAGAATCCGGGACATTTGGAACGAGCCATCCAGAATCCGGGACATTTGGAACGAAGGAAATACTACACAGCGGGACGCTGCAAGAAATTCTTCCAGTCGCGCAGGTTTGCTCCTCCCAGGACGAACAATATGCCGAAGTAAACGCCCACGCTCAGCGCGGCGCGAACCATCCAGAAAATCGGCTGCCCCAGCCAGAGAACTCCCGCCATGGCCAATCCCGCCAGAACGGGCCGCCACAAGTAGGCAAACAGATTTACTGGCAGGACGTAGTGATTCGTGCGGTTCGTCACCAGCACGACCCAAACAAGCTCGGAAACGAGCGCGGCGATGGCCGAGCCAGTCATTCCGTACATCGGGATCAGCACGAAGTTGAAGACCACGTTGGTTCCCGCAGCAGCCATGGCGATGCGCAGGTCCACCTCGGTGTACTTGGCGGCATTGAGTGTCTGGTCCAGCGTGCCGCGCAGAATCACCAGCACCACGGTCCAAACCAAAATTCGCAACACGGGCACCGCTGGCGCGTACGCCGCGCCAAAAAGCAGTTGAATGATGGGCCCCGCCAGCATGGCCCCGCCCACGCCGAGTGGAAGCGACAGGCTGGATGTCAGGCGCAACGACCGGCTCACTGTGGCGCGGAATTCATCCTGGTTTTCCGTGAAGACCTTGGAGAGCGCCGGAAAGAGCCCGAGGAAGTAGGTCATGGGCATGGCCAGCGCGACGGTCACCGGCTTGTAGGCTGCGCTGTACCAGCCGACCGTCGTCGCGCCGATGAGAAAGCCCAACAGTACGGCGCCGAAGTTGTAGTTGATGACCTGCAAAATTTCCAGCACGCCCATCGTCAGTCCGGGGCCCAGGATGCTTCGCGCATTTCGAAGCGTGATCGGCAGGCGCAGGCCTGCGTACTCCTTTGCAAAAGCCCAGGCAAAGTACGCTGCCAGCGCCGCATCGCTGGCCAGCCGCAGCAGCGGCACGAGCAGGAGCCCGCCCGGGCCGCGTACGAATGCAAATACGCTGGCCGCGAAGACCACTTGCGCCACGACCAGGCCAACGGAGACGCGCGTCATCTTTTGCTGGCCCATGAAAATCCATTTCAGGTTGAGCGCCTGTGCGAACAGGCACAGCCCGAACAATGTCAGGACCAGCCGCAACGGCGGCACGTCGGGGAACAGCGGCAGAACAAGAAGCAGCAGGCCGTATATCACCGTGGCTAAAAGGAAGCGCAACGGCACAATGCGGCCGGCCAGCCCGCGCACGTCGCCGGTCTGCGCCACTTCCCGTACAGACCATTTTTCAAATCCCGCATCGGCGAGCAGTAGAAAGTACGCAAGCAAAGATGCCGCAAATTCCAGGATGCCGCAGTCGCGT